>NZ_JBSGAH010000001.1:0-489845 GCF_053600675.1 Streptomyces sp. NPDC005004
TCCCTTCGGTGTTTCCGACTCTATCAGATCTTTTTCCGATCCGATTTCCTCGGTGCTTTCCAGGTTCTCGCTTTCGCGTTTCCCTTTCCGGCGGTTCCGACTCTATCAGAAGTTTTTGGCCGGTCTTACCGGCCGCTCATTTCTGAGTAATCGGATTGTGCTTCTCGGATTCGCCTGAGCGACTTCTTCGGGAAGCAGATAGATTCTAGCGGTCAACCTTGAGCTTGTCCAGCTCCAGGCAACTGTTTGACTCTACCTCCCCGGTCTACCCGTGTCAACGGGTTTCTCGGGGCGATCAGGAGACTAGCAGCTCACAGGCCGTTTACGCACATCAGGCGGCTGTGGGGACGGTCGAGCTGCGCTCGGCGGCCATGAGGTCGCCCGTCTCACCGGCGCGGACCGCGCGGCCACCGAGGACATAGACGTAGGTCAGGAAAGCCAGCTCGGCGGCGATGCCGATGCCGATGCGGGCCCAGGTGGGCAGGCCGGAGGGGGTCACGAAGCCTTCGATGGCGCCGGAGACGAACAGGACCAGGGCGAGGCCGATGGCCATGCCGACGGCCGCGCGGCCTTCTTCCGCCAGTGCCGTGCGTCGGCTTCGCGGACCGGGGTCGATCACCGTCCAGCCGAGACGGAGGCCCGTACCGGCTGCGACGAAGACGGCGGTCAGTTCGAGCAGGCCGTGCGGGAGGACCAGACCGAGGAAGGTGTCGAGGCGGCCGGCGGAGGACATGAGGCCGAAGCCGATGCCGAGGTTGAGCATGTTCTGGAAGAGGATCCAGAGCACGGGCAGCCCCAGGAAGACACCCAGGACCAGGCACATCGCGGCGGCCTGGGCATTGTTCGTCCACACCTGTGCGGCGAAGGAGGCGGCCGGGTGGCTCGAGTAGTAGGTCTCGTACTCGCCGCCGGGGCGGGTCAGCTCGCGGAGGTGGGCGGGGGCCGCGATGGTGGCGCGTACCTCCGGGTGCGTGCCGATCCACCAGCCCAGCAGGATCGCGACGGCTGTCGAGACGAGTGCGGTGGGCGCCCACCAGTGGCGGGTCCGGTAGACCGCGGCCGGGAAGCCCTGGCTCAGGAAGCGGGCGGCGTCGCGCCAGGAGGCGCGGCGGGTTCCGGTGACGGCGCTGCGGGCGCGGGCGACGAGTCGGCTGAGGCGGCCGGTGAGCTGGGGGTCCGGCGCGCTGGACTGGATCAGGGAGAGATGGGTGGCCGTGCGCTGGTAGAGCGTGATCAGCTCGTCGGTCTCGGCGCCGTTGAGCCGGCGCCTGCGGCTGGTCAGGGCGTCGAGGCGATCCCACTCGGCTCGGTGTGCGTAGACGAAGACGTCCAGGTCCATGGGGTCCGCCTGCTCCTCGGCCGGTCGTCGTTGCGCGTGCTGCTGTCAGCTTGTCGTACCGCGACGCGATGTGCGCTCAGCTTGGCAGACTTGCCCCAAGGGGCGGACCAGGGGAAGGACGGCGGGGCATGAGCGAGTTGGTGACCGGGGAGGCGGTGGCGCTCGAACTGCGGCCCGCGAAGCTGCCGAGCAGGGCTCTGGCCGTGTTTCTGGACCTGGTCGTGGCCATGTTCGTGTACATCGGTGTGTCCATCGTGGTCCTGCTGGCGACCGCGTCGCTGGACGACGCGGCGCAGACGGCGCTGGCGATCGCGGTGTTCCTGCTGGTGCTGGTCGGTGCTCCCATAGCGGTGGAGACGCTCAGCCACGGGCGCTCGGTGGGGAAGCTGGTGTTCGGGCTGCGGGTGGTGCGGGACGACGGGGGGCCGATCCGGTTCCGGCACGCGTTGGTGCGCGGTGCCGTCGGGGTGGTCGAGATCCTGCTGACGTTCGGGGTGGTGGCGTGCATCGCGTCACTGGTGTCGGCGCGCGGTCGGCGTCTTGGGGATGTGTTCGCGGGCACGCTGGTGGTGCGGGAGCGGGTTCCGGTGGGGCGGGCGTGGCCGGTGCAGGCGCCGCCGCCGTGGGTCGGGGAGCGGTTCGCCGAGCTGGATCTGTCGGCGGTGCCGGACGGTCTGTGGCTCGCCGTCCGGCAGTACCTGGGGCGGATGCGTCAGCTCGATCCGCAGGTGTCGGCGGCGATGGCGGGGCGGCTCGCGGCGGATCTGGCGGGGTGCACGGGGACGGCGGTTCCGCGGGATCTGCCTCCGGCGGTCTTTCTGGCCGCCGTGGTCCAGGAGCGGCAGGCCCGTCAGGCCGAGGCGCAGGCGGACGGCGGCGCGGCTCGGGCGGCGGAGACCGGTGGGGATGTGCCGGGCAGCGGTGGATACGGGCCGAGCGGTGGTGGCTGGGCCGCGCCGGGCAGCGCTGCGGCGCACGGGGCTCCGGTCCACGAGGCTCCGGTGGAGCAGGCGCCCGCGGTGAAGGCGCAGGATTCCGGTTCCCGGCCGACCGGGTTCGTCCCCCCGGCCTGAGCGGCGTCCCGGTTCTCGGGCCCGGTTCTCCGGGCTCGGTTCTCAGTCGAACGTCGACGGTGGGGACTGGAGGTCTTCCAACTCGATGCCGGGGGCGGAGAGGACCACGTCCCCGGCGAGGTGCACGGTGTGCTGTTCCCCGGTGTCCAGGGCTGTGACCTGGTATTCGTCCACGATCAGGGGGCCGTTGTCAGTGGGGTGTGTTTCTCTGTCGACCAAGGCCCAGGACTGGTCCAGGGTGCGTGGGGCGAGCACCGGGTCGGTGAGGGCGACGAGGCGTACCCGGGTGGCGGTGGACGAGGGGGTGAGGCGCAGCAGACGGGCGGTGGCGACGAGGAACGCGGGGGACGTGCCGGTGAAGGCGTGGGCGCGCACATTGCCTTCGGTGGCCTCGGTCCCGGTGGGGTCCGTGCGGACCCAGGAGATGCCGTCGAGGGCGGCGCCGCGTACCTGCCAGTCACCCGCGTGGATTTCGAGGCGCAGGGGGCGGCCGAGGTCGTCCAGGGCGAGGTCGACGGAGCCGCTGTGGTCGCCGGCCGGGGTGGTGAGCTGCGAGACGTAGCGCCAGCCGGAGGGGCCGGGGGCGCAGTGGAAGTGTTCTTCCGCGAGAGGGGTGTGATCGTGCGGATCGTGCAGCGAATAGCGGCCACGCGGCATGACGGGTCCTGGGGTCTGGCGGGCTGACGGTGCGGCCGCGGGCCGACGGTCGGCCGGAGCGGGGCAGGCCCCCGGCACGGGGGTGCGGGGGCCTGTCCGGGTCGCTCAGTAGCGGTAGTGGTCCGACTTGAAGGGGCCGTCGACCTCGACGCCGATGTACGCGGCCTGCTCGGGACGCAGCTTGGTGAGCTTGACGCCGAGCGAGTCCAGGTGGAGGCGGGCGACCTTCTCGTCCAGGTGCTTGGGGAGCACGTAGACGCCGGTCGGGTACTCGTCGGGCTTGGTGAACAGCTCGATCTGGGCCAGGGTCTGGTCCGCGAAGGAGTTGGACATCACGAACGAGGGGTGACCGGTGGCGTTGCCCAGGTTCAGCAGGCGGCCCTCGGACAGGACGATGATCACCTTGCCGTCGGGGAAGGTCCAGGTGTGGACCTGCGGCTTGACCTCGTCCTTGACGATGCCGGGGATCTTGGCGAGGCCGGCCATGTCGATCTCGTTGTCGAAGTGGCCGATGTTGCCGACGATGGCCTGGTGCTTCATCTTGGCCATGTCGGCGGCCATGATGATGTCCTTGTTGCCCGTCGTGGTGACGAAGATGTCGGCCTTGTCGACGACCTCGTCGAGGGTCGTGACCTGGTAGCCGTCCATGGCCGCCTGGAGCGCGCAGATCGGGTCGATCTCGGTGATGATCACGCGGGCGCCCTGGCCGCGCAGGGACTCGGCGCAGCCCTTGCCGACGTCGCCGTAGCCGCAGACGACGGCGGTCTTGCCGCCGATCAGGACGTCGGTGGCGCGGTTGATCCCGTCGATCAGGGAGTGGCGGCAGCCGTACTTGTTGTCGAACTTCGACTTCGTGACGGCGTCGTTCACGTTGATCGCCGGGAAGAGCAGGTCGCCGTCGCGCTGCATCTCGTACAGGCGGTGGACGCCGGTGGTGGTCTCCTCGGTCACGCCGCGGATCTCGGAGGCCAGCAGGGTCCACTTCTGGGAGCCGTCGCTGATGGTGCGGTTGAGCAGCTCCAGGATGACGCGGTGCTCGTCGGACTCGGCGGTGTCGGGCGAGGGGACCTTGCCGTCCTTCTCGTACTCGACGCCCTTGTGGACGAGGAGGGTGGCGTCACCGCCGTCGTCCAGGATCATGTTCGGGCCGCCGGTGGGGCTGTTCGGCCAGGTCAGGGCCTGCTCGGTGCACCACCAGTACTCCTCCAGGGTCTCGCCCTTCCAGGCGAAGACCGGGACGCCCTGCGGGTTGTCGGGCGTACCGTTCGGGCCGACGGCGATGGCGGCGGCCGCGTGGTCCTGGGTGGAGAAGATGTTGCAGGAGGCCCAGCGGACCTCGGCGCCGAGGGCGACCAGGGTCTCGATGAGCACGGCGGTCTGCACGGTCATGTGCAGGGAGCCGGTGACGCGGGCGCCGGCCAGCGGCTGGGCCTCGGCGTACTCCTTGCGGATCGCCATCAGGCCGGGCATCTCGTGCTCGGCGAGGGTGATCTCCTTGCGGCCGAACTCGGCCAGGGAGAGGTCGGCGACCTTGAAGTCCTGTCGGTTGTCGACAGTCGTCATTGCGGGCTGCTCCTCGGAGTTGGGGCGAGGTGGGTAGGGCTGGTCTGCGCGGCGACGGACACAAGGGTGCCCGAAAAGAGGACACGGGCGTGCCCGGGTGCGCGCAGCGCAGTCCGTCGGAGGCCCTCTCTCCCTCGGCCGGTCCGCTGGGGACCGCCCGACCGCCATCAGCAGCGACGTCTGGCTCCGTCCCAAGCTAACACCGCAGGCGCGGGCTGCCCCAGTCCGCCTCTCGGGCCGGTGGGGTGTCCGGTACGGCCGACGGGGCCCGCCCGGGTGTGGGCGGGCCCCGTCGGACGAGGTGACCGGGTGGGCGGAGCGGTGGCTCAGTGATCGGCGGGGTGGGGGGTGGGTCCGCCGGGAGTGGCTTCGGGGTCAGGACCCTTGGCGGCTTCGGCCTCGCTGTAGATGTCGGGCTCGAGGTAGATGACGCGGGCGATCGGGACGGCCTCGCGGATGCGGGCCTCGGCGGCGTTGATGGCGTGCGCGACCTCGGCGGCCGTGTCGTCGTGCTCGACGGCGATCTTGGCGGCGACGAGCAGTTCCTCGGGGCCGAGGTGGAGGGTGCGCATGTGGATGACGCCGGTGACCGTGTCGCCGTCGACGATGGCGGCCTCGATCTTCTTGACGTCCTCGATCCCGGCGGCCTCGCCGAGGAGCAGGGACTTGGTCTCGGCGGCGAGGACGAGGGCGATCAGGACGAGCAGGACACCGATGCAGACGGTGCCGATGCCGTCCCAGACGCCGTCGCCGGTGAGGAGTGCGAGGCCGACGCCGATGAGGGCGAGGACCAGACCGATGAGCGCGCCGAAGTCCTCCAGCAGGACGACCGGCAGCTCGGGGGCCTTGGCGCGGCGGATGAACTGGGCCCAGGAGAGCCTGCCGCGCAGTTCGTTGGACTCCTTGATGGCGGTGCGGAAGGAGAAGCCCTCGGCGATGATCGCGAAGACCAGGACGCCCACCGGCCAGTACCAGTGCTCGACCGGGTGGGGGTGGCTGATCTTCTCGTAGCCCTCGTAGATGGCGAACATGCCGCCGATGGAGAACAGGACGATGGAGACGAGGAAGGCGTAGATGTAGCGCTCGCGGCCGTAGCCGAAGGGGTGCTGCGGGGTGGCCTCGCGCTGGGCCTTCTTGCCGCCGATGAGCAGCAGGAACTGGTTGCCGGAATCGGCGACCGAGTGGACGCCCTCGGCGAGCATCGACGAGGAGCCGCTGAACGCGAACGCCACGAATTTCGAAACCGCGATCGCGAGGTTGGCACCGAGTGCCGCCACGATCGCCTTCGTACCGCCTGACGCGCTCATGTGTCCGCGTGTCCCTTCACTGTCGTACGTCTACGCCGTCTCGGCGTGTACCCGTCTTTGCCGGTGCTTTGCCGGTGGGACATTGTTGCAGCCCACCGGGGTTGCGGGGCGTCAGTTGTCCACAGGCCCGGTCATACGATCACAGTGGCGCGGAAGACGGTGCCCGTTCCGGCCACGTCGACGCGCTCACCTGCGGGGACGTAGACCGAGTGGCCGGGTGACAGCTCGTGCTCGCCGGCGCGGACGGTGCCCGCCGTGCACAGCAGGATCTGCGGGGTGTCGCGGGTCAGCTCGCGGACGGCGCCGCCCTCAGGCAGGACGAGGCGGGAGAGCCGGAACTCGTCGATGGGCGTCTCGTAGACCTCCTCACCCTCCGGCGATGCCTCGGGGCGCAGGACGCCCGGGTCGCTCGACTCGAAGCGGACGATCCGCAGCAGCTCGGGGACGTCGACGTGCTTGGGGGTCAGGCCGCAGCGCAGGACGTTGTCCGAGTTGGCCATGATCTCCACGCCCAGGCCGTCGAGGTAGGCGTGCGGGATGCCCGCGCCGAGGAACAGGGCCTCGCCGGGCTGGAGCCGGACGTGGTTGAGCAGCAGGGCGGCGATGACGCCGGGGTCGCCCGCGTAGTGCCGGGCTATTCCGGCGTAGGGAGCGTAGGGGCCGTCGAGGCGGGTGAAGGCGGCGGTCGCCTCGGCGACGGTGCGGGCCATGTCCGCGCGGTCGGCGGTGAGGATCGCGGTGAGGACCTCGCGCAGGGCGGCGTCCTCGGGGCGGGCACGCAGCGCGTCGGCGTAGGGCTTGAGGGAGTCCACGCCGAGCCCTTCGAGCAGCTCGGCCGCTTCGGCGGCGGGGCGGAAGCCGCACAGGCCGTCGAACTCGGTGAGCGCGCAGATCAGCTCGGGCTTGTGGTTGGCGTCCTTGTAGTTGCGGTCCGGGGCGTCCACCGGGATGCCGCGGCGTTCCTCGTCGGCGTAGCCCTGCCGCGCCTGGGCGAGGTCGGGGTGGACCTGGAGGGAGAGCGGGGCGCCCGCGGCGAGGATCTTGAGCAGGAAGGGCAGCCGGGGTCCGAACTTCGCGACCGCGGCGGCGCCGAGTTCGCCCTCGGGGTCGGCGGCGATGACGTCGGTGAGCGGACCGCGCGGAGTGAGCGAAGGGGCGCCGGGGTGGGCGCCCATCCACATCTCGGCCTGCGGCTCGCCGGTCGGCTCGGTGCCGAGCAGGCGCGGGATGGCGGTGGGCGAGCCCCACGCGTAGGGGCGGACGGTGTTGTCGAGGCGGTCCATGTGTCTTCTCTGTCTCCGTACGTGCGCTGCGCGGCCGGTGCCCGGGAGTGGGCGCGGGCCGGACCGCCTCTGCGAGGGCGGGCGGTCCGGGAGCAAGGTCAGGCGGCGGAGGCGAGCGCCAGGTAAACGGCGGCGAAATCCGTGACGGCGATCAGTTCCGCGAGGGTCTCCAGATCGCCGCCCTCCTCCGGCTCGAGTTCGCTGATCGGCGTGTCGTGGCTGAGGGCCAGGTCACGGGCGGCGGGGGCGGCGGTGAGACCGCCGAGGGGGCGGTCGCGGAGCAGCACCACGCGCGCGTGCAGGGCGGGCGTCTCCTCCACGCGGTCGCGGAAGAAGTCGTCGGGGTCGGCGCTCGCGGCCAGCGGGCCCGCGAGGAGGGCGCTGTGCGCGGCGAGGGCCTCCGGGAGCTCCGCGACCAGCGCGGGGCGTCCGGAGAGTTCGGCGAGGGCGGCGGCGAAGCGGCGGCCCGCCGGGCCCGCGGAGGTGCCCTCGGTCCAGACGACCGGGAGCGCGTCGGCCAGTTCGGCGGCCAGGGTCTTCGCCGGGTTGCTGTAGGTCACGATGGCGGGCCCGCAGCGCTCGGCCACGCGGTCCAGGCGGTCCGCGACCTTCTCAAGGGCGTCCGGGTCCGCCGCGAGCAGTCCGACGCGGTCGAGCAGGGCGAGCAGCGGGGTGAGCAGGGCCCAGAAGACGCCGGGCGAGGCCCCGGCGAGGGGCTCCTCCTGGTCGTAGGGGGCCGTGGCCATCGGGACGAAGAGACCGTGCGCCCCGGCGACCGCCTCGCCGAGCGGGGAGCCGGAGGGGGCCACGGCGACGACGGAACAGCCACGGCGGTAGGCCTGTTCGGCCAGGAGGGACAGGCTCGGTTCGCCGCCGTCCGGGGTGGCGATCAGCAGCAGGTCCACGGAACCGGCCCAGCCGGGCAGTTCCCAGCGCAGGGCGCCGGCGGCCGGGGCCACCCCGGTCGGGGCGAGCCGGATGACGGGGCTGCCGGGTCCGGCCAGGGTGCCGAGCAGGTCGGCGGCGTGGGTGGCGGCGGCTCCGGGCCCTGCGATCAGGACCGCGCGGGGGCGGCCGTCCGGCCTCAGGGTCCCGACGCCCGCCTCGACGGCGTGCCGGGCGGCCGTACGGACCCGGGCTCCGGCCTCCGCCGCTCCGCGCAGGAGCCCTCGGTGGTCGGCCTCGGCGAGGCCCTCCGGGGTGTCCAGGAGCGATTCGTCGAGCATGGGCGGCAGCCTCCGGTCGCCGGGGATCCTGTCGGTGTGGTCGGGCACGCGGACCGCGGTGCGGTTCCGGCGCCCGGCGGTGCTACAGCGGGCGGCGCGCCTCGTCCACGAGCAGGACGGGGATGCCGTCGCGGACCGGGTACGCCAGGCCGCAGTCCTGGCCGGTGCAGACCAGCTCGGTGCCCTGCTCGGAGTCCTGCGCGCCGTCCTGCTCCTCGAGCGCGGAGTGGCAGGCCGGGCAGGCCAGGATCTGCAGGAGGCCGGCTTCGAGCGCCATGGGGTGTCCCTTCGGGCGGCGGTACGGGATGTACGGATGTGCTGGTCAGATTACCGCCGTACGGCGGCACTGCCGGGACCGGTCGGTCGCTGCCGGTGGAGGCGCGGACGACGCGTTCAGGCGCGGATGATCGCCAGGGCCTCGTCGCGGATCTTCTCCATGGTGGCCTCGTCCTTGGCCTCGGCGTTCAGGCGGAGGAGGGGCTCGGTGTTGGAGGGGCGGACGTTGAACCACCAGTCGGCGGTGGAGACGGTGAGGCCGTCGAGGTCGTCCAGGGTGACGCCGGGGCGGCCCTCGTAGGCGGCGCGGATCGCGGTGAGACGGTCCGCCTGGTCGGCGACGGTGGAGTTGATCTCGCCGGAGCCCGCGTAGCGGTCGTACGCGGCGACGAGCGAGGACAGCGGGCCGTCCTGCCCGCCGAGGGCGGCGAGGGTGTGCAGGGCGGCCAACATGCCCGTGTCGGCGTTCCAGAAGTCCTTGAAGTAGTAGTGCGCGGAGTGCTCGCCGCCGAAGATCGCGCCGGAGCGGGCCATCTCGGCCTTGATGAAGGAGTGGCCGACGCGGGTGCGGACCGGCTCGCCGCCGTTCTCCCGCACGACCTCGGGGACCGTGCGGGAGGTGATCAGGTTGTGGATGACGGTGCCGGAGCCGCCGTTGCGGGCCAGCTCGCGTACGGCGACGAGCGCGGTGATCGCGGACGGGGAGACCGGGTCGCCGTTCTCGTCCACGACGAAGCAGCGGTCGGCGTCGCCGTCGAAGGCGAGGCCGAGGTCGGCGCCCTCCTGCACGACCCGCTTGCGCAGGTCCACGATGTTGGCCGGGTCCAGGGGGTTGGCCTCGTGGTTCGGGAAGGTGCCGTCCAGCTCGAAGTACATCGGCACCACGGTCAGCGGCAGCCCGGCGAGGACGGTGGGCACGGTGTGGCCGCCCATGCCGTTGCCGGCGTCCACGACCACCTTCAGCGGGCGGATCGCGGTCAGGTCGACCAGGGAGCGCAGGTAGGCGGCGTAGTCCTCCAGCGTGTCGCGCGCGGTGAGCGTGCCGGGCACGGCGGCCGGTGCCGGCGCGCCCGACTCCAGTCGGCGCTCGACCAGTTCGCGGATCTCGGCGAGCCCGGTGTCCTGGCCGACCGGGGCGGCGCCCGCGCGGCACATCTTGATGCCGTTGTAGCGCGCCGGGTTGTGCGAGGCGGTGAACATCGCGCCGGGCAGACCGAGGGCGCCCGAGGCGTAGTAGAGCTGGTCGGTGGAGCAGAGGCCGATCTCGGTGACGTCCACGCCGCGGTCGGCCGCGCCGCGCGCGAAGGCGCGGGCGAGGCCCGGCGAGGAGGGGCGCATGTCGTGGCCGACGACGATCGCGCGGGCGTCGGTCACCTCTGCGAAGGCGGCGCCGAAGAGCGCGGCCAGGGACTCGTCCCACTGGTCCGGGACCACTCCGCGCACGTCGTACGCCTTCACGATCTGCGACAGATCAGCAGTCACGGCCCAGCCTCCCGAAAGTCCTGTGGGTGCCCAAAACTACCCGCCCGGGGCAAAGGGCCGGGGCCGGGACACCACAAGGGTGCGGCGAAGAGGCGGACGCCGCGTCAGTTGTCCGGGGAGCGCAGGACCCGAAGATGACCGCGGCGGGCCACCTCCATGGGGTCCGCGGTGCGCGCCCCGCCCGCTCCGGCCGCCCGCTCCTGGGGGCGGGCCGCCTCGCGCACGGCGTTGGCGAGGGCCTCCAGGTCGTCCCCGCTGGGGCGGGCCGGGGCCGAGCCGTCGAGCAGGCGGACGACCTCCCAGCCGCGCGGGGCGGTCAGGCGCTCGGAGTGCTCGGCGCACAGGTCGTAGCAGTGGGGTTCGGCGTAGGTGGCGAGGGGGCCGAGGACCGCGGTCGAGTCGGCGTAGACGTACGTCAGCGTCGCGACGGCGGGTCGGCCGCAGGCGGTGCGCGAACAGCGACGTACAGGGCTCACGACGTTGGACGGTACCGCACTCTTGAGCGGGCCGCGACGACTCTCCACCAGGTCACTCCACCGTGTCGCGCTGTGAACCGCCCCACAGGCCCTTCCGGACAAGCCCTGTTGACCTGCTGCGACGCGTGTTCGCGCAATTCCCCGGCGGGGTGCGAGCCGTCACGAGTCGGCACAAACGTCGTCAATTACCTTGTGTGTGGCGGTCTTGGAGAGTTACGGAAACGAGCCTTGGAACGGCCGGACCGGTCTTCCGCGGACACCGGCGTCCGGCGCGGGTCGCCGCGTGGAGCCGGGCGCGGCGGGCGGCCGGGGACTAGGCTTCACCGGTGATGGACAACCGTGTACCGCCCCGTGCCGCAGGCCCCGGGCCCCGCCGCCGTGATCGTCACGGACGGGGCATGCGGGGGCCCATCGCGCCTCCCCAGGTGCCGCTGGCCGCCAGTCGTGGCGAGGTGTTCGCGGATCTGGTGCAGGACTCCGTGGACCGGCTGGAGCGGCGGTGGCCGCAACTGACCGAGGTCGACTTCCTGGTTCTCGAGGTGCCCCGGCTCGAGGGCACGGGCGACGCGTGGGCCGACGAGGCCGTGCCGCTCGGCGGGATCATCCCCGCGCGCGAGGGCCGGCCGGCGCGGGTCGTGGTCTACCGGCGGCCGGTGGAGATCCGCACCAAGGGCCGCGAGGAGCGGGCCACGCTGGTGCACGAGGTGGTGGTGGAGCAGGTGGCCGAGCTGCTGGGGCTCACCCCGGAGACGGTCGATCCCCGGTACGGCGAGGACTGACCGGTACGGCTTGGACCGGCCGGTACGGAGAAGAGCGGCCGGGCCACGCGTGCGTGACCCGGCCATCCCCCCGAACTCCGGCGCGCCGGGCTACTTCTGAAGGATCGACAGGTCCTGGTCGGCCTGCGGTACGGCCACCAGTCCGCGGTCGCTCGGCAGCGTCTGGACGGTGAAGCCGGGGACGCCCTCCTCCGTCGCCGACAGGGTGCGCGCGCCGTACACCGGACCGCCGGAGACGGGCTCCACCGTGAGCGCGTAGGTTCCGCTCAGACCCGAGGGGACCGGGGCGGCCACGTTCTGGGTGGTGCCGGCCTTGATGGTGAACGTCTTGGTGGCCGGGCTGCCGCCCTCGCTGCCCGCCGAGGCGGTGACCTTGACGGTGGCGGTGGCGGTGGGCGCGGTCAGGGCCAGGGTGGTGCCCTTGCCGCTGTTGTCGGCCGAGGTCGCGCGGCGCCCGACGGGGGCGGTCGCGGGGATGTACGCCGTCTCCCGCTTGGCTCCCGTGCCCCGAACGACGCGCAGCGCGGCCACCACGGGCACCGAGTCGTCGCTGGGGGTGAGGATCAGGGAGCCTGCCTGCCCGCGGGTGACGGCGCCGAGGTCGGCGAAGGTGGTCATGCCGGACTTGACGTGCAGGGTCTCGTTCCCGGCCGGGGTGACCGTGCCGTTCTGGGCGGCTAGGCGGATCTTGAGGTCGGCGTCGTCGTCGCCGGGGGTGAAGGCGACCAGGCGCACGTCGGTGGCGTCCTTGGGGATGCCGGGCAGGACCAGGCTGCCCGCCGGGTCGGCGGACGCGGCGAGCCAGTCGCCGCCTCCGGAGTCGTCCTGGGCCTGGACGGCGGCGCCGACCCGGCCGCTGCGCACGGTGACGTGCACGGTCAGGTCGGTCTCCCGCTCGTCGGTGAGGGTGGACAGCAGCACCGGTTCGCTGGCGTGCGGCTTGACCGTGATGCCGTCGGCGACCTCCGACTTGATCGCGCCGTCCTTGCCGTAGAGCTTGATGTCCACGACGGCGGCGGAGTCGTCCGGGTTGGTCAGGTGCACGTAGTCGGTGCGGCCCGCGGCGGTGCTCGCACCGGGGAACCAGAAGTCGGTGTCGGCGGGCGTGCAGGTGACGCCCTGGAGGCCGCTGCCGGTGCCTGCGGCGATCTCGGTGGTCTCCTGGACGGTCCAGCCGGGCGCGTACCTGCCGTCGGCGGTGCCGATGAACGCGGGCGCGTCGGCGCCGGAGGTGTCGCCGGTGGCCGGGGTGCCGGGGTCCTTGGGCTTGAGGGGCGGCTCGGAGTCCGGGCCGCTTTTGCCCTTGCCGCTCTTCCCCGAGCCGGAGTCGTCGGGGGTCTCCTCGGTGGCCGCCTGGAGGGATGCCTTGCCGCCGCCGTCGGTGCCCTTGGTGACGGGCGTGAACGACGTGTACGCCGTGTCGGCGATGTCGGAGAAGCTGGGCGCCGGGCAGAGCAGCCCGGTGCGCTGCACGGGCAGTTCGGCGGCCGCCCTGGCGGGGCTCGCGCCGGACGCCTGGGGCGGGTCGACGGTGGCGTAGGCGGTGACTGCCGCGAGCGCGGTGGCGCAGGCGAGGAGGGACAGGGTGGTGCGGTTCACTGCTGGCTCCCGTCGTGGCGCTCGTCGCCGGTGCCGTAGGGCTGCTGGGCGGGGTCGTAGCCGTGCGGGTGGGCCGCCGGGTCGTAGGGCTGCTGCTGTGCCGGGTCGCCGTAGCCGTACGGGTCGTAGGGGTTGGACTGACCGGGCTGGTACGGGTCGTTGCCGTAGCCGCCCTGGTAGGGGTCCTGGTACGGGTAGGGGTTCTGGTCGGCGGGGTAGCCCGCGTACTCGCTCTCGGTGTACTCGGACTCCTGGTACGTGGCCTCCGCGTAGGCGGGGGCGTCCCACTCGGCGTAGTTCTGCTGGTGCGGGACGGCGCCGTCGGGGAGTTCCTGCGGGAAGTCGCCCTCGGGGAAGTCCTCGTGAGGTCCTTCGGGGAAGTCGGGGTTCCCGGCGTCCGCGTCCGGAGCCTCCTGCTCGCGCAGCGCGGCCTCGCGCGCGGCCTGTTCCTCGGCCTGGGCGCGCAGTCGGCGGGCGCGGCGGCCGTCGCCCGCGAGGTCGTCGGCGGTGGGCAGGTCCTCGTCGGGGAGGTCGTCGTCGACGTCGCGGCGGCGGCCGGGCAGGGCGAGGACGACCAGGACGACGGCGAGCGCTCCCTGGGCCCACAGCCACAGGGTGTGGGTGAAGGGGGCGTCGTAGGTGACGTCCAGCTTGCCGCCGGTGGCCGGAAGCCGGAAGCCCTGGGCCCAGCCGTCGACCGTGGTACGGGTGAGCGGCTTGCCGTTCAGGGTGGCGGTCCAGCCCTCGGCGGCGGAGTCGGCGAGCCGGAGGACCCGGCCGTCGGCGCCACTGGGGACGGTGGTGTGGATCTCGACCGGGCCGGCGGCGACGGACCTGGGCGTGCCGGAGCCGCTCCGGTCCACGATGGCGGCGCGGGAGACCTGCGCGTTGACGCGCCACAGCCCGCTGCCGTTCTGCTGGCTGAGGCGGCTCAGGCCCGGGGTGGCGTCCAGGACGCGGCTGATCTGGCGGGGCGCGCCCTTGTGGACGAGGACGTAGCGCACGGCGAACCCACCGAGCTGTCCGGCCTGGTCGGCGCCGGAGCCCGCGACGAGGTTGGCGACGATCTTGTCCAGACGGGCGTTCGCGCCCTCGGAGGCGGTGAACTCGGCGTCGCCGATGCGGGCGCCCGCGCCCCGGACCAGGCTGTAGCGCACCTGGGCGGTGGAGTCGCTGTCCAGGACGAGCGTGCGGGCCTGGTCGCGGGTGGAGGCGTCCTCGGCGACGAAGGCGGGGACCTGTGCCGGGTCGCGGCGCTCCAGCGGGCCGTCGGCGCCGCCGATCATCCAGCTCACGGCGGCCACGAGCGGGCCCACCACCGAGGCGAGGGCGATCAGGGCGGCGACCGGCTGGCGCCAGCCGAAGCTCTGCTCGGCCACCCGCGCGCGTGCCCCGTCGGCGCCGAGCGCGGCGGCGGCGAGCAGTGCGATGCCGTAGACGAGGGTGGCCGGTCCGGCCCAGGCGGAGCCGTTGGACAGGACGGCGAGGATGAAGCCGGTCAGGGCGACGGCCCACGCGGTGCGGATGCCCAACTGCCGCTCGGAGCGCAGCAGGGCGGCGAGCGCGGCCAGGACCAGCCCGACGAGCATCAGGCCGGGCACGGTGCCGGGGCCGCCGGGGCTCGTGCCGAGCAGGTCGGACGCCGAGGCGGCGGAGGAGCCGTAGTCGAGGCCCGCCTCGCCGAAGAAGTTCGCCGGGAGCAGGGTCAGCGACCAGGGCGCGAGGACCAGCAGCGGCGTGCCGAGTTGGACGACGAGGCGCAGCAGGGACGCGATCAGGTCCGAGCGGCGCAGGCCCAGGACGCCCAGGCCGAGCACCAGCGCGGCGGGCCAGACGACCGGGGTGAACGCGGTGGTGATGGTGAGCAGCAGCGCGTACGCCCAGGTGGCGCGCCAACTGCCGCGTCCGCCGGAGCTGTTGGTGAGGCCGCTCGCGGCGACTCCGGCGCGCGCGATGAGCGGCAGCAGCACGGCGAGGACGGCGGTGCCGACCCGGCCGCCGGAGAGGGCGCCGGTGACGGCGGGCAGGAAGGCGTAGGCGATGGCCGCCCAGGCGCGCAGCAGCCGGGAGTCGACCAGGGGCCGGGAGGCGAAGTAGGCGGTGAAGCCCGCGAGCGGCACCGAGCCGACCAGCAGCACGGTGACGGCGAGTCCGGTGGAGCCGAGGAGCAGGGAGGCCAGCGTGGCGAGGACCGCCAGGTAGGGCGGCGCCGCCGGGGTGCCGCCCGCGCCCGCGGGGTGCCAGGCGGCGCCGTAGGTGGCCCACAGGTCGCTCGCGCCGGCCGGGAGGGGCAGCAGGGCGCCGCCGGCGAGGGCACCGCCGCCGAGCAGGGCGCGGCAGGCGATCAGGGAGATCGCCAGGAGGCCGAGGAAGAGCGCCGGGCCGGGGTTGCGGGCGATGCGCTTGAGTCGGGCGTACCGCTCGACCTCGAAGAACTCGTCGTCGCTTCCGGTGTCACCGCCGCCGCCGTGCCGTCCGACGGGGGCGGTGTCGGACTCGGAGCTGGTGGAGAAGTTGGCCGCGACCTGTTCGATCGTGACCCGGATGGTCGCGCCGGGCGGCGGGAAGAGCGGGCGGAGTTCGTCCTTGTCGACGACCGGGCGCCCGCGTCGCTTGCGGGCGGCGAGGATGCGTTCGGGGCGCAGCAGGGTGCCGAGCAGACCCCGGATCTCGTCCACGGCCTGCCCTGGCACCTTGCCGACGAGGTAGGCGAGGGTGCGCAGGAGGGTGCCGAGGACGAGGCGCAGCAGCACCCAGGGCAGGGCGGCGGTGCGGGTGTTGACGAGCAGGGTGTGTACCGCGCCCGCCTTGTCGACCTTGTGCGGGGAGGCGGCGGTGCGGCCCGCGCAGTCCACCGCGCGGCGCTCGCGGGAGGCGGCCTCGGCGTGCCGGACGATCGCGTCGGGGGCGACGAGGACGCGATGGCCCGCCAGATGGGCGCGCCAGCACAGGTCCACGTCGTCGCGCATGAGGGGCAGCCGGCGGTCGAAGCCGCCGAGTTCCTCGAAGACGTCGCGGCGGACGAGCATGCCTGCGGTGGAGACGGAGAGGACGGGGCGCACGTGGTCGTGCTGACCCTGGTCCTGCTCGCGGCGGTCCAGACCGGTCCAGCGGCGGCCGGAGTTGGCGATGGAGACGCCGACCTCCAGGAGCTGCCTGCGGTCGTACCAGCCGCGGAGCTTGGGGCCGACGACGGCCACGTCGTCCCGGCCCAGCTCGAGTTCGTTGTCCACGACGCGCAGCATCTGGGCGAGCGCGTCGGGCTCGGGGGCGCAGTCGTCGTGCAGCAGCCAGAGCCACTGGACGGGTTCGCCCTGCGACGGGCCGGGCCGGTCGTAGGCGTCGTCGCCCCAGGCGCCGCCCGGTGTGTTCCAGCCGCCGAGGCCGCGGAGGTAGGGCAGGTCGTCGGCGGTGAGGACGGGCGCGTGCCGGTCGACCTCCTCGACGGCCGCGCCGAAGCCGGTGCGGCGGGCGAGGTGCAGGACGTTGGCGTCGCCGAGCGCCTCGGCGACCAACTGGGCGGAGTCGTCCGCGCTGCCGGTGTCGGCCGCCACCGCGTACTGCACGGGGCGCTCCTGGCCGATCAGCCCGGCGAGGGCGTCGGGCAGCCAGCGGGCGCCGTCGTGGGTGACGAGGACGGCGGTCACCACATGACGCGGGAACTCAGGGATGGCAGCGTCGTGTTGGGCTGCCGTATGGCTGTGCACGGACATCGAGGTACGGGCCCCGGTTCGATGGACTGCGGTGGACGCGTGCGCCCCTGGTGCGGGGCGGGGCGTCTCGGACGAGCGACCACACTATCGGCTGGCCATGACGACGGCCCGCCGCCTGTGGACAACCCACCGGCGACGGGCCGTTCGCCCCTTATGCGCGGAACTCTTCCCACCGCTCGACCGTCAACGGCCGGAAAGTGATCGGGAGTCGGTCAGACGGCGGCCTTCTTCAGGCGGCGTCGCTCACGCTCGGACAGACCGCCCCAGATGCCGAAACGTTCATCGTTGGCGAGGGCGTACTCGAGGCATTCGGAGCGGACCTCGCACGCGAGGCAGACCTTCTTGGCCTCTCTCGTCGAGCCGCCCTTCTCGGGGAAGAAGGACTCGGGGTCGGTCTGGGCGCACAGCGCGCGCTCCTGCCAGCCGAGCTCCTCGTCCGCGTCGTCGACCAGCAGTTGCTGCACCAGCTCGGTCATGTGCGCCCCTCGTCTGTCTTTCGCGTCCCCGTGCGTTGCCGTAACCGTGCGGCTGAACGACACGAGTGAAATTACAAGTGTGCTGCTCCGGGCGAGTCAAGCCGAGATCTGCTATTGAGCCCGTTATTCACTCTGCGGAACCAAGGCCGTGCGTTAAGTGTTCAAATCGCCATAAACCTTGACACGCGTGCGGGCCCGGAGGGACGGCGGACCTCGCACCACCTCTGTACGAGGAGAGACGCCCTCGTGTTCGTCCCCGTTCCGCGTGGGGGCACGCGGTCCGCGCCCGAGCACCCGGATGTGCCCCATGTGTCCCGAGCATCGGATGAACAAACCTTTCACCTGACAGATGAACCGGATGAGGTGAAACATGTCCCACATTCCGGGCATCGAGTTGACAGCGCTGGTGTGAGCCGCTGTTCTAGTGGGCATGTTCGCGAACTTGGCGCTCACCTCGACCCGCACCGGCGGGTCCTTCGGTGCTGCCCTCGTCCGCCGAAGCTGTTGCTGTTGTCCTTGCTGTTGAGCCCACCGCGCTCCAGCCGGACACCGGACCCATCCAGGTCCGGTCGCGTCTCCCCGTCCTGACACCTGCTCCAGGACATCCCGCACGCCCGTGATCCGGGCAGCGCCGCGTGAACCTTCCGCCCCCCCCACTCCTCTTCCGAGGGACCACAGCACCCCGATGAACAGCGACAACGATCTCCAGATCGCCGGCGACATCCTCGAAGTACCCCATCTGCTCCAGCCGCCCCGTGAACATCCGGTGACCGTCGCCGAGTTCGCCGGGCTGGCCCGCGCGGTCGCCGCCGACCGCGCCCAGTGGGCCCGGCTGGTCCGCTACGACGCCACCACCCGCTGGTACCACCGGCTGCGCACCGGGCCCGGCTACGAGGTCTGGCTCCTGTCCTGGGTGCCGGGCCAGGGCAGCGGACTCCACGACCACGGCCGCTCCTCCGGTGTCCTCACCGTCCTGGAGGGCCGCCTCACCGAACGCACCGAGCGCGGCACGCGGGTGCTCGCGGCGGGGGCCCAGCGGGTCTTCGCACCCGGATACGTGCACGAGGTGGTCAACGACTCCCTGGAGCCCGCGGTCAGCCTGCACATCTATTACCCGGGCCTCACCGCGATGCCCATGCACACGTCGGCGCAGGGCGAGCCGCACGGCGAACCGCTGGCCGAGCCGTGCCCGGCCGTGGTGTGAGCCACTCGCCCCGCTGAGCGCTCACGACGGCTGACAGACTGTGGTCATGCGCATTGTGGTTCTGGCAGGCGGCATCGGCGGTGCCCGGTTTCTGCGCGGTCTCAAGAAGGCCGCCCCGGACGCGGACATCACGGTCATCGGCAACACCGGCGACGACATCCATCTCTTCGGTCTGAAGGTCTGTCCCGACCTCGACACCGTGATGTACACGCTCGGCGGCGGCATCAACGAGGAGCAGGGCTGGGGCCGGGAGGACGAGAGCTTCCGGGTCAAGGAGGAACTGGCGGCCTACGGCGCGGGTCCGGGCTGGTTCGGCCTGGGCGACCGGGACTTCGCGACCCACATCGTGCGGACGCAGATGCTGGACGCCGGGTACCCGCTGAGCGCCGTCACCGAGGCGCTGTGCGCCCGCTGGCAGCCCGGTGTGAGGCTGATCCCGATGACCGACGACCGGGTGGAGACCCACGTGGCCGTGGAGGTGGACGGCGAGCGCAAGGCCGTCCACTTCCAGGAGTACTGGGTGCGGCTGCGCGCCTCGGTGCCCGCCGAGGCCGTCGTACCGGTCGGCGCCGAGCAGTCCAAGCCCGCGCCCGGTGTCCTGGAGGCGATCGCCGAGGCGGACGTCGTCCTCTTCCCGCCGTCCAACCCGGTCGTGTCGGTGGGCACGATCCTCGCCGTGCCCGGCATCCGGGAGGCCATCGCGGAGGCGGGCGTGCCGGTGGTGGGGCTCTCCCCCATCGTCGGGGACGCGCCCGTGCGCGGGATGGCCGACAAGGTGCTCGCGGCGGTCGGCGTGGAGTCCACCGCGGCCGCCGTGGCCGCGCACTACGGCTCGGGCCTGCTTGACGGCTGGCTGGTCGACACCGTCGACGCGGGCACGGTCGAGCGGGTGGAGGCGGACGGCATCCGCTGCCGGGCGGTACCGCTGATGATGACCGACGAGGACGCGGCCGCCGCCATGGCGCGCGAGGCGCTGGCGCTGGCCGAGGAGGTGCGGGGCGCGTGAGCACGAGCGAGTACTGCGTCTGGGCGCCCGAGGGGCTGCCGGAGGTGGCGCCGGGCGACGACCTGGCCAAGCTGATCGCGGCCGCCGAACCGGGGCTCGCCGACGGGGACGTCCTGCTCGTCACCTCCAAGATCGTGTCCAAGGCCGAGGGCCGGATCGTCGAGGCGTCCGACCGTGAGGCCGCGATCGACGCCGAGACGGTCCGCGTGGTGGCCCGGCGCGGTCCGCTGCGCATCGTGGAGAACCGTCAGGGACTGGTCATGGCGGCCGCCGGGGTCGACGCGTCCAACACGCCCGGGGGCACGGTCCTGCTGCTCCCGCGGGACCCGGACGCCTCCGCGCGCGCGATCCGCGAGGGCCTGCGCGACGCGCTCGGCGTCGACGTCGGCGTGGTCGTCACCGACACCTTCGGGCGGCCGTGGCGCGCGGGTCTGACCGACGTGGCGATCGGCGCCGCCGGGGTGCGGGTCCTGGACGACCTGCGCGGGGGCACGGACGCGCACGGCAACCCGCTCTCCGCCACCGTCGTCGCCACCGCCGACGAACTCGCGGCGGCGGGCGACCTGGTCAAGGGCAAGGCCGCCGGGCGACCCGTGGCCGTCCTGCGCGGTCTGCCGCACGTGGTCACCGGCGCGGACGAGGACGGCGAGGGCGCGCGGGCGCTGGTGCGCTCCGCGCGCGACGACATGTTCCGGCTCGGCACCTCCGAGGCGGTCCGCGAGGCGGTGACCCAGCGGCGCACCGTACGGGCCTTCACCGACGAGCCGGTGGACCCGGGCGCCGTACGGCGTGCGGTGGCCGCCGCCGTGACCGCGCCCGCGCCGCACCACACCACGCCGTGGCGCTTCGTGCTGCTGGAGTCGGCCGAGTCCCGGCTGCGGCTGCTCGACGCGATGCGGGACGCCTGGATCGCGGACCTGCGCCGGGACGGCAAGAGCGAGGAGTCCATCGCCAAGCGGGTCCGCCGGGGCGACGTGCTGCGCAACGCGCCGTACCTCGTCGTGCCCTGCCTCGTCATGGACGGCTCGCACACCTACGGCGACGCGCGGCGCGACGGCGCCGAGCGGGAGATGTTCGTCGTCGCCATGGGCGCGGGCGTGCAGAACCTGCTGGTCGCGCTGGCCGGAGAGCGGCTCGGCTCGGCCTGGGTGTCGTCCACCATGTTCTGCCGGGACGTCGTACGCGAGGTGCTGGACCTGCCCGCCGACTGGTCCCCGATGGGGGCGGTCGCGGTCGGCCACCCGGCGGGCGATCCGGCGCCGCGCCCCGCGCGCGAGGCGGGGGCATTCGTCGAGGTGCGCTGAAAGGGGGCGGGGGCTGCCCTAGTCTCGTAGGGCAGCCCCCGCACCACCCGCATCCCTAGGACCTCATCCGTGGCAGGACGTTTCGCTCCCCGGCCCGTCTCGCGCACGACCGTGCGCGGCGGGGAGGTCACCGTGTCCGCCCCGGTGCCCCGGCAGGCGACCGCGCCCCGCACCCGTACGTGGGTGCCGGACGGTCCCCTCGACCTCGGGCTGGTGCTCGGGCCGCTGCGGCGCGGGCCCGGCGATCCGATGTTCCGGGCGACGCGTGACGGCTCGGTGTGGCGGGCCTGCCGCACGCCCGCCGGTCCGGGCACGCTGCGGGTGTCCGCGCGGGGCGGCGAGGTGTGCGGGGAGGCGTGGGGTCCGGGTGCCGAGTGGCTGCTCGACAAGCTGCCCGAGCTGCTGGGCGCCGCCGACGACCCCGATGCGTTCGAGCCCCGGCACCGGATCGTTGCCCTGGCCCGGCACCGGCGCCCCGGACTGCGGCTGACCCGGACCGGCCTGGTGCTGGAGTCGCTGATCCCCTCGGTGCTTGAGCAGAAGGTCACGACCGACGAGGCGTACCGGGCCTGGCGGCTGCTGGTGCGACGGTTCGGGGAGCCCGCGCCGGGACCGGCCGGTACGGGCGAGAACCCCCTGTGGGTCATGCCCGCGCCCCGCGCCTGGGCGCTGATTCCCTCCTGGGAGTGGCACCGCGCGGGTGTCGACGACAAGCGGGCCTCGACGATCCTGCGGGCGGTACGGCTCGCCGCGCGGCTGGAGCGGACGACGGCTCTTCCGCCCGCCGAGGCGCGGTCCCTTCTGGAGGTCGTGCCCGGTATCGGGCCCTGGACCTCGGCGGAGGTGGTCCAGCGCAGCCACGGTGCCGCCGACGAGGTGACCGTCGGGGATCTTCATCTGCCCCGGATCGTCGGGTGGGCGCTGGCGGGGGACCGGGACGCCGACGACGCGGTGATGCTGCGCCTGCTTGAGCCGTACGCTCCGCAGGGGCAGCGGCATCGGGCGGCTCGGTTGATCCTGCTGAGCGGGAACGTGCCGGCTCGTCGGAAACCGAAGATGCCTCGGGTGGACATCGGGCGGTTGTAGGGGCTCGGGGCTGCGCCCCTCGGCCTTGTCCCGGGCTTCGCCGTCGGGGTTCTGGGGAGTGCCGGGTGTGGGTGCGTCGGGGCTGGGCGCGCAGTTCCCCGCGCCCCTGCGAAACGTGGACCCTGCCGCGTCGGCACCCCTTGCTCCAGTTCGGAGCTTCGCCGTCGCGGTTCTGGGGAGTGCCGGGTGCGGGTGCGTCGGGGCTGGGCGCGCAGTTCCCCGCGCCCCTGCGTGACGTACCCCCGGTCGGCCCCGGTACCGCTACATGTCGGATGAGAACCGCACCGCGCCCGCCGGGATCTGCGCCCCGCACCACACCCGGACCCCGTCCCGGAGTTCGTTGTCCGCGCCGACGACCGCGCCGTCGCCGATCACCACGCCGGTGAGCACGGATCGTTCTCCGACCCGGGCTCGCGATCCGATCAGTGAGTCGGTGACGACCGCGCCCGCTTCGACGACCGCGCCCGGGAGGATCGCCGAGCCGGAGATCCTGGCGCCCTCCGCGACGAACGCGCCCTCGCCGACCACCGTGCCGCCGGTCAGCTTGGCGTCGGGAGCCACCGTGGCCGTGGGCAGGATCAGGCGGTCGCCGCGCCGGCCGGGGACGGCCGGGGAAGGGGCGTGGCCCAGGACGAGGTCGGCGGAGCCGCGGACGAAGGCCGCGGGGGTGCCGAGGTCGAGCCAGTAGGTGGAGTCGACCATGCCCTGGAGGTGGGCCCCGGCGGCCAGCAGTCCGGGGAAGGTCTCGCGCTCGACGGAGACGGGGCGTCCCGCCGGGATCGCGTCGATGACGGAGCGCCGGAAGACGTAGGCGCCCGCGTTGATCTGGTCAGTGACGATCTCCTCGGGGGTCTGCGGCTTCTCCAGGAACGCCAGCACGCGCCCGGTCTCGTCGGTGGGGACGAGACCGTACGCCCGGGGATCGGTCACCTTGGTCAGGTGCAGGGAGACGTCGGCGCCCGTGGACTCGTGGGTGTCCACCAGGGCGCGGATGTCGAGGCCGGTGAGGATGTCGCCGTTGAAGACGAGCACCGGCTCCTCGGGGCCGGAGTGCAGCCGCGCGGCGACATTGCGCAGGGCGCCGCCGGTGCCGAGGGGTTCCCGCTCGGTGACGTACTCGATGTGCAGGCCCATGGCGGCGCCGTCGCCGAAGTACGGCTCGAAGACCTCGGCGAGATAGCTCGTGGCGAGGACGATGTGCTCGACGCCCGCGGCTCTGGCCCGCGCCAGCTGGTGGGTGAGGAACGGCACCCCGGCCGCCGGGACCATGGGCTTGGGCGTGTGCACCGTGAGCGGTCGCAGCCGGGTGCCCTTGCCGCCGACCAGGAGGATCGCTTCTGTCACCTGTCGTCTCTGCTTCCTGCCGGGACCGCCGAAACGTCTCGTTTCGGCCGGCCAGTGTATGCAGACCGTGCGACGGTGCCCGGGGTGGCCGCGCGGTGTTCCCCTGGATCGGCGTGCGGACTTCCCCCGGCCGCCCCGTCGTCTCCCCCGCCCGCCCCCCGACGGCCGTGAACGCGCCACATCCGGTCGTGCGCTCTTCCCCTACGGGTAGAGAGTGCCACCGTCGGCCGCCGGGCAACCCTGGCACCGGACCGCCCCGGTACCGGACCCGCCGGTGCGCGCGGCCGGCGCGGCGTACTCTTGCGCGGGTGACTGCCACCGATCGCACCCCCGCCGACCTGCTGCGTTCCGCGCTCGCCGCGGACGCGGGCCGCCCCCTGGTGACGTACTACGACGACGCCACGGGCGAACGCGTCGAGTTGTCCGTGGCCACCTTCGCCAACTGGGTGGCCAAGACCGCCAATCTGCTCCAGGGCGAGCTGAACGCCGGACCCGGTGACCGGGTGGCGCTGCTGCTGCCCGCGCACTGGCAGACGGCCGTCTGGCTGCTGGCGTGCGCGTCGGTGGGCGCGGTGGCCGACGTGGACGGCGACGCCGCCGCGGCCGACGTGGTGGTCAGCGGCCCGGACTCGCTGGAGGCGGCGCTGGCCTGCCGGGGCGAGCGGGTGGCCATGGCGCTGCGTCCGCTGGGCGGCCGGTTCCCCGTGGTTCCGGACGGCTTCCTCGACTACGCGGCCGAAGTGCCGGGCCAGGGCGACCGGTTCGCGCCGTTCGCGCCCGTGGACCCCGAGGAGCCCGCGCTGATCGTGGCCGGGGCGGAGTTCAGCGCGGCCGAGGTGGTCGAGCGGGCCCGCGCGGCGGCGCCGGCGCTGGATCTGACCGGCCCGGGCTCCCGGCTGCTGTCGGGGCTGCCGTACGACACCTGGGAGGGGCTGAGCGCGGGTCTGTACGCCCCGCTGGCCGCCGGCGGCTCGGTGGTGCTGTGCCGCAACCTGGACCGCCTGGACGGCGACGCCCTCGCCAAGCGCATCGAGGCCGAGCGGGTCACGGCCGCGCGTCACTGACCCGTCGGTCCCCTCCTCACCCGTCCGGCGCAGCAAAGGGCGGCCCGGGGCCCGCTTCGCGGCCATGGTCGTAGAAGAGGGATGTGCCGCTCGTACGCCATGGATCGGGGTGGACCTGACGTGCCCGACAGCGCAGGCAGGCCACCCGCTCCCGGCCCCGGGTCCTCGGCCACCGGGGACGGGCTGGCCCGGCGTCGCAGACGCCGGTGGGTCAGGGGTACGGCGCTGGGCTCGGCGGTGCTGCTGCTGGCCGCCGCCGGAGCGGGCTGGGCCGTCTACGACCGGCTCAGCTCCAACATCACCCCCGACGACGCGGCCGCCCGCGAGCTGGCCCGCTACGAACGCGAGCGGCCCACCGCACTGGTGAAGGACGCGCAGAACATCCTGCTGATCGGGTCCGACACCCGGGCCGGGGACAACGGCGCGTACGGTCGCGACACGGGCGCCGCGCGGGCCGACACCACGATCCTGCTGCATCTGGCCGCCGACCGGCGCAGCGCCACCGCGGTCTCGCTGCCCCGCGATCTGATGGTGCACGTCCCCGAGTGCGTGGGCGCGGACGGCGGCCGTACCGATCCGGTGTTCGCGATGCTCAACCACGCCTTCCAGCTCGGCGGTTCGGCCTGCACGATCCGTACCGTCGAGGAGCTGACCGGCATCCGCGTGGACCATCACATGGTCGTCGACTTCAGCGGGTTCAAGGAGATGGTGGACGCCGTCGACGGGGTGCGGCTGTGTCTGAAGGAGCCCGTCGACGACAAGGCGGCCAAGCTCGCCCTGCCCGCGGGCACCGTGACCCTCGACGGGGAGCAGGCGCTCGGCTACGTGCGCGCCCGCAAGACCCTCGGCGACGGCAGCGACACCGAACGGATGGAGCGCCAGCAGCGGTTCCTCGGCGCGCTGGTGGACAAGGTGCGCGGCAGCGACGTGCTGCTGAACCCGGTGAAGCTGTATCCGGTGCTGGACGCGGCGACCTCCGCGCTCACCACCGACCCGGAACTGGCGAATCTGCGGGGTTTGTACCAGTTGGTGCGCGGACTGCGTGACATCCCCACCGAACGTGTGCAGTTCCTGACGGTTCCCCGCGAGGCGTACGTCTACGACTCCAATCGCGACCAGCTCGTGGAGCCGGACGCGAGCCGCCTCTTCGCGCGGCTGCGGGCGGACCGGCCCGTCGCGGTGGCCAAGGACACTTCACCCGAAAATACCGGTAATGCCCATCAGCAAGGCTCCACGAACGACCCTTCTCCGGTGCCGACTTTTCACGGGAACACGGCCGCCGAGCGGTCCTGTGAGTAATGCGCGCACCAAAACGGCGAACCTTTGTTCAGGAATATGGGCGGGATTGCCCGGTTGTAGGAACGTGGAATTTGTCACGCGCGTCGCCCGACGCTGAACTGGGCGGATAGTGTGAGCGATCCGATGCACCCCGCCCCGAGGTTCAGGCCCTGAGGCCGTGCGTCGATTCACCGAGACCCGAGCGCCTACGAGGGGGAAGGCGCCGCGTGGCCCCGACGGAGGATTCAGGCAACCGTGGACGCGCAAAGCCGTGGGCGGGCGGACAACATCGATCCCGCAGACCAGTGGGTACTCAATCCGAACACCGGCGAATACGAACTGCGACTAAATCCTTCCGGAGCGCAATCGCCGGTTCCGGGTCCGCGTAGGTCCGCCCGCCGCGACGACGGCGCCGCACCCCCGCGCGGGCGGGGCGACGCGCCGCCCCGGGAGCCCCGGGGGCGCGAGACGGAGGTCCCGCAGCAGTCCCGCCGGCGCCGGGGGGCCGAGCCCGAGCCGGAGCCGCAGGGGCGGCGCGGTGGCCGGCGCCCCCCGCAGAAGCCGAAGAAGTCGAAGGCGAAGAAGATAATCGCCTGGACCGGCGGCGGCATGGCGCTCGTGCTGGTCGCCGTGGGCTCGGCGGGCTACCTCTATCTGAAGCACCTCGAAGGCAACGTCGCGACGACAGACGTCGGCAGCGTGGCCAAGAAGGGCTTCAGCAAGGACGACGCCTTCAACATCCTGATCATCGGCACGGACAAGCGCACCGGCAAGGGCAACGAGGGTTACGGCGACAAGAACAGTGTCGGCCACGCGGACACCAACATCCTGCTGCACGTCGCCAAGGACCGTACGAACGCGACGGCGCTGAGCATTCCGCGCGACCTGATCGTGGACGTGCCGGACTGCGAGACCATCGAGCCGGACGGCAGCAAGAAGATCATCTCCGGTTCCGACCAGGTGCGCTTCAACACGAGCCTCGGCCAGGAGGGCCGCAACGCGGGCTGCACGATGCAGACCGTCCAGGCCGTCACCGGCATCAGGCCCGATCACTTCATGATGGTGGACTTCAACGCGGTGAAGACCCTGACCTCGGCGGTGGGCGGTGTCGAGGTGTGCGTGGCCCACCCGGTGAACGACCCGGACTCGCACCTGAAACTGCCTGCCGGAAAGTCGACCGTCGAGGGCGAGCAGGCGCTGGCGTTCGTCCGCACGCGGCACAGCTTCGGCAACCAGGGTGACCTGGACCGCATCAAGGTGCAGCAGCAGTTCATGGGCTCGCTCATGCGCAAGATGTCCTCCGGTGACACCCTCAGCAACCCCAAGAAGCTGATCGACCTGGCGGAGGCGGCCACCAAGGCGCTCACCGTCGACCAGGGCATCAAGAGCGTGAGCACGCTCAAGGACATAGCGCTCGAGCTGAAGAAGGTCCCGCCGAAGAACATCAGCTTCATGACCGTGCCGGTGCGGGACAACCCGGCCGACGGTGTCATCCACAAGACCGTCATCGTCGACCCGGTCGCGGCTCCCCCCATCTTCGACGCCATCAACAACGACGTCTCCTTCACGGACGTCAAAAAGAAGAAGAAGGCCGCCAAGGACGCGCAGGCCGCCCGCCTCAAGGGCAGCCGGTCGGCCGCCTCCGACGTACGGGTGCGCATCCTCAACGGCGGTGCGAAGGGCGGCAGCGCGTCGGCGACCCTCGTGTGGATGCAGACCGAGAAGGGCATCCTGAAGTCGGAGAACGCGGGCAACGCCGATGCCGAGCAGAGCAAAACCACGCTGGAGTACGCGCCCGACCAGGCGTCCCAGGCCCGCGAACTGGCCGCGCTCATGGGCCTTTCGGGCTCCGCGCTCAAGCCGGGCAAGAGCGTGACCAACTCCCAGGGGCTGCCCACGATGACCCTGACCCTCGGCAAGGACTTCAAGGGCGCGGGCGTCTCGATGACCGCCCCGTCGAAGGCTCCGGAGGTCGCGAACAAGTCGACGGCCGACAAGGCGCAGTGCGCCTCGTAGGCAACGGCTCGCAGGAAAACGGTTCACAGGTAACGGTTCGGGCCCGTCGTGCGTCTATAGGGACGCGGGACGGGCCCGTTTGCTTGGTGCGGTACAGGAGGCCGGGGAGTTGGCGCAGAGCAGCGTACGGGGGAAGGCCGGTCCGCAGGGGGCGGTGACGGCCGCGGCGGGCGGCAAGGGCCCGTCGGGAGGCGGCAGAAGAGGTGCCCGGCGGGAACGCGGGCGCGGGCGGCGGGTGCTGCGCTGGGCGGCGATCGTGCTGACCCTGGCGATACTCGGGTCGGCGGGGGCCGGCTATCTCTACTATCAGCACCTCAACGGCAACATCACCAAGGGCAGCCGGATCAGCGGCGACGACTCCAAGGTGCGCCGTACCCAGCCCGACGCGGCGGGGCGTACCCCGCTGAACATCCTGCTCATCGGCTCCGACAGCCGTAACTCCGCCGAGAACGTCAAGCTCGGCGGCAGCAGGGACAACCGGGGCAATCCGCCGCTCGGCGACGTGCAGATGCTCATCCACCTCTCGGCGGACCGCAAGAGCGCCGCCATGGTGAGCATCCCGCGCGACACCCGGGTGGCGATCCCCAAGTGCGTGGACCCCAAGACCAAGCGGGTATACCAGCCCACCGAGGACATCATCAACACCACGCTGGCCCGGGGCGGGGCCGGCTGCACGCTGGCCACCTGGGAGAAGCTGACCGGCGTCTACATCGACCACTGGATGACCATCGACTTCGCCGGCGTGGTGCGCATGGCCGACGCGATCGGCGGTGTCGACGTCTGCGTCGACCAGAACGTGTGGGACCACTCGACGCCCGCCCAGCGCGGCGGCTCCGGGCTGAAGCTGACGGCCGGCCACCACAAGGTGAAGGGCGTGCAGGCCCTTCAGTGGCTGCGCACCCGGCACGCCTGGGGCAGCGACGTGATGCGCGCCCGCGCCCAGCACATGTATCTGAACTCGATGATCCGCACGCTCAAGGGACAGAGCGTCTTCACCGACAGCGGGCGTCTGATGGACCTGGCCGAGGCGGCCACCAAGTCCCTGACGGTGTCCCAGGAGATCGGCACGGTCAAGAAGCTCTACGACCTCGGCACGCAGCTCAAGTCCGTCCCGGCCGACCGGATCACCTCGGTCACGATGCCCAACGTGGAGGACCCGCTCAACAGCGAGCACGTGGTGCCGCAGAAGACCGCCTCCGACAAGCTGTGGGAGATGCTGCGCGACGACGTGCCGCTGGACCACAACGGCAAGCCGTCGAAGTCCAAGGCGGCCAAGTCCCCGAAGACCAAGGCGCCTTCGCTCCAGCCCTCCCGGTTGGGCGTGGTCGTGGCCAACGGCACCGGCAGCTCGACGCAGGCCGCGGTGCCGGGCCGCGCGGCGGCGGTCGACACGGTCCTCGCGCAGGCCGGGTACGGCAGAGCGACGAAGGACGCCTCGGCCGCGCTGTCCGAGGACGAGACGGTGGTGCGCTATCCGAGCGCCGACCTGGAGGGCGACGCGCAGGGCGTGGCCAAGGCGCTCGGCATCCCGCTGGGCCAGGTGGAGCGCTCCACGGACGTCTCGGGCGTGACGGTGGTCGTCGGCGCGGACTGGCGCACCGGCACGGCGTACCCGAAGAAGTCCGCCCCGAAGGCCGGTGACGTGCCCGAGGGATCGGACGCCATCAACGGCGCGGACACCTCCCGCTGCATGGACGTGTACCAGCCCTACCGGTGGTAGGAGACGCGCGAAAGGGGCCCCTGCCCGCGTGACGCGGGCGGAGGGCCCCTTCGGCCGACGTGCCGTCAGCGGGCTTCGAGCACCGCCGGGCGGCGCGAGGCGATGACCCGCTTGGCCAGGGACCTGGGGCTGGTCAGGAAGCCGAAGCCCCAGGACATGTGCATGGTGGCCAGGGCGACCGGGATCTGCAGGCGCGCCTTGAGCGGGAGGCCCCTGCCCGCCGGGAGCGAGCCCGCGACGATCGCCGCGAGGTAGCCGCCGGGTATCACCAGAGCCCAGGGGGTGAGCGCCACGCCCACCACGAGCCCGGCGGCGATCGCGCACACGGCGGCCGGCGGGGCGAGGTAGCGCAGGTTGATCGAACCCTCGTGGTAGCGGGCGACGACATGGCGCCAGCGGCCGTAGTCCTTGTACTGCTTGGCGAGCGCCCTGACGCTCGGGCGCGGCCGGTACGACACCTTCAGCTCCGGCGAGAACCAGATGAGGCCGCCCGCCTCGCGGATGCGGAAGTTCAGCTCCCAGTCCTGGGCGCGGATGAACTCCTCGTTGTAGCCGCCCTGCTGCTCCAGCGCCTCGCGGCGGAAGACGCCGAGGTAGACCGTCTCGGCGGGGGCGGCCTGGCCGCCGGTGTGGAAGGCGGCGTTGCCGACGCCGATCCTGGAGGTCATCGCGGCGGCGACCGCGTGCTCCCAGTCGTTCTCGCCCTCGGCGTGCATGATGCCGCCGACGTTCTGCGCGCCGGTCTCCTCCAGGAGGCGTACGGCGGTGGTGATGTAGTCGGGCGAGAGCATCCCGTGCCCGTCGACGCGGACCACGACGGGGTGCCGGGACGCCTTGATCGCCGCGTTCAGCGCGGCGGGGGTCCGGCCGGTCGGGTTCGGGACGGTGAGCACCCGGGGGTCCTCCGCCACCAGCTCGGCCGCGATCTCGTCCGTGCGGTCCGTGGACGGACCGAGGGCGATCACTACCTCCATGTCGCCGGCGTACTCCTGGGCGAGGATCGCCTGGACGGCCCCGCGCAGATGCCGTTCCTCATTGAGGACGGGCATGATCACAGAAACAGCGGGGAGCCGCACGTCGGGCTTGGCGTTCATAGAGGCCTCACGTTACCGCGAATGGGGGACACCGTTGCGCGCCGCCGGGGCTGCGCCGCGGGCTGGAGATCGTATCGGCCTACGGTTCCTACAAACCCCACGTACGGCCCAGCCCGGAGGTGTCCCTTGCCCAGACCGCCTCGGCCCCCCTCCCCCACGGCCAAGGGCGGTGCGGCCGCCCCCGGCCCGCAGCGCCGTCCGCAGCCGCCCGGGCGGGCGCCACGGGCGGCCCTCGTACGGCGCCGTCGGCCACGCTGGGGCGTGCGGGCGGTGACCGCGCTGTCCGTGACGGTGCTCGCGTCCGCCGGGATCGGCCACGCGCTCGTCACCGGGCTCGACTCGGGGATCGCACGGGTGGACGCCTTCAAGGACATGAAGAACCGGCCCGCCGCGGGCCACGGCATGAACATCCTGCTGGTCGGCACCGACGGCCGCGACAAGATCACCGCGCAGCAGCGGAAGGCGTACCGGCTCGGCGGGGCGCCCTGTCACTGCACCGACACGATCATGATCGTGCACATCTCCCGGGACCGGGACCGGGCGAGCGTGGTGAGCCTGCCGCGCGACTCCTACGCGGAGGTGCCCGCGCACGTCGACCAGAGCACCGGTGAGCCGCACCACGCGCATCCGCTGAAGCTGAACGCGGCCTATGCCGAGGGCGGACCGCAGCTCACCGTGCGCACGGTGGAGGCGATGACCCGGGTGAAGATCGACCACTATCTGGAGGTCGACTTCGCCAGTTTCATGCGGACCGTGGACGTGCTCGGCGGGGTCACCGTCTGCACGCCGACCACGCTGAAGGACTCGTACACCGGGCTCGACCTCGCGCCCGGCAACCACGACCTCACCGGCGGGCAGGCGCTGCAGTACGTGCGCGCCCGGCACGTGGACGGGGCGAGCGACCTGGGGCGGATGCAGCGGCAGCAGCGGTTCATGGCCGCGCTGATCGAGCGGGCGACGTCCTCGGGGGTGCTGCTCAACCCGATGCGGTTCCGGGACGTGACGCGGGCGGTGCTCGGCTCCGTGCGGGCGGACGCCGGGTTCGGCACGAACGAACTGCTGGATCTCGGGCGGGCGATGCGGAACTTCTCCCCTTCCTCCTCCGAGTTCACCACCGTGCCGATCGAGCAGATGGGCTTCGTCGTCAACGGGATCGGCTCGACCCTGAAGTGGGACAAGGCGAAGGCGGACCGGCTCTTCGCCGCCCTGCGCGACGACAAGCCGCTCGCCCCGGTCCGCGCGAAGCACGCCCCCGCCGCGACCACCGTCGAGGTCGCGCCCTCCTCGATCCGGGTCCGGGTGGAGAACGGCACCGGCACGGCGGGGCTCGGCAGAAAGGTGGACGCCGCCCTCGCCTCCGCCGGCTTCGCGACCACCCACCAGCCCGTCACCGCCGGCCACCCCGTCCCCCGCACGGTCATCTCCTACGACCCCCGCTGGGACCGCTCCGCCCGCTCCCTCGCCGTCGCCCTTCCCGGCAGCGAGCTCCGCCCCGTCCCCGGCCAGGGCGCGGTGCTGCGGGTGACGGCGGGCCCCGACTTCAAGGACGTACACAAGGTCAAGGGCCCGGACACGGCCCGGCCCGACTCCCCGGTGGTGCACGGGGACGAGGTGGTGTGCTCGGGCAAGGCGTGACGGCTCCGCCGGGGTCGCGGGGAGCGGCCGGGCGCAGCGGGACTCTGATGCGGCGGGGCCGATCGCGAGGCGGCCCCCGGCGCGCGGCGCTCAAGTGCGGGGGCGCGCGCCGGCCGCTCTCCGCTCCCGCGACTCAGCGCCGCCGGTCTCCCCGAGCCTCACGGGGAGAGGGCGCGACAGGAACCGGAGCCGCTCACCCCTCGGAGGGGACCGTCAGTCCTCGATGCCGTCGGCTGCCCGCTGTTCGCGCAGTTCGCGGATGGCGCGGCGGCGGGCCAGGCGGTGGCTGCGGCGGATCTGCGCCTCCTGGTGGCGGCGGCGGTCGCGTTCGGTCTCCGGGAGCACCGGGGGGACCGCGCGCGGCTTGCCGTCGGCGTCCACGGCGGTGAAGACCAGGTAGGCGGAGCCGACCTGGGTGGGCGGCGCCGACTCGTTCCAGCGCTCGGCGAGGACGCGGACGCCGATCTCCATGGAGGTGCGTCCGGTCCAGTTGACCTGTGCCTTCACATGGACCAGGTCACCCACGCGCACCGGCTCGAGGAAGGCCATCTCGTCCATGGACGCGGTGACGGCGGGACCCCCGGAGTGCCGTCCGGCCACGGCGCCCGCGGCGTCGTCGACCAGTTTCATGATCACCCCGCCGTGCACCGTACCCAGAAGGTTGGTGTCGTTGTGGGTCATGATGTGGCTGAGTGTGGTGCGAGAAGCCGAGGTGAGCTTGCCCGGGATCTCCGGAAGCTCGGTCGGCTCGGTCGGCGGGGCCTGCTCTGTCATGTCCCCACCTTAAGCGGAAGCGGCATTCGCGATATTTGTGTCGCCTTCGCAACAGCCCCGCTCCGATTTTCCGACAACCCTTGTGAGCCACCTGCCCGCACCCTGCACACTTGGGCCCATGAATGACTGGCCCGAGGGATGGTCCGACGACGAACGCGGACCCCGCTACGGACGCGGCAGCGCCGGCGCACAGCCGGAAGGCGCCCGCGCGATGCGTCAGGTGGGGCGCGGCCCGGTACCTCCGGGCCAGCGCTCGTACGGCTCCCAAGGCCCCTCCGCGCCGCCGTACGGCGCCGGGGTGCCGCAGCAGCCGTCGTACGTCGACGGCCGGGGGACCGCCGGATACGACAGCGGTTACAACACGGGCCAGGTCTACGGCGGCGGCGGTCCCGGCGGACCGGCCGCACCCGGCACCCGCGCTCCGCGCCCCGCGCCGAACTGGGGCCGCCGGATCAAGCTGACGACGATCACCGTCCTGAGTGTGCTCATCGTCACCTCGGTCGCCACCTACTTCTGGGCCGACTCCAAGCTGCACCGGGACGTCGACCTGTCGAAGGTGATCGACCGGCCCGCCGAGGGCGAGGGCACCAACTATCTGATCGTCGGCTCCGACAGCCGCAAGGGCATGTCGGACGAGGAGAAGAAGAAGCTGCACACCGGCTCCGCCGAGGGTCAGCGCACCGACTCGATGATGATCCTGCACGTCGGCTCGAACGGCGACACGCTCATATCCCTGCCGCGCGACTCGAACGTCACGATCCCGAGCTTCAAGGGCTCGGAGTCCGGCAAGCTCTACCCGGCCTCCGGCACCACCAAGCTGAACGCGGCGTACGCCAAGGACGGCCCCACCCTCCTGGTCCGCACGGTCGAGTACAACACCGGTCTGCACATCGACCACTACGTGGAGATCGGCTTCGCGGGCTTCGCCAGCATCGTGGACGCCGTCGGCGGTGTGGACATGAAGCTCGACCAGGGCTTCAAGGACAAGTACTCCGGCGCCGACTTCAAGGCCGGCGAGCAGACCCTCAACGGCGAGCAGGCCCTCGCCTTCGTCCGCACCCGGCACGCCTTCGCGGCCTCCGACCTCCAGCGCACCAAGAACCAGCAGAAGTTCCTCTCCGCGCTGTCCCACCAGGTGGCCACCCCGTCCACCGTCCTGAACCCCTTCAAGTTCTACCCGACCATGAGCGCGGGCCTGGACTCGCTCACGGTCGACAAGGACATGAGCCTGTGGGACCTCGCCTCCATGTTCTGGGCGATGAAGGGCGTCAGCGGCGGCGACGGCACCTCGATGAACATGCCCGTCTCCGGCTCGGTCGGCGGCAACCTCGTCTGGGACAAGGCGAAGGTCCAGACCCTGGTGAACGAGCTGAAGAACGACGAGAAGGTGACGGTGTCGGGCAACTGAGCCCCCGCCACACCCAGGACATACGGAAGGCGCCTGCCCCGGTCGTACGGGGAAGGCGCCTTCCGTATGTCTGTGTCGTCCCGTGTCTGTGCCGTCCCGCGTTACGGCAGGTTGCGGGCCATCACGATCCGCTGGACCTGGTTCGTGCCCTCGTATATCTGGGTGATCTTGGCGTCGCGCATCATGCGCTCGACCGGGTAGTCACGGGTGTAGCCGTAGCCGCCGAGGAGCTGGACGGCGTCGGTGGTGACCTCCATGGCCACGTCCGAGGCGAAGCACTTGGCGGCGGCGCCCTGGAAGGTGAGGTCCTTGTCGCCGCGCTCGGAGGCGGCCGCGGCCTGGTAGGTCAGGGCGCGGGCGGCGGCGATCTTCATGGCCATGTCGGCGAGCATGAACTGGATGCCCTGGAAGTCCGCGATCGCCTTGCCGAACTGCTTGCGCTCCTGGACGTAGCCCTTGGCGTAGTCGAGGGCGCCCTGCGCGACGCCGAGGGCCTGGGCGGCGATGGTGATGCGGGTGTGGTCCAGGGTCTTCATGGCCGTGGCGAAGCCCGTGCCCTCCTCGCCGATCATGCGGTCGGCGGGGATGCGGACGTTGTCGAAGTAGACCTCGCGGGTCGGGGAGCCCTTGATGCCGAGCTTCTTCTCCGGGGCGCCGAAGGAGACACCCTCGTCCGACTTCTCGACCACGAAGGCGGAGATGCCCTTCGAGCGCTTCGTCGGGTCGGTGACCGCCATCACCGTGTAGTACTCGGAGACGCCCGCGTTGGTGATCCAGCGCTTGACGCCGTTGAGCACCCAGAAGTCGCCGTCACGGACCGCCTTGGTCTTCATGCCCGCGGCGTCGGAACCGGCGTCCGGCTCGGAGAGGCAGTACGAGAACATCGCGTCGCCCTTGGCGAGCGGGCCCAGGTACTTCTTCTTCAGCTCCTCGGAGCCGGAGAGGATCACCGGGAGCGAGCCGAGCTTGTTCACGGCGGGGATGAGGGAGGAGGAGACGCAGGCGCGGGCCACCTCCTCGATCACGATCACCGTGGCGAGCGCGTCGGCGCCCGAGCCGCCGTACTCCTCCGGGACGTGCACGGCGTGCAGGTCGCCGGCCACGAGGGCGTCCAGCGCCTCCTGCGGGAAGCGGGCCTCCTCGTCCACGGCGGCGGCGTACGGCGCGATCTTCGCCTCGACCAGCGAGCGGACGGCGTCTCGGAGCATGTCGTGCTCCTCGGACGGGCGGTACAGGTCGAAGTCAGCCGATCCGGCCACGGTCTCTCACGCTCCAAGGACGCTGTGGTACTGACGCTAATTACCGTTAAGTAACTGAAGTTTAGAGGGCTGTCCGGGGCCCGCATACGTGAGCTTGGCGACAGCAGGAGACCTGCCCCGCGCGGCGCACGACTATGCTCGGGCTCCGCACCGTCGACGTACCCCCTGGCTGGAGCATCAATGAGCCTGAAGATCACCGTGATCGGCACCGGCTATCTCGGCGCCACGCACGCCGCGGCCATGGCCGAACTCGGCTTCGAGGTGCTGGGCCTGGACGTGGTGCCGGAGAAGATCGCTCTGCTGGAGCGCGGCGAGACCCCGATGTACGAGCCGGGGCTCGACGAGCTGCTGCGCCGCCATGTCGCGGGCATCGAGGGCTCCACCGGGCGGCTGCGGTTCACGACCGACTTCGCGGAGGTCGCGGAGTTCGGCGACGTGCACTTCGTCTGCGTGAACACCCCGCAGAAGCACGGCGAGTACGCCTGCGACATGTCGTACGTCGACGCCGCCATCGCCTCTCTCGCCCCCCATCTCAAGCGCCCGGCGCTGGTCGTGGGCAAGTCCACCGTGCCGGTCGGCTCGGCGGGCCGCCTCGCCGCCTACCTCGCCGAGCACGCGCCCGCGGGCGCCGACGCCGAGCTGGCCTGGAACCCGGAGTTCCTGCGCGAGGGCTTCGCCGTCAAGGACACCCTGCACCCCGACCGGATCGTGGTCGGCGTGCGCGGCGAGCGGGCGGAGAAGCTGCTGCGCGAGGTGTACGCCACGCCGATCGGCGAGGGCACCCCGTTCGTGGTGACCGACTTCCCGACCGCCGAGCTGGTGAAGACGGCGGCCAACTCCTTCCTGGCCACCAAGATCTCCTTCATCAACGCCATGGCGGAGGTGTGCGAGGCCGCCGACGGCGACGTGGCGAGGCTCGCGGAGGCCATCGGGTACGACGAGCGGATCGGCCACAAGTTCCTGCGCGCCGGGATCGGTTTCGGCGGCGGATGTCTGCCGAAGGACATCCGCGCCTTCATGGCGCGCGCCGGTGAGCTGGGTGCGGACCAGGCGCTGACCTTCCTGCGCGAGATCGACTCCATCAACATGCGGCGCCGCGGCCAGATGGTCGAGATGGCGCGGGAGGCGGTCGGGGGCGGCTCGTTCCTCGGCAAGCGGGTCGCGGTGCTCGGCGCCACCTTCAAGCCCGACTCGGACGACGTCCGCGACTCGCCCGCGCTGAACGTCGCGGGCCAGATACACCTCCAGGGCGGCCAGGTCACGGTGTACGACCCGAAGGGCATGGACAACGCCCGCAAGGTCTTCCCGACCCTCGGCTACGCGGACTCGGCGCTGGAGGCGGTGCGCGGCGCGGACGTGGTGCTGCACCTGACGGAGTGGCGGGAGTTCCGCGAGCTGGACCCGGCGGAGCTGGCCGCGGTCGCGGCGGAGCGGGTGGTGCTCGACGGGCGCAACGCGCTCGACGCCGAGCTGTGGCGGCGGGCCGGGTGGACGTACCGGGCGATGGGCCGCCCGACCGCGTAACGCCCTTAAGGAGTGCGCCGGTTCGGCTGCGCCGGGGACGCCGGTTCGGCCGAGGCTCAGTCGGCCGAACCGGCGTCTGTGCGCATTGTGCACCACGGGGCGCGAGCATGGCCGCGCAACCCCCGGGCCCTTACCTGCCCTTGGTGTGCGGGGTGGTGCCGTCGGCCTCGTCGGCGCCCCGGGGACCCCGGGTCGCCTTGGCGTCCACGGCGTCCTTGGCCCGGTAGCGCCGCATCTTCGCGCGGGCCCCGCACACCTGCATCGAGCACCAGCGGCCGCGTCCGGCGGGGCTGCGGTCGTAGTACGCCCAGTGGCAGTCGGGCGCCTCGCACGCCTTGAGGCGCTGCCAGGTGCCCGCGATCAGCGCCTCGGCGACGGCGGCGGCGACGCGGGAGAGCAGCGGGGCGGGGTCGGTGGGGGCGAGGCGGGCGGAGCCGTCGGTGTCGTCGACGGCGAGGTGCAGCGGTGCGTGGGCGAGCAGGGTGCCCAGCGGAGTCACCGCGCGGTGCGGCCGGTGCCCGGCGTGCGCGAGCAGGGCGGCGCGCAGGGACTCGCGCAGCGTACGGGCGTCCGCCACCTCCTCCGGGCCGATCCCGAGGTTCGCCCGCCCCTCCTCCGTGTCGAGGAGGTCGCGGCCGCTCTCGATGTCCAGGCTGTTGACCAGGGACTCCACGAGGACCAGCGCCCCGGGGGCGGCCGATCTGTCACTCATGCTTGCGACGTTACCTCCACTGCGGGAGCATGAGGTAACCGTTACCGGTTACCCGTCTCTACAGGTAACCACTTTCGAGGAGGAAGCCATGCCCCTCGCCACACTGGGCGCGATCGTCCTGGACTGCCCCGACCCGCACACCCTGGCCGCCTTCTACGCAGGTCTCCTGGGCGGCACTCCGGAGGGCGACGACACCTGGATCGACCTGAAGACCCCCGCCGGCCCGACCCTCGCCTTCCAGCGAGCCCCCGGCCACGTCCCCCCGGCGTGGCCCGCCCCGGACGCCTCCCAGCAGTTCCATCTCGACCTCACGGTGGCGGACCTGGACGAGTCCGAGAAGGACGCCCTCTCCCTCGGCGCCAAGCCGCTGGACACCAAGCCCGACCGCACATGGCGGGTCTACGCGGACCCGGCGGGACATCCGTTCTGTCTGTGCGCGTCCTGAAGGGGCGCCCCGGTCAGTCGTGGTAGTGATAGCGGGCCTTGAGGATCTTCACTTCCTTGTCGTCCGCCCGGTAGACGAGCCGATGCTCGTCGTCGATCCGCCGGGACCAGTACCCGGACAGATCGGCCTTGAGCGGCTCCGGTTTGCCGATACCACTGAAGGGGTCGCGCTGGATCTCCCCGATCAGCCGGGTGATCCGGCGCGCCATCCGGCGGTCGGAGGCGAGCCAGAAGAGAAAGTCCTCCCAGGCGTCGGGGTCGAAGTGAACGCTCCTCACTCGTCGCCCGCCAGCGCTCGCAGTTCGTCCAGCGTCTTGCCGACGACGGGCTGACTCGCCCTGTCGCGCGCGACGGCCTCCATCAGACGCCGCGCGTTCGCGGGCGAGCGGAGCAGGTACACCGTCTCCTGCCAGGACTCGTAGTCCTCGGCGGACATCAGGACGGCGTCGCCCCCCTTGGAGCTGATCCGCACCGGGGTGTGGTCCTCGTTGACCCGCTTGATCAGAGGAAACAGGTCACGGCGAGCTTCGCTGGCACTTATGGTCATCGGCCCTACCCTTCTCGAAAGCGGTACCAGAAAACGGTACGACATAGGGACCGGTTTCTGGTACCGCTGAGCCGTCTCCAGGTTCGGTGAGGAACGGCTGCGCCGGAACGCGCCGCTCAATCCGCTCCGTGAGCGGTATCCGATGTACGTGGGCGGGGCCGACGGCTACACCGACCACCCCGCCCTCGTCGGCTAGCCGTCCAGGGACTCGATCGTCGCCGTGGATGCCGGGCTCGTGGCGCGGAGGTCGTGGGAGACGTCCTCGGCGGCGCCCAGGACGCGGACCGCGTTCTGCCAGGTGAGCTTGGCCAGGTCCGGCTTGGACCAGCCCCGGTCGAGGAGTTCCGCGATGAGGTTGGGGTAGCCGGAGACGTCGTTCAGGCCGTCGGGGGTGAAGGCGGTGCCGTCGTAGTCGCCGCCGATGCCGAGGTGGTCGATGCCGGCGACCTCACGCATGTGGTCGAGGTGGTCGGCGACCGTCGAGACGGTGGCGATGGGGCGCGGGTGGGTCTCCTCGAAGGCCCGGTGGACCTTCATGCCCTCCTCGGTGGTGTCGAGGTGGTGGAAACCGTGGGCGCGCATGTTCTCGTCGGCGGCGACCGTCCAGTCGACGGCGGCCTGGAGGACGAACTTCGGTACGAAGGTCACCATGGCCATGCCGCCGTTGGCGGGGAGCCGCTCCAGCACGTCGTCCGGGATGTTGCGCGGGTGGTCGCACACCGCGCGAGCGGACGAGTGGGAGAAGATCACCGGTGCCGAGGAGGCGTCCAGCGCGTCCCGCATCGTCGTCGCCGCGACGTGGGAGAGGTCGACGAGCATGCCGAGCCGGTTCATCTCGCGGACGACCTCGCGGCCGAAGGCCGTGAGACCGCCCGCCTTCGGCTCGTCGGTCGCGGAGTCCGCCCAGTCCACGTTGTCGTTGTGGGTGAGCGTCATGTACCGCACACCGAGCGCGTACAGACCTCGCAGCGTGCCGAGCGAGTTGGCGATGGAGTGCCCGCCCTCGGCGCCCATCAGGGAGGCGATGCGGCCCGAGGCGCGCGCCGCCTCCATGTCGGCGGCGGTCAGCGCGGGCGCCAGGGCGTCCGGGTACCGCTCGATCAGCCGCGTCACACAGTCGATCTGCTCCAGCGTCGCGGGCACCGCGTCGGGCAGGTCCGAGCGCACGTAGACCGACCAGTACTGCGCGCCGACCCCGCCCTCGCGCAGGCGAGGCAGGTCGGTGTGCAGATGGGCGTTCTGGTGACCGGCGATGTCGCGCGCGGTCAGGTCGTAGGCGACCTGCTCACGCAGCGCCCACGGCAGGTCGTTGTGGCCGTCGACCACGGGGAACTGGCGCAGCAGCGAGCGGGCTTCGTCCAGGGACGTCATGCGCGTCACTTCCCGAATCCGAAGCCGTTCGAGCCCTCGACCTTGGAGCGCAGGCGCTTGCCCTTCTCGGTGGCCTGGTCGTTGAGGTCCTGCTGGAACTCCCGCATCCGCTGGAGGAGGTCCTCGTCGTACGCGGCGAGCATCCGGGCCGCGAGGAGACCGGCATTGCGGGCACCGGCGACGGAGACCGTGGCGACCGGGACACCGGCGGGCATCTGGACGATCGACAGCAGGGAGTCCATGCCGTCCAGGTACTTCAGCGGGACCGGCACACCGATCACGGGCAGCGGGGTCACGGAGGCCAGCATGCCGGGCAGATGGGCGGCGCCGCCCGCGCCCGCGATGATCGCCTTGAGCCCGCGCTCGGCGGCCTGCTCGCCATAGGCGATCATCTCGCGCGGCATCCGGTGCGCGGAGACGACATCGACCTCGTAGGGGATCTCGAACTCGTCCAGTGCCTGGGCGGCGGCTTCCATGACGGGCCAGTCGGAGTCCGACCCCATGACGATGCCAACGAGGGGGCTCATTCGGTGATCGTGCCCTTCAGATAGCCGGCTGCGTGACGGGCGCGTTCCAGCACGTCGTCCAGGTCGTCGCCGTAGGTGTTGACGTGACCCACCTTGCGACCGGGTTTCACGTCCTTGCCATACATGTGGATCTTGAGCTGGGGGTCGCGGGCCATGCAGTGCAGATACGCGGAGTACATGTTCGGGTAGTCACCGCCGAGGACGTTGACCATGACCGTCCAGGGGGCGCGCGGGCGCGGGTCGCCGAGGGGGAGGTCGAGGACCGCGCGGACATGGTTGGCGAACTGCGAGGTGATCGCGCCGTCCATGGACCAGTGGCCCGAGTTGTGCGGGCGCATGGCCAGCTCGTTGACGAGGACACGGCCGTCGCGGGTCTCGAACAGCTCGACCGCGAGGTGTCCGACGACATCCAGCTCCTTGGCGATGTTGAGCGCCATCTGCTCGGCCCGCAGCGCGAGACCCTCGTCCAGGCCGGGCGCGGGCGCGATCACGGTGTCGCAGACACCGGCGACCTGGCGGGACTCCACGACCGGGTAGGCGACGGCCTGGCCGTGCGGGGAGCGCACGACGTTGGCGGCCAGCTCGCGGACGTAGTCGACCTTCTCCTCGGCGAGGACCGGCACGCCCGCGCGGAAGGGTTCGGCGGCCTCCTCGACGGAGTCCACGACCCACACGCCCTTGCCGTCGTAGCCACCGCGCACGGTCTTCAGGACGACGGGGAAGCCCTCGCCCTCGGCCGCGAACGCCGCCACGTCGGCCGGGTCGCTCACGATGCGGTGGCGGGGGCAGGGCACCCCGATCTCCGTGAGCTTCGCGCGCATCACGCCCTTGTCCTGGGCGTGCACGAGCGCGTCGGGCCCCGGGCGCACGGGGATGCCGTCCGCCTCCAGGGCCCTGAGGTGCTCGGTCGGCACGTGCTCGTGATCGAAGGTGATCACGTCACAGCCGCGCGCGAACTCACGCAGCGTGTCGAGGTCGCGGTAGTCGCCGATGACGACATCGCTCACGACCTGCGCCGCGGAATCCTGGGGAGTGTCACTGAGGAGCTTGAACCTGATGCCCAACGGGATGCCCGCCTCGTGCGTCATACGCGCGAGCTGCCCCCCGCCGACCATGCCGACTACCGGGAACGTCACCCCCCTAGCGTATCGGCCGCTCGGACCGGCCCGGTTCGCGCGCGTCCCCGCGCCCCGGTGCGCGTTCTCTTACCCGCCCCTTGCCCCGCTCTTGCCGACCCGTTTCCCGGCTGTGGCCAGGTGCGCGGGCATCGTGAAGGGCTCGTGGATAGCATGGCGGGGCCTACGGAAGCTACGGACGGGAGCTGCACAGCCATGGAACACCGTTCCTCGGGGCTGAACCGGCTCGCGCGCGAGCTGGCCAAGTTCGGTGCCGTCGGCGGTGCCGGTGTCCTGGTCAACCTGGGCGTGTTCAACCTGGTCCGGCATGTCTCCGACCTGCCCGTGGTGCGCGCCAGCATCATCGCGACCATCGTCGCGATCATCTTCAACTACGTGGGCTTCCGCTACTGGACGTACCGGGACCGCGACAAGGGCGGCCGCACCCGGGAGCTGACGCTGTTCCTGGTGTTCAGCGCGATCGGCCTCGTCATCGAGAACGGCGTGCTGTACCTCGCCACCTACGGGTTCGGCTGGGACACGCCGCTGCAGAGCAACGTCTTCAAGTTCGTCGGCATCGCCGTCGCGACGCTCTTCCGCTTCTGGTCGTACCGCACCTGGGTCTTCCGGGCGCTGCCCGCCGGGGGCGAGTCGGTCGTCAAGGGCTCGGGCGGTCCCCGGCCGGACGAGAAGGAACGGGTGCGCTAAGCCCTGTCTGACCATTCCCGTCGTCGCCCGGAGGGCGGCCGCGCGGCGTCAGGTGCGTGCTCTCGGCGTGTCGGCCTCAGACCCCCGTACTGGACGTACCGGGGTCCGGGGCCGGCGCGGCGAGAGTGCGTGCATGGCGTCGCGCGGCAGACGAGAATCGTCAGACAGACCCTCGGGGGCGTCTCCCCCTGGGGTCCGCTCCGGCTCCCCGGCGCCGCCTCAGCGGACCGTGGGCTGCGCCTCGCCGTCCGTCTTGGGGGGCGGGGCCGTACGGGACAGGAACAGGCCGAAGACCGCGGGCTGGGTCTGGAGGAGTTCCAGGCGGCCGCCGTCGGCCTCGGCGAGGTCGCGGGCGACGGCGAGGCCGATGCCGGTGGAGTTGCGGCCGCTGATGGTCCGCTCGAAGATCCGCGCGCCGAGGTCGGCGGGGATGCCGGTGCCCTCGTCGGTGACCTCGATGACGGCCTGGTTGCCGATGACGCGGGTGCGCAGGGCGACGGTGCCGCCGCCGTGCATCAGCGAGTTCTCGATCAGCGCGGCCAGCACCTGGGCGACCGCGCCGGGTGTGCCGACCGCCTTCAGATGACGTTTGCCGGAGCTGACGATGGCCCGGCCCACGTTGCGGTAGGCGGGGCGCCACTCGGCGAGCTGCTGCTGGATGACCTCGTCGAGGTCGAAGGAGACGGCGGAGCCGGTCCGGGGGTCGCGCGAGTTGGTCAGCAGCCGCTCCACCACGTCCGTCAGCCGCTCCACCTGTGTCAGGGCGATGGTGGCCTCCTCCTTCACCGTCTCCGGGTCGTCGGTGAGGGTGATCTCCTCAAGCCGCATGGACAGCGCGGTCAGCGGCGTGCGGAGCTGGTGGGAGGCGTCGGCGGCCAGGCGCCGTTCGGCGGTGAGCATCCGGCCGATGCGCTCGGCGGAGGAGTCGAGCACGTCCGCGACCCGGTCCAGCTCGGGGACGCCGTAGCGCTTGTGCCGGGGGCGGGGGTCGCCGGAGCCGAGGCGCTCGGCGGTCTCGGCGAGGTCGGTGAGCGGGGAGGCGAGCCGGTTGGCCTGGCGTACGGCGAGCAGTACGGCGGCGATGACGGCGAGCAGCGCGACCAGGCCGATGATCAGCAGGGTGCGGCCGACCTCACGGGTCACGGCGGAGCGGGGCTCCTGCACGGTGACCGTCTCGCCCTCCTCGCCGTGCTGCGTGGAGTGGATGACGTCACCCTCGGGCCGGGTGCCGATCTCGATGGGTGCCCGGCCGGGGACGCGGATGACGGCGTACTGGTCCTTGCTGACCGGGTTGCGCAGCGCTTCGGCGTCGACGTGCTCGGAGGCGAGGATGCGGCTGTCCACGATGCTGGCCAGCCGGACCGCCTCGGACTCGACGCGTTCCTGGGCGCTGTTGCTGATCGTCCGGGTCTCGACGATCACCAGGGAGACCCCGAAGACCGCGATCACCACCAGCACGACGGCAAGCGTGGACTGAATGAGACGACGACGCACGAGGGCCCTCCGGAGAAACTAAGGACCCCCAGTCTCCCCCGCCCGGCTGCGACCCCCTAAGGGGCGCGGGGAACCGCGCGAAGAGCGACGACGAGGGGAGAGCCGCCGACGAACCCGCAGGCCCCCTGCGGACCGCGCACCGGCGGGACCCGGCGGCGTGAGTCAGCTCTTCTCGAAGCGGAACCCGACTCCACGCACCGTGGCGATGTACCGCGGGTTCGCCGCGTCGTCACCGAGCTTCTTCCGCAGCCACGAGATGTGCATGTCCAGCGTCTTGGTGGAGGACCACCACGTCGTGTCCCACACCTCACGCATGAGCTGGTCCCGCGTGACGACCCGCCCCGCGTCCCGCACCAGCACCCGCAGCAGATCGAACTCCTTCGCCGTGAGCTGGAGTTCCTCCTCGCCCATCCAGGCCCGGTGCGACTCGACGTCGATCCGCACGCCGTGCGTGGCCGGCGGCTGCTGGGGCTCGGTCGCGCCGCGTCGCAGCAGCGCCCGGACGCGGGCGAGCAGCTCGGCGAGCCGGAACGGCTTGGTGACGTAGTCGTCGGCGCCCGCGTCGAGACCGACGACGGTGTCCACCTCGTCGGCGCGCGCGGTCAGGATGAGGATCGGCACGGTGTGGCCGTCGGCGCGCAGGCGGCGGGCGACCTCGAGGCCGTCCATGCCGGGCAGGCCCAGGTCCAGCACGACCAGGTCGACACCGCCCTGCATTCCGGCGTCGAGCGCGGTGGGGCCGTCCTCGCGGACCTCGACCTCGTAACCTTCCCGGCGCAGGGCGCGGGCCAGCGGCTCCGAGATGGACGCGTCGTCCTCGGCGAGCAGTACACGGGTCATGAGGTGATGGTAGACCGCCCGCGCGTGGAGTCGGGGTGTGGTCCGCCTCCGTGCTCTTACCTTTGTCCCCCGCTGGTACAAACCATTGCTCGCGGCGTGGGATCGTGGAAGAGCCTTGGAAACCCCTTGCGCGGTTCCCCTGTTTCCTGTGATCCGCGTCTCAAGTCCTTCCATATCCGGCAGTCTCCTGCCGTATGGTGATCTGAACGCCTGTAGCACACACCGGGGACCTCTTGGCGGGCACATGTCGCCGAGGGTCTCTTCTTCGATGTGCGGGCTGACGATGTTCAGCCTCGAAAGGAATGACCTCTGGCCGGGCTCCGGACGCAGTGACGCGTACGGGGCGTGGATCTCGGTGGTCGCCGTCCACCGCTCTCCTGGGAGGCGGGGCCCCCTGGGCGTGGGGGTGGACGACCGACCCGCCGGTGCCGGCCGCACCCCCACCGGGCGCGCCGCGCTCCAACGCGCGTCCCGACCAGCAAGGAACGACCATGGCGTCCAGCCTGACGAAGGACTCGGTCCGCCCGGACATCGGGGCCGAGAAGACCTTCTTCGGCCACCCCCGCGGACTGGCCACCCTCTTCATGACCGAGATGTGGGAGCGTTTCTCCTACTACGGCATGAGGGCCCTGCTCCCGCTGTACCTGGTCGCCCCCAGCGGCCTGCACATGAACGCGGGCACGGCGACCGCGATCTACTCCGTGTACGTGTCGCTCGTCTACCTGCTCGCCCTTCCCGGCGGCTGGGTCGCGGACCGTCTGCTCGGTCCTCGCCGGACGGTGGCCGTTTCCGGTCTGATCATCATGCTTGGCCATCTGTGCCTGGCACTGCCGGTCTCCGCGAGCTTCTTCGTGGGCCTGGGTCTGGTCGCGATCGGTTCGGGTCTGCTGAAGGCCAACATCTCCACCATGGTCGGCCACCTGTACAAGGGTCCGGACGACGCGCGCCGTGACGGTGGCTTCACGCTCTTCTACATCGGCATCAACCTCGGCGCCTTCATCGCGCCGCTGGTCATCGGCACCGTCGGTGAGAACGTCAACTGGCACTTCGGCTTCGCGCTGGCCGCGCTCGGCATGGCGCTGGGTCTGGGTCAGTACCTGCTGGGCGGCCGTCACCTGAGCGAGCAGAGCAACGTCGTCCCGACGCCGCTCACCGCCGAGGAGAAGCGGTCCACGCTGCGCAAGGGCCTGGTCTGGCTCGCCATCGCCGCGGTGTTCTACGGCATCGTCGGCGGCACGGGTCACTTCACCCTGAACTGGGCGCTGATCCCGCTGACGATCATCGGCCTGGTCATCCCGATCATGGTGATCGCCCGTATCCGCCGGGACAAGGACCTGGACGACTCCGAGCGTTCGAAGGTGTCGGCGTACATCTGGTTCTTCGTCGCCGCGGCCGTGTTCTGGATGATCTACGACCAGGGTGGTTCGACCCTGTCGATCTTCGCCGACGCGTCGGCGAAGAACACGATCGCCGGCTGGAACTTCCCGGTCTCCTGGTACCAGTCGGTCAACCCGGTCATGATCATGGCCCTGGCCCCCGTGTTCGCCTGGCTGTGGCTGTGGCTGAACCGGCGCGGCAAGGAGCCGAGCACCATGGTGAAGTTCGCCTCCGGTCTGGTGCTGGTCGGTGCCTCGTTCTTCCTCTTCCTGGCCCCGCTGTCCATCGCCGAGGGCGGTCACAAGGCGGCCGCGCTGTGGCTGGTCGCGATCTACTTCGTGCAGACCATCGGTGAGCTGACGCTGTCCCCGGTGGGTCTGTCCGTGACCACCAAGATGGCGCCGAAGAAGTACGCCTCGCAGATGATGGGCGTCTGGTTCCTCGCGGTCACCGCGGGCGACTCGATCACCGCCCTGCTGTCCAACCCGGCGGTCGGCGGCGTCAACCTCGACCGCATGGGCTTCGTCGGCCTGGAGGCCGTGCTCGCGGTCGTCGCCGGCATCGCGGTCTGGATGTACCGCAAGAAGGTCAAGGCGATGATGGGCTCGGTCAACTGACCCGCGCCCACCACGCTCGAAGGGGCCCCGCATCCTGAGGATGCGGGGCCCCTTCCACGTACCCGAGAGCGCAGTCGGCCCGCACCGGTCTCGCCCCGCCGCCCAGGCGGCCCGGACAACGAGCGACGCCCTCCCGGCGGGGTCATCCGCGGGAGGGCGTTCGCGTCGGGCGGCGTCGAAGCGCCGCGGGGGTCACGCCGGGGCGCCCAGTTCCGCCCAGACCGTCTTGCCGGGGTGGTCGGGGTTGCGGACGACGCCCCAGTCGAGACAGAGGCGCTGGACGATGAACATGCCGTGGCCGCCGGGGCGGCCGGCACGGTGCGGGGTGCGGGGTGCGGGCTGTCCGGTGCCGCGGTCGGAGACCTCGAGGCGGATCACCTTGCGGTCGCAGGTGAGGTACAGCTCGTCGGGGCCCCCCGCGTGCAGGCAGGCGTTGGTGACCAGCTCGGAGACGACGAGCAGGACGTCCTCCGCGGCGGCGCGCTGTTCCGCGCCCGCGGCGGGCAGCCAGCCCCAGGCGTACAGCGCCTGGCGGGTGAAGTCCCGGGCAAGCGGCACCACCCCGCTCTCGCCGTCCAGGCTCAGTCTGCGGGCCTGCCGTCCCTGCGCCTCCCGGACGCCCTCCACGGGCGCGGGCGGCGCTGCGGCCCCCGCGGACGCGCCGTCGGACGGCGCACTCCCTTCGGGCACCCCGGAAGCGCCGCTCGGCTCCGGGCCGCGGTCGCCCGGCGAGTAGGGCCGGGTGGTGCTCATCAGCGCTTCACCTCACCGATTCGCCAGTTCACGATTCAAAAGTCCGACTCCATTCGGATCGCGGGCGGTCCGCCGCCCGCACGGCGCCCAAGAGCGCCCACTCCGCCGCTCTCGCCCGTACGCCTCCACCCCTACGTCGCGTCCAGGCCGTACGCCGGTTCCCGGAAGGGAGCGGCCGGCGGCCGACAGATTCAGAATGTTCTCCTGCCCGACCGATGCGCCGGAACACCCGCGTGTTGCGCGTGACCGGTGCGCCGGACCGGCGCGGGCGCGGAAGGGGCGCGGCGTCAGCCGTCCTCGCCGGCCAGGGCGGCGTCCAGGGAGTCATGGACGGTGAACACCGCCTCCGCCCCCGTGATCTCGAATACGCGCGCGACGACCGGCAGCATCCCGGCCAGATGGACCCCACCGCCCGCGGCGTCGGCCTTGAGCCGCGCGCCGAGCAGGACGTTGAGGCCCGTGGAGTCGCAGAACTCCAGTCGCGAGCAGTCCACGACAAGGCGCGAGAAGCCCTTCGCCAGGAGGTCGTCGAGCGGCTCGCGCAGTAGATCGGCGGTGTGGTGATCGAGTTCACCCGCCGGTGTCACTACGGCGCTGGAGCCCTCTTCCCGCACCTCCACCAGAAGCCGGCCCGACTGTGCGCTGCCGACCGTCCCGTGGTCCATGCCGTCTCTCTCCCGAGGTCGTGGCTGCTGATGCCCTCGAACACTACGCCTTCCCCACGCACTCCGACACCTGAACAACCCCGCAAAAACGGGCATATGCCCAGATAAGGAACTTGCCATCGACTCCATGAAGCGGGTAGGGCTAGTAGGGACACATACGCCCGCACGCCGGCTTCGGAGGCGCCGCACACCGCAGTGCACGTATTTCGGCTTCGGCAGCCTTATGCCGAGAACGATGGAGGACACCCATGTCACCCCGGCTCGACGCATCGCATACCCCGATCGCGACGTCGACACCCCCACCGGACCAACTGGATCACGCCATCGATCCTCTCGACCCCCTGGCGGGACTCCCCGAGATCCCGCCCTACGACGAGGTCGGCCCGGTGGACGCGCGGGCCCTTTCCAAGACCCTCTTCGAGCGCCTCGAGTCGCTGGAGGAAGGCACCTACGAACACGCCTACGTCCGCAACACCCTCGTGGAACTGAACCTGGCGCTCGTCCGGTTCGCCGCGTCCCGCTTCCGCTCGCGCAGCGAGCCGATGGAGGACATCGTCCAGGTCGGCACCATCGGCCTGATCAAGGCGATCGACCGCTTCGAGATGGCGCGCGGCGTGGAGTTCCCGAGCTTCGCGATGCCGACCATCATCGGCGAGATCAAGCGCTTCTTCCGTGACACCTCGTGGTCCGTGCGCGTACCGCGCCGCCTGCAGGAGCTGCGTCTGGACCTGGCCAAGGCCGGGGACGAGCTGGCCCAGCGCCTGGACCGCGCCCCCACCGTCGCGGAACTGGCCGAGAAGCTCGGCATCTCCAACGAGGAGGTGGTCGAGGGCATGGCAGCCTCGAACGCCTACACCGCCGCCTCGCTGGACGCCCAGCCCGAGGAGGACGACTCCGAGGGCGCGCTCGCGGACCGCATCGGCTACGAGGACCACGGACTCGAAGGCATCGAGTACGTCGAGTCGTTGAAGCCGCTGATCGCCGAACTCGCGCCCCGCGACCGGCAGATCCTGTCCCTGCGCTTCGTGGCGGGCATGACCCAGTCGGAGATCGGCGACGAGCTGGGCATCTCCCAGATGCACGTCTCCCGGCTGCTCTCGCGCACGCTGGTGCGCCTGCGCCGGGGGCTCACCGTGGAGGAGTGAGGCGGCGCCTCACCCACCGCTCACGAGGCGGCCCGGCCGACGAGGCCGGGCCGCCTCCGCGTGCCGCCGGTGCGCGAACCGTTATCGGTTACCTGAAGTAACCCCTTTCCCCCATCGCGCCCCTCCAGCACCATGGGCCACCCGACTGGCTGGTATGTCAGAACCTCAGGGGACGGAGGGTGCGCATGGCTCAGGGCTACCGGGCCGGGCCGGAGGAGGACGTCCGGGACACGCCGGACGCGCGGCTCACCGAACTGCTCCGCACCCCTACCCCGACGGCATACCCGGCGCTCCAGGAATTGCGCCGGCGCCACCAGCCCGCGGTACTCGCCTACGCCCGTCTGTGCACCACCGGCGAGTCCACCGCCCGCCGCCTGGCGGCCGAGGTCCTCACCACGGCCGCCCGGGACACGGCGCGCGGCATCGAGCCGAGCGTGCCGCTGCGCCACCACCTGCTGCTCCTGACGGGTCGGGCCGCGGCGTCCTGGGCCCGTGACGAGCGGGCGGCGGGTCTCGATCCCGGCCTGCTGCTGGTGCTCAACTCCGGTGCCGCACCCGACGGTCCGACCCCGCCCCTGCTCCCGGCGTTCCAGTCACTGCCCTCCCGCGACCAGGGCCTCGTCTGGTACGGCGTCCTGGAGGAGGAGCCCCAGGAGCGGACCGCCGCCTACCTCGGCCTGCGCCCCGCCGATGTCGCCCACGGCACCCCGCAGGCCCTGAAGGCACTGGCCCAGGCGTGCCTGCGACACCGGCTGGCCGCGTCCGACGACCCGCGCTGCGCCGACTTCCGCCGGCTGATCGAGGAGGCGGTACGCCCGGAGGGACCCCGCCGCAGCGCCGACCTGGACACGCACAAGGCCCGGTGCCCTTGCTGCACGGCCGCGTTCGAGGACCTGAGCGCGCTGCGGGACACCCCCCGGCAGACCCTCGCGGAGGGGCTGCTCCCCTGGGGCGGCACGGCATACGCCCACCGAGGCGGACCCGCACCGGCCCCGGCACCCGAAGGGACCGCCGCACGCCGGAGCCGGCCGCCGCGGCGCCGCCATCTGCCGGCCGCGCTGGCGGTGGGAACGGCCCTCGTCTCGCTCCTGGTGTTCCTGCTCGTACACACCGAGGACTCCCCCGGACAGCCGGTGGCGGCGCCCGCGCCCTCGCAGGTGACGGTCACGACGACGTTCTCCCCCTCCCCGGTCGCCTCTCCCACGCCGTCCCGCACGGCGAAGTCCCCTGCACCACACAGGACTTCGCACCGCCCGACGCCCCGGCCGACCCACGACGAGCCCAGCCCCTCGCCCACGTTCCGGCCCCCGGGCGCCGCCAGTGCCCAGGTGGTGAACCTGGCCACGGGCACGTGCCTCGAGGTACGCGACGGCGACTTCGACAAGGGCACCGACGTCGTCACCGCCCCCTGTACGTCCTCGCCCGGCCAGCGCTGGAGCGTCGACAGCGGCCTGGGGGTCGTCCGCTCGGCCGCCGACTCCGACTTCTGCCTGGACAGCCGGGGCGACACCGACCGGGGCGTGGGCATCTGGACCTGCGACTCGGTCGACGGCCACAACGGCCAGAACCTCCGCTTCACGGTCGACCCCGACGGCACCATCAGGCCGGAGATCGCCATCGAGACGGCCGTGGTGCCCGACGGCGACGGCGGGGTGGAGCTGCGGCCCCTGGACGGCGGCCGGGAGCAGCGGTGGCGGGCGGGGGCACGCTGACGGGGCGGACCGCGCCGCGGAGGGCACGGGGCCGGTCAGGCCACCCGGACGCCGTTCCGCCACACCTCGCCGACCAGCGGAACACCGGGACGGTAGGCCAGGTGGACGTGGCTGGGCGCGTCCAGCAGGACCAGGTCGGCGCGGGCACCGGGAGCGAGGCGGCCGATGTCGGTGCGGCGCAGGGCCGCCGCCCCGCCCGCCGTGGCCGACCAGACCGCCTCGTCGGGGGTCATGCCCATGTCCCGTACGGCCAGCGCGACGCAGAACGGCACGGACGAGGTGAAGGACGAGCCGGGGTTGCAGTCCGTGGACAGCGCGACCGTCGCCCCGGCGTCCAGCAGCCGCCTGGCGTCGGGCCATTGGGCGCGGGTGGAGAACTCGGCGCCGGGCAGCAGCGTGGCCACCGTGTCGCTGTTCGCCAGCGCGTCCACGTCGGCGTCGGTGAGGTGCGTGCAGTGGTCGGCGCTGGCGGCGTCCAGTTCGACGGCCAACTGGACGCCGGGGCCGTAGGAGAGCTGGTTGGCGTGGATGCGGGGGTGCAGCCCCCTGGCCCGGCCCGCGGTGAGGATCGCGCGGGCCTGGTCGCCGTCGAAGGCGCCCTCCTCGCAGAACACGTCGATCCAACGGGCGTGCGGGGCGCAGGAGTCCAGCATCTCGCCGGTCACCAGGGCGACGTAGGCGGCCGGGTCGTCGGCCAGCTCCGGCGCGACGATGTGCGCGCCGAGGTAGGTCACCTCGTCGGTGTGCCGGGCCGCCAGGCGCAGGGCGCGGGTCTCGTCCTCGACGGTGAGTCCGTAGCCCGACTTGGTCTCCATCGTGGTCGTGCCCTGGCGCAGCGCCTCGGCGAGGTACCGCGTGAGGCCCGCCTCCAGTTCCGCGTCGCTCGCGGCGCGGGTGGCCGCGACGGTGGTGCGGATGCCGCCCGCCGAGTAGGAGCGGCCGGACATGCGGGCGTTGAACTCCGCCGTACGGTCCCCGGCGAACACCAGGTGCGAGTGGGAGTCCACGAAGCCCGGCAGGACCGCCCTTCCACCGGCGTCGAGGCGATTGTCGGTGGCGGGTGCTTTGCTTGACTCACCGGCCCACACGACGCGTTCGCCGTCGACGACCAGGGCCGCGTCCGTGATGAGTCCGAGGGGAGAACCGTCACCGAGGGAGGGGTCGTTGGTGACCAGCGTGGCGATGTTGGTGATGGCGGTGCTGCTGCTCATGGTGTCCTCGTGGGTGCCGGTGGGGGTCAGCCGCTCAGGGCCGCGATCGCGTCGGCGAGCGCACGCGGCACGTCGGGTACGAGCGCGTGCGCCCCGTCGCGTACGACGTGCCGCCCGCCCACGACCGTGTGCCGTACGTCCGCCGCGCTCGCCGCGAATACGGCCGTCTCGGCGCCGAGCCGGGGTGGCGGCCCGGCCGTCCTGACCGAGTCGAGCGCGATGGTCGTGAGGTCGGCCGCGCGCCCGGGTTCGATGGCGCCCGCCTCGGGCCAGCCGAGTGCGGCGTGTCCGTCCTCGGTGGCGGCGCGCAGCAGCGCGGCGGCCGTCCAGTGGCCGCGGGCGCGGGTGCGCAGCCGCTCGTCCAGCTCCATGGCGCGTGCCTCTTCGAGCAGGTCGATGACGGCGTGGCTGTCGGAGCCGAGGGAGAGCGGTGAGCCCGCCCGCTGGAGGGCGACGGCGGGTCCGATGCCGTCCGCGAGGTCGCGTTCGGTGGTCGGGCACATACAGGTGCCGGTGCCGGAGTCGCCGAGGAGCGCGATGTCCTCCTCGGTCAGGTGGGTGTTGTGCACCCCGGTGGTGCGCGGGCCGAGCACGCCGTGCTCCGCGAGCAGCCGGGTCGGGGTGACCCCGTGCGCGGCGAGGCACGCGTCGTTCTCGGCGGTCTGCTCCGACAGATGGACGTGCAGCGGGGCCCGCCGCTCCTTCGCCCAGCGGGCGACGGTCGACAACTGCTCGGCGGGCACGGCCCGTACGGAGTGGACGGCCGCTCCGATCCGCGCGTGCTCTTGTTCCTTGAGAACGGAACAGCGTGCGGCCCAGGCTTCCGCGCTGCCGTCAGAGAAGCGGAGCTGGTGGGCGGTGGGCCGCTCGCCGAAGCCGGAGGAGAGATACGCGGTGTCGAGGAGGGTGATCCGGATACCGGCCTCGGCGGCGGCCGCGATCAGCGCCTCGCCCATGGCGTTGGGGTCGGCGTACGGCGCGCCGGTCCGGTCGTGGTGCAGATAGTGGAACTCGCCGACGCAGGTGATGCCGGCGAGTGCCATCTCGGCGTACACCGCGCGAGCCAGCGCGTGGTACGTCTCGGGGGTCAGCCGGTCCGCGACGGAGTACATCACCTCGCGCCAGGTCCAGAAGGTGCCGCTGCCGACCTGGACGGTGCCGCGCAGGGCGCGGTGGAAGGCGTGGCTGTGGGCGTTGGCGAGCCCCGGCAGGGTGAGACCCCGCAGGATCTCGGCGCCGGGCGGCGGGGCGTCCGTACCGGTGCGGACGGCGGTGATGCGGCCGTCCGCCACCTGAACGCTCACGCCGGGCTCGACGCGGTCACCGAGCCAGGCGTGCTCCAGCCAATAGGTCCCCTTGGTCACCTGCGGGCCAGTCCTTCCAGTACGTCGGCGAGCGCGCGCACCCCGGCCACGCAGTCGTCCTCGGCGGCGAACTCGGCCGGGGAGTGCGAGACACCGGTGGGGTTGCGCACGAACAGCATGGCGGTCGGCACGCTCGTCGCGAGAATCCCGGCGTCGTGCCCGGCGCCGGTCCCGAGCACCGGCACCTTGAGGTCGGCGTCCCGGCCGAGCAGCCTGGCGAGTTCGTCGCGCAGCGCGTGGTCGAACTCCACGACGGGGGTGAACGACTCCCGTACGACCTCCAGGTCGATCCCGTGCGCCGCCGCGTGCTCCCGCGCGGCGCCCTCGATCTCCCGCACGACCGTGTCCAGGGTCTCCTGCCCGGCGGCCCGGGAGTCGAGCCACCCGCGCACCAGGGAGGGGATGGCGTTGACCCCGTTGGGCTCGACGGCGACCTTTCCGAACGTCGCCACGGCACCGGCGAGTTCGGCCGCCCGCCGCGCGGCCAGCACGGTCTCCGCATAGGCGGGCATCGGGTCCCGCCGGTCCCCGAGCCGGGTCGTGCCCGCGTGATTGGCCTCGCCCCGGAAGTCGAAGCGCCAGCGTCCGTGCGGCCAGATGGAACTGGCGATGCCGACCGGGTCGCCGGACAGGTCCAGCGCCCGGCCCTGTTCGACGTGCAGCTCGACGAAGGCACCGATGCGGGCGAGGCGTTCGGGGTCGGCCCCGATGCCGTCCGGGTCGTGTCCGGCGGCCTCCATGGCCTTGGGCAGGGTGATCCCGTCGCCGTCGGTCAGCAGACGCGCCTGCTCGACGGTGAGCTGCCCTGCGGCGAGCCGAGACCCCACACAGGCCAGCCCGAACCGCGCCCCTTCCTCGTCTCCGAAGTTGACGACGGCGAGCGGCCGGTCCAGCGGTACGTCCCGCGACCGGAGTTCGTCCAGCGCCGCGAAGGCGGACACCACCCCGAGGGGCCCGTCGAAGGCACCGCCGTCCGGGACGGAGTCGAGATGCGAGCCGGTGACGACGGCGTCCCCTGCGGCAGGGTCACCGAGCCACGCCCACTGGTTGCCGTTCCGGTCGACCTCGTAGTCCAGCCCGCGCGCCTCGGCCTGCTCCCGGAACCAGGCGCGGCAGTCGGCGTCGGCACCGGTCCAGGCGTGGCGCCGGTAGCCGCCGGAGGCGGAGCTGCGCCCGATGGGGAGCAGCTCACGCCACATCTGGTGGAAGGAGGAACCGGCGCCGCTGCCGTCCACCGGCCGCGCCCACCCGTTCCGTTCCGTGGAACGACCGCCCCCAGCCCGACCGGGCGAAGCCCCGCCGTGCCTCACGCCTCGTCACCCTCACGCATGGGCACCCGCACACCCCGCTCCTCGGCGACGGACTCGGCGATGTCGTAGCCGGCGTCCACGTGCCGGATGACGCCCATGCCGGGGTCGTTGGTGAGCACCCGACGGATCTTCTCCCCCGCCAGCGGCGTACCGTCCGCCACGGTGACCTGCCCGGCGTGGATCGACCGCCCCATGCCAACACCGCCACCATGGTGGATGGAGACCCAGGACGCCCCGGATGCCACGTTGACCATGGCGTTCAGCAACGGCCAGTCGGCGATCGCGTCGGACCCGTCGAGCATCGCCTCCGTCTCCCGGTAGGGCGACGCGACGGATCCGCAGTCGAGGTGGTCGCGACCGATGGCCAGCGGAGCGGCGAGCTCACCGCTCGCGACCATGTCGTTGAACCGCTCGCCCGCCTTGTCCCGCTCCCCGTAACCGAGCCAGCAGATGCGGGCGGGCAGCCCCTGGAAGTGCACGCGCTCGCCGGCCATCTTGATCCAGCGGGCGAGGGACTCGTTCTCGGGGAACAGCTCCAGCAGCGCACGGTCGGTCTTGGCGATGTCGGCCGGGTCGCCGGAGAGGGCGGCCCAGCGGAAGGGGCCCTTGCCCTCGCAGAAGAGCGGGCGGATGTAGGCGGGGACGAAGCCGGGGAAGGCGAAGGCGCGGTCGTAGCCCGCGAGCTGGGCCTCGCCGCGGATGGAGTTGCCGTAGTCGAAGACCTCGGCGCCCGCGTCCATGAAGCCGACCATCGCCTCGACGTGCCGGGCCATGGACTCGCGGGCGCGGGTGGTGAACCCGGCCGGGTCCTTGGCGGCGTAGGAGGCCATGTCCTCGAAGTCGACGCCGACCGGGAGGTACGCCAGCGGGTCGTGGGCGGAGGTCTGGTCGGTGACGATGTCGATCGGGGCGCCCATGGCGAGGAGCCGCGGGACCAGGTCCGCCGCGTTGCCGAGCACGCCGATGGAGAGGGGGCGGCGGGCGTCGCGGGCCTCGGTGGCGAGCTGGAGGGCGTGCTCCAGGCTGTCGGCCTTCACATCGAGGTACTTGTGCTCGATGCGCCGCTCGATGGCGCGGGGGTCGACGTCGATGCAGATGGCGACGCCGTCGTTCATGGTGACGGCAAGGGGCTGGGCGCCGCCCATGCCGCCGAGTCCGGCGGTCAGGGTGATGGTGCCGGCCAGGGTGCCGCCGAACTTCTTCGCGGCGACGGCGGCGAAGGTCTCGTAGGTGCCCTGGAGGATGCCTTGGGTGCCGATGTAGATCCAGGAACCGGCGGTCATCTGGCCGTACATGGTGAGGCCGAGGGCCTCCAGGCGGCGGAACTCCTCCCAGTTGGCCCAGTCGCCGACGAGGTTTGAGTTGGCGATGAGGACACGCGGGGCCCACTCGTGGGTCTGCATGACGCCGACCGGGCGGCCGGACTGGACCAGCATGGTCTCGTCCTGCTTCAGCGTCCGCAGGGTGCGCACCATGGCGTCGAAGGAGCGCCAGTCGCGGGCGGCCTTGCCGGTGCCGCCGTAGACGACGAGCTTGTCGGGGTGCTCGGCGACCTCGGGGTCGAGGTTGTTCTGGAGCATCCGCAGGGCGGCCTCCTGCTGCCAGCCCAGCGCGCTCAGTTCCGTGCCGCGCGGTGCTCGTACGGGCCGAGGTCCTGACATCTTCGTCCTCCTGTAGCTACGGCTATTCACATCCTCCAGTCGTGAATAGGGCTAGTCAATAGCGTGGGGCGGCCGCGTCCGCGCGTCGCGGGTGTTTGGCTGGAACGGACGACGGACGCGAGCACGGCAGGAGGGGCACCCCGTGAAGCAGGACACCGAGCACGGCACCGAGCAGGATCTCCCCGAGCACACGCACCCCGGCGAGGACGGCGGCGCACGGGCGCGCGCGGCCCGGCGTGACGCCGCCGTCCGTGCCGCCGTGACGCAGGGGCTCCTCGGCCCGGACACCCCGCTCGTCGCCCTCCTGGACGTCGCCGGCATCCGCGCCTCGGCCGCCGCCCTGCGCGCCGCGTTCGACGCCGTGGTGCCGCCGGGCACGCCCGTGCTGCACGCCTTCGCCGTGAAGGCCGCCCCGCTGGTGCCCGTGCTGAGCCTGCTGGAGGCGGAGGGCCTGGGCGCCGAGGCGGCGAGCCCCGGCGAGCTGGCGCTGGCACGCGCGGCCGGGGTGCCCGCGTCCCGCACGGTGCTGGACTCCCCCGCCAAGACCACCGGGGAGCTGCGCGAGGCTCTGGCGCTCGGGGTCGCCGTGAACGCGGACAGCCCGCAGGAACTGGACCGCATGGACGCGCTGGTGCGCGCCGCGCCGACCCGTTCCCCGCTCGGCATCCGCGTCAATCCGCAGCTCGGCGCGGGCTCCATCGGGGCGACGTCGACGGCGACGGCGACCTCCAAGTTCGGGGTGGGGCTGCGCGACGACGGGGCCAGGGAGTGGGTCGTGCGGGCGTTCCTGGACCGGCCGTGGCTGACCCGGCTGCACACCCACACCGGCTCGCAGGGCATCCCGCTGCCGCTGCTGGCGCGGGGCGTGGCGGAGGCGTACGCGCTCGCGGAGGAGGTCAACGCGCGGGCCGGGCGGCAGCAGATCGACACCGTCGACATCGGCGGCGGCCTCTCGGTGGACTTCGGCTCGGAGGCGGCGGGCCCGGGGCATGCGCGCTACGCACGACTGCTGGCCGAGGAGGTGCCGGGGCTGTTCGACGGGCGGTACGGCCTGGTGACCGAATTCGGCCGGTCGCTGCTGGCCAAGCACGGCACGGTGGTGGCCCGGGTGGAGTACGCCAAGAGCGCGGGCGGGCGGCGGATCGCGGTCACGCACGCGGGGGTCCAGGTGGCGACCCGGACCGTGTACGCGCCGGCGCTGTGGCCGCTCAGGATCGCGGCGTACGACGCCGAGGGGCGGCCCAAGTCCGGGCCCGAGGTGGTGCAGGACGTCGCCGGTCCGGCCTGTTTCACGGGCGACCTGCTGGCCGAGGGACGCTCGCTGCCCGCGCTGGAGCAGGGTGACCTCGCGGCGGTCCTGGACACGGGCGCGTACGCCTTCGCCCACCACTACCCCTACAACTCCCTTGCTCGGCCCGGGATTTACGGCTTCGTGCCGGACGGCTCGGGAGGCGTGGCGTTCGCGACCGTACGGGCGCCGCAGACGGTGGCGGAGATCGTGGCCGAATCCGGAGGGGCGCACGCGGCCGCGCTCACCACCCTGGGTGCGTTCGGGAGCCGTTGACGCGGGCCGGGCGGCCCATGGACAAAGGGACCAACCTCCATGAAACGCGGGCCAATCGAGCCACATTAGCGCGCCGGGCGCACGTTCCAACGGAAAATGCCAAAGCCCTCACCCGTCACGCACACGATGCGTAGTGTCGTTGTCACTCAACCGGAGTCACAGGCGGGAGGGGAGCCACGGTGCCCGGAATCGACGAGTGCTTACTGGAAGCCATGCGGCTGCCCGGCGCCCGGGGGGCGGCGCTGGTGGACTGGACGAGCGGACTGGCCCTCGGCACCGTCGGGGAGGCGCCCGGCGGCGACCACGAGACCACGGCCGCCGAGGCCGCCGAACTGGCCCGGATGACCGCCGAGCACGGCGCGTTCGCCGCCGCCGGACCCGACGAGGGGCGGCCACCGGTCGAGGACGTGATCGTCAGCAACCACGACAGCTACCACCTGCTGAGATTCGTGGACACGTCCTTCGACAGCAGCGTCTTCCTGCACCTGTGGCTGGGGCGCGAGGAGGGCAACCTCGCCCTCGCCCGCATCCGGCTGGGCGAGATGGCCTCCCGGCTGGTGCTGGGATGACCGTGGTCGAGATACCTCCGCCGCTGCCGGTGCGGGACAGAACGGGACCGCACGAGAGAGCCGCGGGCGCTGTGTCCCCGATGCTGCGGCGCCTGGCCGAGGAGGAGGCCACCGGCGTCCTGGTCCGCGAGCACGGCACGCTGTATCTGGTGCGGGGGCGGGTGGTGCACGCCGAGAGCCCTTTCGCGCCCGGCCTGGACGTACTGCTGACCGCCCACGGCACCCTCGCCGCCACCGCCTGGCAGCGGGCGGCGGAGCGGACGGCGACCGTCCCGGAGGCCGCCCGGCTGCTGCTCGACTCCGGGCTGCTGCCCGAGGGCGCGCTGGAACTGTGCCACCTGGACGCGCTGTACGACGCCGGGTACTTCGCGCTCTCCCCGAGCAGCACCCCGGGCCGCTTCCGCTACGACGGCTCGCCCGGCGCGGGTCCGCTGCCCTCGGTCCCGGTGGTCGCGCTGGAGCGCGAGACGCTGCGCCGCCGGCTGCTGCTGCACCGGCTGTGGCCCGACCCGGCGACCGACAGCGCGCCGCTGGCCCGGGCCGCGCCGGTGGCGGCGGCGCCGGTCACCGCCCGCCGCAGGGCGGTCCTGGAGCGGGCCGACGGCGTCCTGACGGCCACCCTGATCGCCCGGGAACTGGGGCGGCAGGCGTTCCACACGCTGGTGGACGTCCGCCGTCTCACGGCGGCCGGGCTCCTCGCCCCGGTGCGCGGCGCGCCCGACCCGGCGCACCCCGCGCCAGCCCCGCCGCCGCTCCCGCCGGCTTCCCCCCTGCTGACGGTCACCGATCCCGACATCGCGCTGCTGAAGAGGCTCAGGGATGCGCTGGAGGCCCTTTGAACGGCACCGCCCCGCCGAAAGGACAGAGCTGATGCTGCGTGAACAGGACCTGGAAGCCGTCCTGGACGAGCTGCGGCGGCTGCGCACCCGGGTCCCCCAGCTCACCGGCGCCCTCGCGGCCGGTGTGGACGGCCTGGTCGTCGCCCACGACACCCCCGGCGTCGACCCCGACGGGCTCGCGGCGCTGACCGCTGCCGCGCTCGGTGTCTCCGTCCGGGTCGCCGAGGCCACCGGCAACGGCGGTTTCCGCGAGCTGCTGGTGCGCGGCGAGCGCGGCTACGTCGCGACCTACGCGGCCGGGCGCACCGCCGTACTGACGCTGCTCGCGCAGGACCGGGTCAACGTCGGCCGGCTGCACCTGGAGGGCCGCCGCTCCGGCGCCCGGGTCGGCGAACTGCTCGACGCCGCCGAGGCGGAGGCCCGCACGCGTCCCGTCGAGCGGCCCGCCCGGCCGGTGCCGCCGCGCACCCGCACCCCGCGCGTCCTGCGCACCCCGACCACCGAGACACCTACCGCAACCGACAGTTGAACCTCCGAAAGGACCCCACCATGGCGAACACCGAGACGGCCCTGAAAGAAGCGCTCACGACCATCGAGGGCGCCACGGGCGTCGCGCTCGTCGACTACACCAGCGGCATGGCGCTGGGCACGATGGGCGGCAGCAAGACCTTCGACCTGAACGTCGCCGCCGCGGGCAACACCGACGTGATCCGCGCCAAGATGCGCACCATGGAGCACCTGGGTCTGAACGCCGAGATCGAGGACATCCTGATCACGCTGTCCGACCAGTACCACCTGATCCGCCTGCTCACCGGGCGCGGCGGCAACGGTCTCTTCCTCTACCTGGTCCTGGAGTCGGGCCGGGCCAACCTGGCGATGGCCCGGCACCAGCTCAAGCGGATCGAGGCGGAGCTGGAGGTCTGATCACACGGCGGCCGGGGTACGGCGGCGGGCCCCGCCCGGGGCCGCGTCGCCGGCCGCGACGCCCGTGGCGCGCAGCGCCCTGACCGCCTTGCCGACGGGCGCGCCGCCCCGCCCGTCGAGCCAGTCGACCCGCACCCACAGCAGAGCGTCCAGCGCGCGTTCGCGCCGCCCGATCCAGGCCGCCTTCAGCCGCAGTCCGAGACCGGCCCCGGCGAGCAGCGTTCCCCCGGCCACGGGCACCGCGAAGGCGCTGCCGAGCGCGGCGACGAAGGCCAGGAGCAGCCACCAGCGGTGTCCCCGGCGCCAGGCGCGCACGGACACCCGGCGGTCCTGGAGCACGTCGTGCCGTCCCGCCCGGGCCGCACCGCGCGCGAGCGCCACGTAGCGCTTCCGGCGCGTCAGCGCCACCACGGCGGCCGCTGCGACGAACAGCACAACCCCGGCCAGGGCGCCGGGCGTTCGGCCCGTCAGTCCCGACGGCACCGCGCCGATCCCCGCCGCGAACACGCCGAGCCAGCCGAGCGGAGCGGCTCCGGCCCGTACGACGACGGCCACCCGGGCCAGCCCGTGCCCGCCGCGTCCCTCGCGTCCTCCACGCGCCACGTCACCCTCCCGTGTCACGGTCTCGTCGATCACCCGGTCCGCGCCGGGGATCACCTGTGTCAGCGCGGCACGCTAGCGCCGGAACCTGAGACGAGTCTTAAGAGCGCGCCGGTTCACTCCACGAAAAGTCCCCGGGCCGCGGCCCGCGCGTCGAACTCCTCCAACCGGGCCTGGGCGTCCGGCAGTCCGTCGCACAGCGCCTCCAGGAGCACCCGGCCGAGCATCATCGGCGCGCACGGGGTGTCGAAGGCGAGCCCGGTGCCGACGGCGGCGGGCAGCAGCAGGTCGGAGTGCTTGGCGACCGGCGCGAACACGGAGTCCGCCACGGTCACGACGGTGAGCCCCGCCTCCTTGGCGTAGGCGAGGGCGTCGAGCACCTCGCGCGGATGCCGGGGCAGCGCGAAGCAGAGCAGCGCGGAGGCACCGGCGCGTACGGCGGCCTCGATGCGGTCCTGCACCATGGAGCCGCCCTCGTCCAGCAGCCGTACGTCGGGGTGGACCTTGGCGGCGAAGTAGGCGAAGCCGAACGCCTGCGGGGCGGCGGCGCGCAGACCGAGCACCGGCAGCGGCCGGGAGGCGGCGAGCAGCAGACCCGCCTGCTGGACCGGGGCCGGGTCCGCGAGCAGGTCGGCCAGATGGCGCAGGTTCTCGATCTCGGCCTCGACGGCCTGCTGGTACTCGTTGAACGAGCCCTGCTCGGCGGCGGGTTCGACCGGGACCACCTCGCGCAGATGGCGGCGCAGCGCCGGATAGCCGTCGAAGCCGAGGGCGACGGCGAAGCGGGTGACCGAGGGCTGGCTGACCCCGGCGAGGTCCGCCAGCTCCACGCTGGACAGGAACGGCACGTCGGCGGCCCGGCGCACCATGCTGTGCGCGATGCGCCGCTGGGTCGGTGTGAGCCGGTGCCCCTCGAAGAGCGCCTGCAACCGTTTCGCAGGACTGTCGCCCACACTCATCCCTCTCACCGGCCCCACCCGCTATTCACTCCGAAGGCTCCCTGCATACCGTTATACAGGGGCGGGGTGCGCGATGCCCGGGGTATGGCGGAGGCGGGCGGAGAAAGGGAAGGCGCGAGGGCGCGGGAAGCGGTTTGCGCGGGGACCGCCGCACCCCCGTCACCGGGGGGCGGGACGACGGCGGTCCCCGCGAGGGACGCGCGCCCGGTCAGGCCAGGCGAGCGCGTCCTTGGCGTCCATGGAGGTCCGGGAGCCGCTCCGGAGGTTCCTGGGACGCCGTACGGCACCGGCCCGGGCGGGGAGCCGCTCCCGCCCTGCCGGTACCCACCACTGTGCGGGACCCGTGTTAAGCACGTGCTGCGCGCACGTGACACTCAGATGCCGTGTGCGCCACGGGTCGGCGAGAGGGGTGCCAACGCCTCAGCTCTTGCCGCCCTTGGCCAGGAAGGACAGCAGGTCCTGGCGGCTGATGACACCGGTCGGCTTGCCCTCGACCAGCACGATCGCGGCGTCCGCCGAGCCGAGCACCTGCATCAGGTCCGCGACCGGCTCGCCGGAGCCGACCTGGGGCAGCGGGGCCGACATGTGCTTCTCCAGCGGGTCGCCCAGCGAGGCGCGCTGCGAGAACAGCGCGTCCAGCAGCTCGCGCTCGACGACCGAGCCGACGACCTCGGCGGCCATCACGTCGGGGTGGCCGGCGCCCGGCTTGACGACCGGCATCTGCGAGACGCCGTACTCGCGCAGCACCTCGATGGCCTGGCCGACGGTCTCCTCGGGGTGCATGTGCACCAGGGAGGGGATGGAGCCGTGCTCCTTGTCGTTGAGCACGTCGGCGACGCGGGCGCTGGGGCCCTCGTCCTCCAGGAAGCCGTAGTCGGCCATCCACTCGTCGTTGAAGATCTTCGAGAGGTAGCCGCGGCCGCTGTCCGGGAGCAGCACGACGAGCACGTCGTCCGGGCCGAGCCGCTCGGCCACGCGCAGCGCGGCGACGACCGCCATGCCGCAGGAACCGCCGACGAGCAGGCCCTCCTCCTTGGCCAGGCGCCGGGTCATCTGGAAGGCGTCCTTGTCGGACACCGGCACGATCTCGTCGGCCAGCGTGCGGTCGTAGGCGGTGGGCCAGAAGTCCTCGCCGACGCCCTCGATCAGGTACGGACGGCCGGAGCCGCCGGAGTAGACCGAGCCCTCCGGGTCGGCGCCGATGACCGCGACCTTGCCGTCACTGACGTCCTTCAGATAACGGCCGGTGCCCGAGATGGTGCCACCGGTGCCCACGCCCGCCACGAAGTGCGTGATCTTCCCCTCGGTCTGCTCCCACAGCTCGGGGCCGGTCGAGTGATAGTGGGAGAGCGGGTTGTTGGGGTTGGAGTACTGGTCCGGCTTCCAGGCGCCCGGCGTCTCACGCACCAGCCGGTCGGAGACGTTGTAGTAGGAGTCCGGGTGCTCGGGGTCCACGGCGGTCGGGCAGACCACGACCTCGGCGCCGTACGCGCGCAGCACGTTGATCTTGTCTAGGCTGACCTTGTCGGGGCACACGAAGATGCACTTGTACCCCTTCTGCTGGGCCACGATGGCGAGGCCGACACCCGTGTTGCCGCTGGTCGGCTCGACGATCGTGCCGCCCGGCTCGAGTTCGCCGCTCGCTTCCGCCGCCTCGATCATGCGCAGGGCGATGCGGTCCTTCACGGAACCGCCGGGGTTGAAGTACTCCACCTTGGCCAGGACGGTGGCCTGGATGCCCTCGGTCACGTTGTTGAGCTTCACCAGCGGGGTGTTGCCGACGAGGCTGATCATCGAGTCGTGGAATTGCACCGTTGTCTCCGGTTGCTTGCAAAAACAGTGGTCGTAGTTGTTTCCGCCAGCCTACGGCCCCCGGGTGACGCCGGACGGACCTTCACTCCCTGTGGAGATTGGCACACGTGCCGTACGGGGCAAGGAGTGGGTGTACGGCTAGGAGGAGGTGGCGGCGTCGCATGGCGAACCTGTCGAGGGCGAGAGTGGCCCGGCGCATCGCGGCCGGGGCGGCGTACGGCGGCGGCGGAGCCGGGCTGATCGGGGTGGCCGCGGTCGGTCTGGTGCTGGCGGAGATGCGGCTGGCGCAGCGCCAGGTGAACAACGGGGCGACCGGCGGCCGGGTGCCGCAGGCCGACGGGGTGTACGGCACCGGGTTCGAGGAACCCGCCGAGCCGCCGCTCCGGCTGACCCTGCTCGGCGACTCCACGGCGGCGGGACAGGGCGTTCACCGGGCGGGCCAGACCCCGGGCGCGCTGCTGGCCTCGGGACTCGCGGCGGTGGCGGAGCGGCCGGTGGTGCTGAGGAACGTGGCGCTGCCCGGCGCGCAGTCCGACGACCTGGAGCGCCAGGTGGCCCTGGTCCTCGCGTCCCCGCTGCCGGTCCCCGACGTCTGCGTGATCATGATCGGCGCGAACGACGTGACCCACCGGATGCCCCCGACCCGCTCGGTGCGGTATCTGTCGGCGGCGGTACGACGGCTGCGCACGGCCGGCGCCGAGGTGGTCGTCGGCACCTGTCCCGACCTCGGCACCATCGAGCCGGTGCAGCAGCCGCTGCGCTGGCTGGCCCGGCGCGCCTCCCGGCAGCTCGCGGCGGCGCAGACCATCGGGGTCGTGGAACAGGGCGGACGCACGGTCTCGCTCGGCGACCTGCTGGGCCCGGAGTTCGCGGCGAACCCCCGGGAGCTGTTCGGCCCGGACAGCTACCACCCCTCGGCGGAGGGGTACGCCACGGCGGCCATGGCGGTGCTGCCCACGGTGTGCGCGGCGCTGAGCCTGTGGCCGGCCGAGGAGGAGGGGCCGGACGTGGCGCGTCGTGAGGGCTTCCTGCCGGTGGCCCGGGCGGCGGCCGAGGCGGCGGCGGAGGCGGGCACCGAGGTCACGGCCGCGATGCCCTCGGGGCCGCGCGGTCCCTGGGCACTGCTGAAGCGGCGGCGCAGGCGCGGGGTGCCGGAGACGGAACCGGCGGCGCCGTCCTCGTAGCCCGCGGGCGGATCCCAGCCGGCCAAGCAAGCGCTTAGACAATTGCGGCCAGCGTCACACCCGCACCCGGGTGACCCGGGCCATACGTACGGGTAACTTCCGAGTGGGTCCTGCCCTTTCCTCTCTACGCCACTGGAGCCGTGATGCCCGAAGCCGTCATCGTGTCGACCGCCCGCTCCCCCATCGGCCGCGCCTTCAAGGGCTCCCTGAAGGACCTGCGCCCGGACGACCTGACCGCCACGATCATCCAGGCGGCGCTCGCCAAGGTTCCCGAGCTGGACCCGAAGGACATCGACGACCTGATGCTCGGCTGCGGCCTGCCCGGCGGCGAGCAGGGCAACAACCTCGGCCGGATCGTCGCGGTGCAGATGGGCATGGACCACCTGCCGGGCTGCACGATCACCCGTTACTGTTCCTCCTCGCTCCAGACCTCCCGCATGGCGCTGCACGCCATCAAGGCCGGCGAGGGCGACGTCTTCATCTCGGCCGGTGTCGAGATGGTCTCCCGGTTCGCGAAGGGCAACTCCGACAGCCTGCCGGACACCCGCAACCCGTTCTTCGCCGAAGCCGAGGCCCGTACCGCCGAGGTCGCCCAGCAGGAGGGCACCACCTGGCACGACCCGCGCGAGGACGGACTGGTCCCCGACGCGTACATCGCGATGGGCCAGACCGCCGAGAACCTGGCCCGGCTCAAGGGCGTCACCCGCCGCGAGATGGACGAGTTCGGCGTCCGCTCGCAGAACCTCGCCGAGGAAGCCCTCAAGAACGGCTTCTGGGAGCGCGAGATCACCCCGGTCACGCTGCCCGACGGCACCGTGGTCGCCAAGGACGACGGCCCGCGCGCGGGCGTCACGCTGGAGGGCGTCGAGGGCCTCAAGCCGGTGTTCCGCCCCGACGGCCTGGTCACGGCGGGCAACTGCTGCCCGCTCAACGACGGCGCCGCGGCGCTGGTCATCATGAGCGACACCAAGGCGCGCGAGCTGGGTCTGACCCCGCTCGCCCGGATCGTCTCGACCGGCGTCTCCGGCCTCTCCCCCGAGATCATGGGTCTCGGCCCGGTCGAGGCGAGCAAGCAGGCGCTGCGCCGCGCCGGTCTCGGTGTCGGCGACATCGACCTGGTCGAGATCAACGAGGCGTTCGCCGCCCAGGTGATCCCCTCCTACCAGGAGCTGGGCATCGACCTGGACAAGCTCAACGTCAACGGCGGTGCCATCGCGGTCGGCCACCCCTTCGGCATGACCGGCGCCCGCATCACCGGCACGCTGATCAACTCCCTGCAGTTCCACGACAAGCAGTTCGGTCTGGAGACCATGTGCGTCGGCGGCGGCCAGGGCATGGCCATGGTCATCGAGCGCCTGAGCTGACGCTTCGAACCGACGAGCTGATCGACCCTCGGTGACCGCTCGGGCACCGAGGGTCCGAAAAGGCCCGGAACCCGGGAAATCCCCTGGGCGCCGGGCCTTTTTGTGATCCAATCTCCCTCAGGGTGTGACCTATCTCGCTCGATGGGGGATCGACGCAGGTCAGTGCCGTGGGCGGGGAGGCGCCACGCGCCGCCGAGGCAGAAGTCCCGTCCGTTTCGTGACGTTACGCACTGACAGCCGGTCAGTCCGCCCTTCAAGCTGTTGTAGGAAGTCGGGGGTCGACTTTGAACCTGGGAGTACGTCAGTGAGCGCCATGCCCATCGCCCTGCTGCTCACCACGGTCGCCACGGGCGCCGTGGGCGTCGCCGTCCTGTGCACCGTGCTGCGGCTGCGCCGTCAGCTCGCCGAGCTGCAGGCCCAGCTCGCGGACGACCAGGCGGCCGCCCTGCGCGCCCTGCTGCCCGCCGCCCGCACCACCGCCGACGCCGAGGAGATACGCGCGGCCGTGGCCGAGGCGCTCGCCGAGGAGCGGGAGCGCGAACTGGCCGAGGCCCGCGCGTTCTGGGCCGCCCAGGAGGCGCGCGACTCCTCCGACGCCCCCTCGCTGCACGGCCTGGCCGACGTCGAGCCCTTCCTGCCCCGCCAGGCGGACTTCGCGGGCCTGGAGCCCGTGGCCGAGCCCGCCGCCGAGTCCGAGGAGCAGGCCGGGGAGTCCCCGGAGCTGGCCGCGGCCCGCCGCCGCCACCCCTCGCACCCGGACTTCGTCCCCGTACAGGCGACCGCGGGACACGAGGACGAGCGCGCCGCCACCACCCTGGAGCAGCTCGCCACCCAGCAGGTCGCGCTGAGCGACGTACGCCCCGGCCCGCTCGGCACCCTCGACGTCTACGTCTTCGCCGACGGCACCACCCTGTGCATGACCCCGGGCCACCGCGAGACGGCGGAACGGCTAGCGGCCGCGCTGCGCTCGGGCGAGTCGCCGTATCTGCTGGGCGGTTCGGGCATCTCCGGCGCCTACACGCTGACGTTCGCCTGCGGCGACGAGACCGTGTACGTCCTCGCGGACCGCGTCATCGCGTCCCTCTGAGCCCAGGGAACCCCACGGAGGCTCTTCACACCCCGGCCCGCTTACGGGCCTCCTCCACCAGCTCGACCGCCTCGGCAACCTGCTCCTCGGTGCTCAGCACCAGCGCCAGGTCGTGCCCGGCGACGGTGATCTGGTCGGCCGCCGCGAACATCCCGGCGTCCGGCATCTCGCGGGGCTCGGTCCCGGGCTCCTCCACCGCCTGGGTACGCCGGGCCATCTCCCGCGCCAGGGCCAGGGCCTCGGCGGCGGCGCTGCGTTGCAGCCGGCTCTGCGGGGCGGCGCGGAGCCGGTCGGCGAAGTGTTCCACTGCTTTGGTCAGGGGCGTCGTATCGAGCACCGCCCGAGCGTAACGCGGGCACTGTTGCCAAGCGGCGCGCGCTCGGGCACGGTGACGGTGAGGACCGGCCTGTATCCCCTTTGCGTCCGGAGGCGCCGATGTCCCAAGTCTTCTCCGAAGAGACCCATCGCAACATGCTCGCCCGCATTCCTCATTGCACCGGCCGCGCCGTCTCCGACTGGCTGCGCGCGGTGGAGGAGGGACCCGCCCTCGTCCGCTTCGAGGAGAAGGTGAGCTGGCTGCGGCACGAGCACAACCTGGCCTACGGCCACGCCAAGGCGATCATCCACGAGTACGACTTGAGGCGGGCCGCGCGCAAGCTGCGCTAGCAGCCGCGCCTCTCGCGCCACGCGAAGGGCCCCCGGTGTCGAACCGGGGGCCCTTCGCGTGCGCTGCGGTGTCGTCCGCTAGTCGTTGTTGCTGAAGATCGCGACCAGGCGGAGCATCTCGATGTAGATCCACACCAGGGTCATGGTGAGACCGAACGCGGCGAGCCAGGACTCCTCACGCGGGGCGCCGTAGGCGACGCCGTCCTCGATCTGCTTGAAGTCGAGGGTCAGGAAGAACGCGCCGAGCAGGATCGCGATGATGCCGACGATCGCGCCGAGCGGGCCCATGCTGCGCAGTCCGCCGTTCTCGGCGACGCCGAACGCGACCAGCAGCAGGTTCACCGCCATGACGACCACGAAGGCGATCGCGATGGCCATGCCGATCCGGGCGTACCGCGCGGTGACGCGGATCCAGCCGGCCTTGTAGACCAGCAGGGTGGCGCCGGTGACCGCCATGGTGCCCAGCACCGCCTGGAAGGGCGCGCCGCTCCAGCGGCTGTTGAACATCTCGCTGATCACGCCGAGGAAGACACCCTCGAAGGCCGCGTATCCCAGGATCAGCGCGGGGGACGGGGTGCGCTTGAAGCTCTGCACCATCGCCAGGACGAAGGCGATGATCGCGGAACCGACCGCCAGGCCGTAGCTGGTCGTGGAGACCGGCAGCAGCGTCCAGGCGAGGACGGCGCCGACGACGACCGTGCCGAGCGTGAAGGCCGAGCGGGTGACGACGTCGTCCATCGTCATCCGGCCGGCGGCGGGCGGGGCCTGCGGCGGGGCGCCGTGCGCGAGGTCGGGCTGTGCGTACGGGTTCTGGGCGTACGGATTCTGCGCGTAGGGGCTGCCCTGTGCGTACCCGGCCTGCGGTGCGGTGTTGAAACCGGCGTAGCCGTTGTCGCGGCTGAACCCCCGTCGCGAGAAGACCGGGTTGCTGCTCCTCATTTCACTCCTCCACGGCCGCGGTGTGCGGCCTCGGCCTCAAGAGTAATGGATTGGCAAAGGAAGGACCGTAATCCTTGAGGAGGATCTTTCCCTCGTCATGCTGCCGAACACGTTATGCCGAACCGGTGTTCCCGGCCATGGAGCAGCGATGCCCGGGGGACCTATGGGCTCCGTAAGAAAGAGGGCGTCCGCCCCCCGGAGGCGAAGAGGCCGGCCACCGGTCCGCGGGAGGCGCTCGCGGAACCGGCGGCCGGCCGGGGCGGGACGGTCAGGACGCGGTCAGTGGCGCGGCCAGCCGTCCAGTCGGCGGTGCAGGGTGACGTCGGGCCGCTCGTGACCCTTGGGCGCCTTGGCCACGGCGTTCTTGAGGATGCCGTTGACCTCGCCGGCCAGCGCGTCCACCTTGGTCTGCAGCTCGGTCGCGGGCAGGCCGGAGCGGGTCAGCGCGTCCAGTCGGTGCTGGATGTCGTCGAGCTGACGGCGGGCGCCCGCGTCCAGCTTGAGCGGGTTGGGCGTGGAGACGACGAACTGGTAGGCGCCCGCGAGGGTCTGGCAGCCGTCGCAGTACTTGTTGGCCGCGTCGCTGACGTTGACCGCCTTCAGCCGGTGCACGTCCCCGGCGATCGTGACGATCTGGAAGGACAGCGCGACCGAGCGGCACTTGTCGTCGACCGAGCAGCCCATGGAGACGGCGTTGGCCTGGTTGCGCACGGAGGCGGACCGGGTGTTGCCGAACTCGCGGACGGTGAAGGAGTCCTTCGCCTGGGTGTGGTGCAGCCGGTTGGCGTTGGTGAACACGTTGTCCGACACGATCGCGGCACGGGCGGGCCCGGTCGCGGCGTGGGCCGGGACGGCGGTCGCCACTCCGGCGGCGCCGGCGGCGAGGAGGACGGTGCGGACCGCGCGTCCGTTGAACGGACCGCTGCTCGCGCGTGGCTTTCGATGACTTCCCATGGAGTCTCCCGGAAGAAGTGGATGCGATGTGGTTCAGGGGGGTGCGACCCGCGTGGTCACACAGGGCCGTAGGGGGTCAGGACGACGCCGCCTGGGCCGGGGGGTCGGTGGACGGAGGCGTGCTCCCGGGCGGCTCGCTCGTGGGGAGGCTCTCCGTGGGGGTCGGGGTGGGGCTGTCGGTGGCGGAGCCCGTCGGCTCCTGCGACGGGTTGCCGCCCGTACCGCCGTTGCTCCCCGAGTCGCCGGGCTGGGTCGTCCCCTTGGTCGGCTTTTTGCCGGGCTTCGCCGAGGGCGAGGAGGACGGCTCCGGTGCGGAGGCGGACGCGCTGCCGGAGGCCGTGGCGCTCGGGCTGCCGGAGGCACCGGAGGGCGCCGCGCCGGGCACGGCCGAGGGCGACGCGGACGCGGTGCCGGGGCTCGCGGACGGGCCGCCCACGCCGTTCTCCGGCGTGGACGCGTCCATGGGCGGCGGCGCGGTCGTGGGCACCCCGGGCTGAAGGATCGGCGCGATCGGCGGCTTCTTGGGCAGCGGCTTCGGGGTCACGCCGGACATCCAGGCGTAGCTGAGCCCGCCGAGACCGACCAGCAGGGCCGCGCACAGCGTGACGCGCAGCGCGGGCCGTCCCGAGGTGGCGCGCTTGGCGGCCCGGAAGAGCCGGCCGCCGATCTTGATGGTGAGGTAGATGACACCCGCCATCGGGCACAGCAGCATGAAGGTGCCGAGCACCCCGACCAGGCCCTCGACGATCTTGCCGTCGGCGATCGCGGACCACGTGCCGACCAGTTGCTCGGTCAGCGAGCGGACCATGGTGGTGAGGATGCGCGGCAGGTTCCACAGGCCGTAGCCCAGCTCGGCGATGATCAGCGGGACCATCGTGAGCACCCAGGTGGCCACGATGACGCGGGCCGACTTCTTCAGCCCGGCGACCTCCTCGCGGGCCGCCCGCCCCTTGGCGGTGGGCAGCAGGGACAGGAGGATCGGCCTGATCTTGCCGTAGAGGTCCGGGACTCCGGCGAGGTCGCCCAGGATGTAGTAGCCGTCGAGACGGACGGCCGGCATGAGCTGTTCGAGGATCTCGAAGTGGCCGAGATAGACCGCGGCCAGGAAGAACTGTTCCCCGGTGGCGAAGTAGGCGCCGGCCATGGCCAGCATGAAGACGACGTTGAAGTAGACGCCGCCGAGGTCGGTGCGGATGCGCCCGCCGCGGTTGATCCGGTAGACGTCGGTGACGTCGGTGTACATGGACGGCCAGATGAGGAAGAGGCCGCAGCCGATGCAGCCCGGCCGGGCCCCGCCGTATCTGCACGCGGAGGCGTGGCCGAACTCGTGGAAGACGAGGGAGGCCACGGTGAGGAGGAAGACGATCAGGATCAGGACCGGCTGGTCGAGGACCTCCAGGACCGGTTCTATCGCCCCGAAGAAGCCGAAGAGCCACACGTCCATGGCGACGGCCGAGAGCAGCACGGCGGCGACGACCACCGGCTTGTGCAGCCACTGGAGCGAGCGGGCGATCTTGGCCGTGCGGCGCTCGTTGAAGATGACCCGGTGACCCTTGAGGGCCAGCAGCAGGTCGGAGCGCGGGGCGTCGACCTCGTCGCTCTCCTGGCCCTCGGGGACGGTCACGCCGAGCGGTTCGAGCTTGTTCTCCACCAGGTAGCGGATGTTCTCCCCGCTGACCTCACGGCCGAAGCGCGCGCTCACCCGGTGGGCGATGGTGTCGACGTCGCGGACGCCGTCGACGGACGACGCCACGAGATACAGCAGCCGCGAGAGCTGCACGACCTGCCCGTCCCCCCGACGGGCGATGTACTTGGGCTCGGTGAAGCCCGAACCCTGGTACTCGCCGTGCAGCTTCAGCCCCGCGCTGATGCGCGGAACGGGCCGGGACGGCACCTCCGCGTCCGGCAGACTGCCGGCCGCCACCTGCTCGTACGTCACCGGCCAGCCACCGGGCCCGGGCAGCGGGCCGGTGTCGTAGAGCGTGGTCGTGCCGTTTCCCGACACCGTCATGTGTGGTCTCCCCCCACGTCATGGCCGCCGCTTCCCCCCGGCATGGCCGCGGGGGCGGACCGCCCCGGACTCGGGCACGGTCCGCCCCCGTGGCCGCCTGTGCGGCGGTGCCGTTACTGCTTGACGGAGATCGCCTGGCCGGCCTGCGACTGGGCGTCCGACCACACGGAGTGGTCGTTGAGCGCGGCCGACTGGTTCGAGGCCTGGATGTTCGCGATGTGCTTGGTGACGTTGGTCGTCTTGTTGAAGCTGAACTTCAGCTTGCCGAGGGCCTCGCGGCCCGGCAGCAGCTCCGCGGACTCGGCGTCCAGGTCACGCATGTCCATGCTCATGATGGTGGTCCTTTCGGAAAGATCTCGGAGGGTGGTGGTGCGCGGGTGTTACTGGGAGACGCTGATGGTCTGGGCGGCGCCGGAGCTGGCGACGGAGAACGCCGAGTGGTCGTTCAGCGCGGCGGACTGGTTCGAGGCCGCGATGTTGGCGACGTGCTTGGTGACGTTCGTCGTCTTGTTGAAGCTGAACTTCAGCTTGCCCAGGGCCTCGCGACCCGGCAGCAGCTCCGCGGACTCGGCCTCGAGCTCGTGAGCGTCCATCATGATGAATTCCCCCTTGGGAATAGGCATTTCCGGTCGAACGGAGTCAGGTTCCCCCCGGACTCTGTCCGACTTGGTCGGACGAGCTGTCCAACGAGATTGGACACTAGGGCCTCGCGGGCACTCTCCGCAACCCGTTCGGGGAATCACCCTTTCGGCCGTGCCCCTACTCGCCCGTAGAATCCCCCCGACAGCGAGGTTCGGCGACCGGCGAGCAGGACGAGCGGGAAGTGACCAGGTGACCAACGCACTGCAGGAGCTGATTCGCGAGCGCCTGGACCGTGAGGGCTGGTCCTACGGCGACGTGGCGAGACGCGGCGGCGTCCCCCGCTCCACCGTCCACCACCTGGCCACCGCCGAGCGCGTGGTGCGGATGCCCCAGGCCACGACCCTGGAGGGACTGTCCAAGGGACTCGGACTCCCGTTGGACACCGTGCGGCGAGCGGCGGCGGAGGCGTGCGGCATCCACGTGTACGGCACGGCCGAGAACGGTGCGGCCGACGCCGGCGCGACGGGCGACCCCGAGGTCGACCTCCTCATCGCCAGCGTCCAGCGGCTCTCCTCCGACGACCGGCGCCATGTCGCCGCCCTGGTGGAGTCCCTGCTGGGCCGCTCCGCCAAGCGCCCGCCGGAGAACTGACCGCCTCTGGCCGCGGTTGCCCGCTCTTCGGCCCACTCGGAGCCCAAGTCGGAAAAAGAATGCAACTGGGCCCGAATATGCCGAGATACCCCGCTAGTCTCACGACTGCCCGAGGAGCGAGAGCCGCACGACCCCGGGCCCTTGGGGGGAACGTGTTGTTCGTGCATGGCGGGCCGGCCACCGCGGTGGTCCGCGGCCCCGACGGCGAGTCCGTCGTCCTGTTCTCCGGCGAACTGCCCGAGATCCTCACCGACGCGTCGGTCGGCGAACTCCTCGACCTGGCCGCCGCGATCCTGAACACGGAAGAACTGGCCCTCTTCCACACCTGCCTCCTCACCCTCCGCGCCAACGGGATGCGCGCGGGCCGGCGCATCGAGGCGGACGGGGTGGTCCTGACGGTGTACGAGGGCTGAGCCCGAGAGCCGGCTAGGCCGGGAAGGGACCGCCGTACCAGTGCTTTCGCTGGTCAGCGGTGGTGAGCATGTGCCCGGAGCCGGACTTGAACCGGCACGCCCGCGAAGGGGCAGCGAGGTTTAAGCTCGCCGTGTCTGCATTCCACCATCCGGGCAGGCCATGGGCTCCGCTTCGAGCTCCCGAGCCTATCGGGAGGCTCCCCGAGGACAGCGGAGAGTACGGACCGATGTTGTCTTATTTTATTGATGTCTGAGGGTGCATCAGACCACGGTGCACGCCATCCGCACTTGCCAACAGCGTGACGGGGCCGCGCCCGCCGCGCACGGGGAATGACGGAATTTCACCTACCGAACGAGGGCGGCCCACCTGTTCCCGGCGGGAGCGGTCCCACCGGGCTCCGGCCGCCGCGCCACCCGGGTGGCCTCAGGGTCGGGGGTCCTCCCCAGGTATGACACCGGGGCGCCCCGTCCGACCGGAGGCGGTTCCGGGAACCGGAGCAGCGGCTGACCGGCGCGGGGAAAGGGGAGGGGACGATGGATGTCCGTCCCCGCAGCCGTACCGACAGGAGCGCCCTTCCGTGACCACCACACCCACCGCCGGCCGGAGCACCGCCGTGGCAGCGCGCGCCACGGAGCTGTCCAAGATCTACGGGCAGGGTGAGACCCGGGTGGTCGCCCTGGACCAGGTCTCCGTCGACTTCCGCCAGGGCGAGTTCACCGCGATCATGGGGCCCTCCGGCTCCGGCAAGTCCACGCTGATGCACTGCGTGGCCGGGCTCGACAGCTTCTCCTCGGGTTCCGTGCGCATCGGCGACACCGAGCTGGGCTCGCTGAAGGACAAGCAGCTCACCCGGCTGCGCCGGGACAAGATCGGCTTCATCTTCCAGGCGTTCAACCTGCTCCCCACGCTCACCGCGCTGGAGAACATCACGCTGCCGATGGACATCGCGGGCCGCAAGCCCGACAAGGCGTGGCTCGACGAGGTCATCGGCATGGTCGGACTGTCCGGGCGCCTCACCCACCGCCCCGCGCAGCTCTCCGGCGGCCAGCAGCAGCGCGTCGCCGTGGCCCGCGCGCTGGCCTCCCGCCCCGAGATCGTCTTCGGTGACGAGCCGACCGGAAACCTCGACTCCCGCTCCGGCGCCGAGGTCCTCGGCTTCCTGCGCAACTCCGTGCGCGAGCTGGGCCAGACCGTCGTCATGGTGACCCACGACCCGGTCGCGGCGGCCTACGCGGACCGCGTGGTCTTCCTCGCCGACGGCCGGATCGTGGACGAGATCCAGGACCCCACGGCCGACAGCGTCCTCGACCTCATGCGCAGCCTCCCCGGGGGAAACCCCCAGACCCGCGAGTTCGACGCGAAGGGCCGTACAAGCTGATGCTCCGCACCGCTCTGCGCAACGTCCTCGCGCACAAGGCCCGGCTCCTGATGACCGTGCTCGCCGTCATGCTCGGCGTGGCGTTCGTGTCCGGGACGCTGGTCTTCACCAACACCGTCTCCCAGGCCTTCCAGAACAGCTCGGCCAAGGGCTTCGACGGGGTCGACGTCGCCGTCACCCCCCGCCGTCAGGCGTCCGAGGGCGACCATGTCGGCCACAACCCCGAGCTGACCGACGCCCTGCTCCAGAAGGCCGCGAAGACCCCGGGGGCGCGGTCCGTCACCGGTGTCGTCGGCGGCTTCACCGCCCTCGCGGGCAAGGACGGCAAGCTGGTCGGCGACGGCTGGCAGTCCTCCGGCGGCAACTACTGGGGCGACAAGGACCCCCGCTACCAGCTCGTCTCCGGCAACGCCCCGCACGGCGCCGACGAGATCGCGCTCGACTCCAAGACCGCGCGGCGCGCCGGGTACGAGGTCGGCGACAAGGCCCGTCTCTCGGTCGACGGCCCGGTCCTCACGCCGCGCGTCAGCGGCATCTTCACCACCGACGACGGCAACGTCTCGGCGGGCGGCAGCCTCACCCTGTTCGACACGCCGACCGCGCAGACCCTGTTCGGCAAGAAGGGCACGTACGACGAGATCGACGTGAAGGCCGCGCCCGGCACCAGTCAGGACGCGCTCAAGTCCGCCCTCGACAAGACGCTGCCGACCAAGCTGGTGGAGACCACGACCGGCAAGAAGCTCGCGGACGACCAGGCCCGGCAGATCGCCGACAGCATGAGCGGCCTCACCAAGGGGCTGCTGGTCTTCGCCGGGATCTCCCTGTTCGTCGGCCTGTTCATCATCGCCAACACCTTCACCATGCTGGTCGCCCAGCGCACCAAGGAGCTGGCCCTGCTGCGCGCGGTCGGCGCCTCCCGGGGCCAGGTCACCCGCTCGGTGCTGGCCGAGGCGGTCGTGGTCGGCGCGGTCGCCGCGGTCGCCGGACTCGCGGCCGGTGTGGGCATCGGCGCGGGGCTGCGCTCCCTGCTCGGCTCCTTCGGCGCCGAACTGCCCGACGGACCTCTGGTGATCACTCCGGGCACGGTGGTGGCCGCCCTCGTCGTCGGCGTCGTCGTCACCGCTCTGGCCGCCTGGCTGCCGAGCCGCCGCGCCGCGAAGATCCCGCCGATGGCGGCGATGAACAGCATCCACGCCAAGGCCACCACCAAGTCCCTGGTGGTGCGCAACACCCTGGGCGCGCTGTTCGCCGGGGCCGGTGTCGCGGTGGTCCTCGCGGGCCGGACGATGAGCACCGACCGCGGTCAGGTCGCGATGGGTCTGGGCGCCGTCCTGCTGATCATCGGCGTGTTCGTGCTGACGCCGCTGCTGTCGCGTCCGCTGATCGCGGCCGCCGCGCCCGCGCTGCGGATGTTCGGCGTCTCCGGCAGGCTGGCCCGCCAGAACTCGGTGCGCAACCCGCGCCGCACGGCGGCCACGGCGTCCGCGCTGATGATCGGCCTGACCCTGATCACCGGCATGACGGTGATGGCGGGCAGCCTCCAGAAGTCGATCGACAAGATGGCGAGCGACTCGATCAGCGCCGACTACGTCGTCTCGATGTCCACCCACGGCCCGCTCTCCCCGAAGGTGGCCGACAAGGTCGCCGGCGTCGACGGGGTCGCCGCGAGCAGCCCGCTGCGCAACGCTCCCTCCCGCATCGACGGCAGGACGGAGTTCCTGACCGGTGTCGACGGCCGCACGATCGGCGAGCTGACCGACCTGAAGACCGACCAGGGCACCTTCGCGGTGACCGGCACCCGCGTCGTCGTCGACAAGGACCGGGCGAAGCAGTACGGCTGGACGGCGGGGTCCCGCTTCACCGTGCACTACGCCGACGGCAAGGCCGAGCGCCTGACCGTCGCCGGGGTCTACGAGGGCAACGCCATGATCCGCGGCATCATGATCGACAACAGCACCCTCACCCCGCATCTGACCACCCCGTCCGACATGCAGGTCATGGTCAAGATGAAGGACGGCGCCTCGGCGGGCGCCAAGGACCGGCTGGAGAAGGCCCTCGGCTCCAACCCGGCGATCGCGGTCCAGGACAAGAAGGACATCTCCGACGGCGTCGCGAAGATCTTCACGTTCATGCTGAACCTGGTCTACGGCCTGCTCGGCATGGCGGTGGTCATCGCGGTTCTCGGTGTCGTCAACACCCTGGCCATGTCGGTCTTCGAGCGCTCGCAGGAGATCGGGATGCTGCGCGCGATCGGCCTGGAGCGCCGGGGCGTCAAGCGGATGGTGCGCCTGGAGTCCCTGGTGATCTCCCTGTTCGGCGGCGTGCTCGGCATCGGTCTGGGCGTGTTCTTCGGCTGGGCGGTCGGCGCGCTGATCGGCACGAAGATGCCGACGTACCAGCTGGTGCTGCCCTGGGACCGGATGGCGCTCTTCCTGTTCCTGGCGGCGGCGGTCGGCGTCCTCGCGGCGCTGTGGCCGGCCCGCCGGGCGGCCCGTCTCGACATGCTGACGGCGATCAAGGCCGAGTAGCACGGCACGCGCATACGCAGGGGCCCCGTTCCGGACCGGAACGGGGCCCCTGCGTATGCGGTCAGCCGTGCCAGGTGCGGGGGCGGAGCGGGAGGCCCGAGGTGCCCGGCTCCGGGGTGCGGACGGCGAGGACCTGGTTGACGCCGATCCGGTTGCGCTCGAAGGCGAGCGCGGAGGCGGCCATGTACAGCCGCCAGACCCGGGCACGGCCGTCCCCGGCGAGCCGTACCGCCCGCTCCCAGTCCTCCTCGAGGCGGGTGACCCAGGCGCGCAGGGTCAGCGCGTAGTGCTCGCGCAGCACCTCCACGTCCCGGACCTCGAACCCGGCACGCTCCAGCTGGGTGACGGTGGTGCCGAGAGGGGCGAGTTCGCCGTCGGGGAAGACGTAGGCGTCGATGAACCGGTCGACCTCGTACGCCGACTCGTCGCCCTGCGGGCGGCGGGCGATCTGGTGGTTGAGCAGCCGTCCGCCGGGCTTCAGCAGGCCGTACAGGTCGCGGGCGTAGTCCAGATAGCGTTCGGCGCCGACGTGTTCGGCCATGCCGATGGAGGAGATCGCGTCGTAGGGGCCGTCGCGCACGTCGCGGTAGTCCTGGACCCGGATCTCGACCCGGTCGGTCAGACCCTCGTCGGCGACGCGCTTGCGGGCGTAGGCGGCCTGCTCCTGGGAGAGGGTGACGCCGACGACGCTCGCGCCGTGCTCGCGGGCGGCGTGGATGGCCATGGAGCCCCAGCCGCAGCCGACGTCGAGGAGTCGCTGGCCGGGCTTCAGACCGAGCTTGCGGCAGACCAGTTCGAGCTTGTCGCGCTGGGCGGACTCCAGCGTGCCGCCCGTTCCGGGGGCCTCCCAGTAGGCGCACGAGTAGACCATGGACGGTCCGAGGACGATCTCGTAGAAGTCGTTGCCCACGTCGTAGTGGTGGCTGATGGCCCGCTTGTCGGTGCGCCGGGTGTGCAGATGGCGGCGGGGGCGGACCTCCTCGCGCGGCGGCGTGGGCGGCAGCGGGGGTCCGGCGAGCCGCAGCAGATCGCGTACGCCCGCCCGCACCGCGGGGTCGCGCAGGGCCTGGGCGAGGGTGCGGGAATCCTCATCGCGCTCCCAGATGAGGCCGGCCATCACGCCCAGGGCGCTGTAGAGGTCTCCCTCGATGTCGAGGTCGCCGGAGACCCAGGCGCGGGCGAGACCCAGCTCTCCGGGCTTGAAGAGGATCCGGCGCAGCGCCCGGCGGTTGCGCACGACGAGTACGGGTACGTTCGGCGGTCCCGCCTGGGAACCGTCCCAGGCACGGATCCGCACCGGGAGCGGGGCTCCCAGCAATTGCTCGGCAACACTCACCAGTCGCGACGCGGCGTCGGCCATGGCGCACACCTCCAAGACGGCAATCCCGGATGTCCGTTACCACGTAAACGACATGGCTACCCGGCACAGTCCCGCAATGGAGTTACAACAGGGCAAAAGAGCGTAGGCCGCCCGGCGGTGTGAAACGCCGAAGGGCCCCCCGCACCACGGACAGCGGGGAGGCCCTTCGGAGAGAACAGGTGACCGGAGGTCAGGAGGCCTTGGCCTTCTCCTCGGTCTTGGCGGCGGCGGGAGCCGGGGCCGGCTTGGCGGCCTCGTAGAACTCCTCGCGCGGGTGCTCCATGGCGCCCAGCGAGACGACCTCGCGCTTGAGGAACATCGCGAGCGTCCAGTCCGCGAAGATACGGATCTTGCGGTTCCAGGTCGGCATCGCGAGGCCGTGGTAGCCGCGGTGCATGTACCAGGCGAGACGGCCCTTGAGCTTGATCTTCGTCTTGCCGAGGACGATCATCGCCACGCCCTTGTGCAGGCCGAGACCCGCGACGGCGCCCTTGTTGGCGTGCTCGTACTCCTTCTGCGGGAAGCCCCGCATACCGGAGACCACGTTGTCGCCGAGGACCTTGGCCTGGCGCAGCGCGTGCTGGGCGTTCGGCGGGCACCAGGCGTTCTCGTTGCCCGCCTTGCGGCCGACGAGGTCCGGGACCTGGGCGTTGTCGCCGGCGGCCCAGATGTAGTCCGTGCCCTTGACCTGGAGGGTCGGCTCGCAGTCGACGTGACCGCGCGGGCCGAGCGGCAGGCCGTAGCGGGCCAGCGCCGGGTTGGGCTTGACGCCCGCGGTCCACACGATGGTGTCGGAGTCGACCTCGAGGCCGTTCTTCAGCACGACGTGGCCGTCGACGCAGGAGTCCATGGAGGTGGAGAGGTAGATCTCCACGCCACGGCTCTCCAGGTGCTCCTTGCCGTACTGGCCGAGCTTCGGGCCGACCTCGGGAAGGATCTTGTCGGCGGCGTCGACCAGGATGAACCGCATGTCCTCGCGGGACACGTTCTTGTAGTACTTCGCGGCGTCGCGGACCATGTCCTCGACCTCGCCGATGGTCTCCGCGCCCGCGAAGCCGCCGCCGATGAAGACGAAGGTGAGCGCCTTGCGGCGGATCTCCTCGTCGGTCGTGGAGTCGGCCTTGTCGAGCTGCTCCAGCACGTGGTTGCGCAGGCCGATGGACTCCTCGATGCCCTTCATGCCGATGCCCTGCTCGGCGAGGCCGGGGATCGGGAAGGTGCGGGAGACCGCGCCGAGCGCGACGACCAGGTAGTCGAAGGGGAGTTCGTACGCCTCGCCCACGAGCGGGGCGATGGTCGCGACCTTGCGGTCCTGGTCGATGGTGGTGACCCGGCCGGTGAGGACCTCGGCCTTCGGCAGCACGCGTCGCAGCGGGACGACGACGTGCCGGGGCGAGATGTTGCCGGCGGCGGCTTCGGGCAGGAAGGGCTGGTAGGTCATGTACGACCGGGGGTCGACGACCGTGACGGTCGCCTCGCTGTAGCGCATCTTCTTGAGGATGCGCCGAGCTGCGTACAGGCCTACGTACCCACCGCCTACTACGAGGATCCTGGGACGCTCCGTGGTGCTCATGGCATCGAGTATCCACCTGCCCCGGAGGGGTAGCTCGTGCGCCCCTTCACAAGGTTGGAGAGGGCCTGTGTTATCCTCCGCCGCTCACGTGACACAGATCATGTTCCATGCGGGGAACTCAAGGTCGTTCTGACCCGTTGTCAAGGCCGCGTGAGCTGGCCCTCCGGGTTCTCGGCACCCTCATGGATCGCCTCCCGAAGGCCCCTCGGACACCTCCACGAAACACCCGCGCAACGCTCTCGTGAGCACCCTTCAAGGGCCGTTGAGCCCCCGAATGGGTCAATGGGACCCCTTGCGTTGCCCCCGGGGGCCGAATTCCTTGTGAAGAACTTCACGAAGGTTTCCGGAGAAGGGTCGCGAAGCGGCGTGTCGGCCACTCCGCGACCCTGCTCATCCGTCGTACGGCCTGCTCAGCCGCTCACTACCGGGTGGTAACGAGACGTCTCCACAAGGCCGTACGGGCGCCCCGTACGGCCTTGTCCGCCCCGAGCGCTACACCAGGGACCAGGCGATGCCGTCGAGGATGTCGTGCTCGCTCACGACGACCTCCTCGGCGCCGATGCGCTCCATGACGGCGAGCAGGACCAGCGCGCCCGCGCCGATCACGTCGACCCGGCCGGGGTGCATCGAGGGGACCGCGGCGCGCTCGGCGTGCGTGGAGGAGAGCAGCCACTCGGTGATCTGGCGGACGCGGCCGCGCGTCATGCGGGAGTGGTGGATGCGCGCGGAGTCGTACTCCGGCAGCTCCTGGTCGATCGCGGAGACGGTGGTGACCGAACCGGCGAGGCCGACCAGGGTGCGCGCCTCGCGCAGCGGGACGGTCTGCTCGGCGAGGTCCAGCGCGGCTTCGATGTCGGCCCGCATGGCGGCGACCTGCTCGGCCGTGGGCGGGTCGGTGACCTTGCCGTCCTGGACCAGGTGACGCTCGGTCATGCGCACACAGCCCACGTCCACCGAGCGCGCGGCGCGCACGCCGTCCTCGCCGACGACGAACTCGGTGGAGCCGCCGCCGATGTCCACCACGAGATAGGGCCGGGCGAAGCCCTCGGCGCCGGTCAGCTCCTTGGTGGCACCGATGAAGGAGAACTCGGCCTCCTGGTCGCCGGAGATGACCTCGGGCTCGACGCCGAGGATGTCCACGACACCGCGCGTGAACTCGTCGCGGTTCTCCGCGTCGCGGGAGGCGGAAGTGGCCACGAACCGCACCTTCTCGGCGCCCAGTTCACGGATGACCCCGGCGTACTCGCGGCACGCGGCGAAGGTCCGCTCCAGCGCCTCGGGGGCGAGGCGGCCGGTGCGGTCGACGCCCTGGCCGAGCCGCACGATGGTCATACGGCGGTCCAGCTCGCGCAGCTCGCCCGTGGCCGGGTTCACGTCGGCGACGAGCAGCCGGATGGAGTTGGTGCCGCAGTCGACGGCGGCGACGCGGGTGAAACCGTCGGCGGACCGCGAAGCGGCCCCGGCGGACTCCGCCGTCTCCTCGGCCGCACCGCACGCCCCGCCCTCCGGCGTCACGCACGCGCCCTTGGCCCACCACTCGGGCAGCATCGCGAGGGCCTCGTCGCCGAGCGGGTTCACGCCCGGGCCCGCGGCCAGCGAGTGGGCGACGAGGACGTGCAGGCACTTGACCCGGTCGGGCATACCGCCCGCGCTGGGGAAGCCCGCGAGGACCTCGATCTCGTCGCGGCGCCGGATGTAGTCCTCGTGCGCGGCGCGGTAGGCGGCGGCCAGCTCCGGGTCCGTCTTCAGCCGCTCGGTCATCTCCTTCATGACGCCGTTCGCCTCCAGCGTGCCGATCGCCGAGGCGGCGCGCGGGCACGTCAGGTAGTACGTCGTCGGGAAGGGCGTGCCGTCGGGCAGCCGGGGGGCCGTCTCCACGACGTCCGGCTGTCCGCAGGGGCACCGGTGGGCGATGGCCCGCAGACCGCGCGGCGGACGGCCGAGCTGCTGCTTGAATGCCTCCACGTCGGCTGCGGTGGGCTCGGTGCGCGGAGTGGGCGGCGGGGGCGTTTCCATGACTGCTTCCAGAGTGGCTTTCTGTGGGTCACCGGCGGATGCCGGTCACTGGTCGGAGGCGTCGGCCTTGTCGACGCCGTCCCAGACGTTCGCGTACCAGGGCCGGTGGGCGGCCCCCCTGTCCGCGCGGGACTGCTTCGCCGCGCCGGGGTCGACGACCACGTACCCGGTCTCGCCGGGCAGCACGTAGTGCAGCCTGCGCCGGATCTGCTGTTCGGCGTAGGCGTCGTCCTGCCAGCGCGCCTTGGTGTCGCGCAGCTCCTCGACGCGGGCGCGGGCCTGCTGCTGACGGCGCTGGAGGTCGGCGATCTCGGCACGCTGGGAGACGTACTGGCGCATCGGATAGGCGAGCGCGACGATCAGCGAGCACAGCACCATGGCGAGCAGGGCGGCGCGGCCGGTGAGCCGGGAGCGGCGGGCCTGGCGCTTGGTCTGGGAGCGGTAGACGCGGGCCGCGGTCTGCTCGCCGAGCAGCCGCAGCCTGGTCGTGGTGGAGAAACGGTCCCGGTCCCTCGTGGCCATCTTCCCCGCCTCCCGTTCACGCGTACGTCCCCGGACACGGTACGGGACCGGGTCCGGGGACGTAGGACGACTGGCGGGAGCCGGCTCCCGCGCGGGCCCGGCCCTCGTCGGAGGGCCGAGCCTTCAGGGCGATGATCAGCCCTTGCCGTGCTTACTGGTTCGCGGAGCGAAACCGCGGGAAGGCGCTGCGCCCGGCGTAGACCGCGGCGTCGTCGAGGATCTCCTCGATGCGCAGGAGCTGGTTGTACTTGGCGACGCGCTCGGAGCGGGCCGGGGCGCCGGTCTTGATCTGGCCGCAGTTGGTGGCGACGGCGAGGTCGGCGATCGTGACGTCCTCGGTCTCGCCGGAGCGGTGGGACATCATGCACTTGTAGCCGTTGCGCTGGGCCAGCTCGACGGCGTCCAGGGTCTCGGTCAGCGAGCCGATCTGGTTGACCTTGACCAACAGGGCGTTGGCGACGCCCTCGTCGATGCCGCGGGCCAGGCGCTCGGGGTTGGTGACGAACAGGTCGTCACCGACGATCTGCACCTTGTCGCCGAGGCGGTCGGTGAGGACCTTCCAGCCGGCCCAGTCGTCCTCGAACAGCGGGTCCTCGATGGAGACCAGCGGGTAGGCCGCCACCAGCTCCTCGTAGTACTCCGTCATCTCGGCGGCGGAGCGGTCCTTGCCCTCGAAGAGGTACTTGCCGTCCTTGTAGAACTCGGACGCGGCGACGTCGAGCGCCAGGGCGACCTGCTCGCCCGGGGCGTAACCGGCTTCCTTGATGGCCTCGATGATGAGGTCGAGGGCCTCACGGTTGGAGCCGAGGTTGGGGGCGAAGCCGCCCTCGTCGCCGAGGCCGGTGGACAGGCCCTTGCGCTTCAGAACCTTCTTGAGGGTGTGGTAGACCTCGGCGCCCCAGCGGACGGCCTCGGAGAAGGACTCCGCACCGATCGGCGCGATCATGAACTCCTGGATGTCCACGTTGGAGTCGGCGTGCGAGCCGCCGTTCAGGATGTTCATCATCGGCACCGGCAGCAGGTGCGCGTTGGGGCCGCCCAGGTAGCGGAAGAGCGGCAGGTCGCTGGCCTCGGCGGCGGCGTGCGCGACGGCGAGGGAGACGCCGAGGATGGCGTTGGCGCCGAGCGAGCCCTTGTTGTCGGTGGCGTCCAGGTCGAACATGGCCTGGTCGATCAGGCGCTGCTCGGTGGCGTCGTAGCCGACCAGCTCCGGGCCGATCTGCTCGATGACGGCGAGGACGGCCTTCTCGACGCCCTTGCCCTGGTAGCGGTTGGGGTCGCCGTCACGGAGCTCGATGGCCTCGAAGGCACCGGTGGAGGCACCGGACGGAACGGCGGCACGACCCGTGCTGCCGTCGTCGAGGCCGACCTCGACCTCGACCGTGGGGTTGCCTCGGGAGTCCAGGATTTCCCGGGCTACGACGACGTCGATGGACGGCACGAGCATCTCCTTCTTGGATGTGACGCTGAGATGTGCGGGGCGGTGTGCCGTACGGCACGGCCTTGCGACTAGAGCCTAACCGTCCCCGGGGTGTCGGCCGTCGACCGACCGTCCCGTGGACAGGGAGACCGTACTCATTGTTCACGCCCGGAACAAAGGGGTGTCGGGGGGTCTGGCCAGCGGGGTGCCGCGGGGCCGGGCCGCGGCGCCAGGGCAGGGGCCCCTCGGGACGGCCCAGGGGGCGCGAAGCCCCGCTCCGGCGCGTACGGGGGAACACGCGCCGGTGCGGGGCCTGGTGGGGGGAGGGCTCACCGCCGCCGTGCGTGGGGCGGCGGTGCGGTGAGCGGGTGCGAAGGGGCGCCGCTCGCGGGCGGCGCGGGACCGCTACTTCAGGTGCAGCATCTGGCCGGGGTAGATGAGGTCGGCCTTCCGGACGATGTCCTTGTTGAGGTCGAACAGCTTCTTCCAGCCGCCCTTGACGTGGTGCTCGGTGGCGATGGTGCTGAGCGTGTCGCCCTTGACGACCTTGTACTCGCCGTCGCCCTTCTTGACCTTCTGGCCGGTCGGGGTGGTGACGGTCGCGGCGGGACGCTTCGCGGAGCGCGAGGCGGCCTGAGGGGCGGTGGTGCGCGCGGCGGCGTCCGTCGTGGCCTTGGCGGTGTCCGTGGTGGTCTTCGCCGCGGTGGACGGGGTGCTCGCGGCGGCGGAGCTGTACGGCGTGCTGGACAGCCCCGTGCCGCAGACCGGCCAGGCGCCCTTGCCCTGGGCGGCGAGCACCTTCTCGGCGATGGTGATCTGCTGGTCCTTGGTGGCCTTGTCGGCGGTGGCGGCGTACTGCGTGCCGCCGTACGCGGCCCACGTGGAGGCGGAGAACTGCAGGCCGCCGTAGTAGCCGTTGCCGGTGTTGATGGACCAGTTGCCGCCGGACTCGCACTGGGCGACGGTGTCCCACTCGGAGGCGGTGGCGGCGGAGGCGTTGCCGGCCGCCATCAGCGGACCGGCGATCGCGGCGCCGGTGACACCGGCGAGCGCGAGGGTGCGGACGGCCTTGGCCGGGCGACGGTGCGTGCCCTTGCTGGAAAACAGCATGGATCGATCCCCTCACCGACGCCTGCGAGGTGAGCTGTCGGGTTCGGGCCGGTTGAGTTGCCCGGCCACCCTCCCCGTCGTGGAGGGGGTGGCTTCACCCCAAGCCCGTCCCGGCGTCAATCACCGGTCGGGGCACTTACCTTGGTTCCCCCGCTCCTGCCGGCGGCGCTTGACGCGTCGACTGTTCCCGGATGACCGCTGGCAGGATTCGGCGTACCGGTCATCGGGGCTCGTGGTGACGAGCGGACCGACCGTAGACACGGACACAGGGGAATTTCAAAGACGATCAGGGCCCTTGAGACTCATCCCACACTTTCGCCAAATAGGACATACACCTAGAAGAGGGACGTCAATCCCGTGCCGATTCGGGCTACTTGCCGTCCGTCCCGCCGGGCACCTCGAGCGTCCGACCAAGGACAAGCGCGTCCGGGTCGCCACCGATGGCCTTCTTGTTCGCGGAGTAGAGCGCCTGCCAGCCGCCGTCGACGTCAAGGGAGTCGGCGATGGACTCCAGCGTGTCGCCCTCGTGGATGGTGTATGTGCTCGGGGAGGGCAGTGCGTGACGCCCGGTGTTGTCCGTCTCCTGACCGCTTGTCACGCTTTCGTCCGCGCTGCCGCCGCGGTGGCGGCCGCCACCGGAGAGCGCGCCGGTGTCGACCAGGCTCCAGGAGCCGCCGTCCTGCCAGGCGTCGTCCGACTCCTCGGAGGCCGGGGTGGAGTAGTCGCCGGAGGTGCCCGCGTCGCCCTTCGAGGCGGCGGCGCCGGACTTGGCGTCCTTGCCCTTGCCGGAGTCCTTGGCGTCGGCGTCCTTGTCCTTGCCGTGCGACGGCTTGGCCAAGGCGTCGGCGGAGGAGTCGGACGAGGCCGACGCGGAGGACGAGTCGGACGGCTTGCCCGACTCGGACGAGCCGGACTTACCGGCGGAATCCGACGCGGACGGCGAGGCGCCGTCCTTGCCGTCGGAGGAACCGGTGCTCGGGGAGGCGGTGTCCGCGACGCCCGTGTCGACGTCCACCGAGGCGGAGTCGGAGGTGAGACCGGCCGTCAGGGCGCAGGTCGCCCAGTGGGTGGTGCCCTGCTCGGCGAGGATCTTCTCGGCGACGGAGATCTGCTGGGAGCGGCTGGCCTGGTCGGCGGTGGCCGCGTACTGGTCGCCGCCGTACTTGTCCCAGTCGTCCTGCGAGATCTGGAGACCGCCGTAGTAGCCGTTGCCCGTGTTGGCGCTCCATGAGCCGCCGCTTTCGCACTCGGCCACCTTGTCCCAGGTGGTGCCGTCGGCCGCGTGGGCGCTGGCGGCGCCGAGGAGCGGGATCGCGATGGCGGAGGTGGTCACACCGGCCGCGACGAGGAGCGCCGGAGCCTGGCGGGGGCGACGGTGACGACCGTTCCCGGAGAGCATACGGGGGCCTTTCGTACGACAGCAGTACGGCGTGGCGAGTGGTGCTCGGCGCCACACTGATGGGTGAACGTATAGGCAGACGATCGCTTGTCACAAGTTCATGCCGCACAGATCACGTGAAGATCACATCGTTGAGTGTCCGTCATGTTCCTGTTTGGCGGTGCGTGTTCGGTGGGTAAGGCTGGTGGTCCGCGCCGCGGGTCCGCTCACTCGTGCGCCGTGCTCGCCGGGGTGAACTCCACCGGGAGCGTGCGCAGGCCGCGCATGATGAGCCCGCCCCGCCAGCGCAGTTCGGCCGGTTCGACGGCAAGGCGCAGATCGGGCAGCCGGGTGAAGAGCGTGGCCAGCGCGGTCTGCCCCTCCAGACGGGCGAGCGGGGCGCCCAGGCAGTAGTGGATGCCGTGCCCGTACCCGAGGTGCTGGTTGTCGGCGCGGCCGAGGTCCAGCACATCGGGTTCGGCGAACCGGGCGGGGTCGCGGTCGGCCGCCGCCAGCACCACCAGCACCGGGTCCCCGGCCGCGATCTCCTGCCCGCCGAGGGTGAACGGCTCGGTGGCGAACCGCCAGGTGGCCAGCTCCACCGGGCCGTCGTAGCGCAGGAGTTCCTCCACGCCGGTCTGGAGCAGGCCGGTCTCCCCCGCGGCCAGCGAGCGCTGGAGCCGGGCGCGCTCCTCCGGGTGGGTGAGCAGGGCGTAGGTGCCGTTGCCGATGAGGTTGACGGTGGTCTCGAACCCGGCGAACAGCAGGATGAACGCCATGGCCGCGGCCTCGTTCTCGGTGAGGTGCTCACCGTGGTCCGAGGCGCGGATGAGGCCCGAGATCAGGTCCTCACCGGGGGCGGGTTCGGCGGGCAGCGCGGCCCGCTTGCGGTGGATCAGCTCGGCCAGATAGCCGCGCATCTTCTTGACCGACCGCGCCACTCCGCCCCGGGGGCCGCCGCCGTGACGGATCATCATGCCCGCCCAGTCCCGGAAGTCGTCCTGGTCCTCGCGGGGGACGCCGAGCAGGTCGCAGATGGCGTAGATCGGGAGCGGGAAGGCGAAGTCGTGGATGAGGTCGGCGGAGCCCTTGGCGGCGAAGGCCCCGATGAGGTCGTCGGTCAGCCGCTGCACCCGGGGCGCGAACTCGGCCACCCGGCGCGGGGTGAACGCCTTGCTGACCAGCCGGCGCAGCCGGGTGTGGTCCGGCGGGTCGATGTTCAGCAGGTGCGTCATCAGGTCCGCCTTGCGCTCGCCGGGGATACCGGTCTTGCCCTTGGCATGCGCGGGCTCGTCGTGATGCGCCGGGTTCTTGCTGAGCCGGGGGTCGGCGAGCGCCTGGCGGGCGTCGGCGTACCGCGTGACCAGCCAGGCCTCCACCCCGCTGGGCAGCCTGGTCCGGTGCACGGGCGCGTGCTCCCGCAGCCAGGCGTAGGCGGGGTAGGGGTCGGTGGCGAACTCCCAGGTGAAGAGGTCGGGGGCGGGCTCGCCGGGACGGTCGCAGGAGGGCTGATCGGTCACGGGTCGACGGTATCCCGGGGGCGGTGCGGGGCACCCGGCCAGGCTCTTTGGCTAGGGGGCGTCTGAACCGTTTCCCTCCGCCGTACGTATCGCATCCCGGTAGACCCGTGCGGCCGCGCGCAGCGCCGCCTCCGGGTCGACCCCCTCGGACTCGGCGCGGGCGGCCAGGGCCAGGAGTTCGTAGCCGATGCCGTCGCCCTCGGGGAGGGGGACGTCCAGGTGGGCGGTGCGGGTGCGGGAGGCGAGCTTGGCGGCGAGCGCGAGACCGGGCTGCCCGAGCGGCACGCCCTCGGTCACCGAGGTGCGCTGCTTCTCCTCTGCCTTGGTGCGCAGCCAGTGCCGCTTGACGTCCTCCGGCGTCTCGGCCGTCTCGTCGCCGAAGACGTGCGGGTGGCGGTGGACGAGCTTGGCGACGATGCCTCCGGCCACGTCGTCGATGTCGAAGGGGGCGTCGGGGTCCTCGGCGGCTATGCGGGCGTGGAAGACGACCTGGAGCAGCACGTCGCCCAGTTCCTCCCGCAGCTCCTCGCGGTCGCCGGCCTCGATCGCCTCGACCATCTCGTACGCCTCCTCGATGCCGTACTTGGCCAGGCCCTCGTGGGTCTGCCGGGAGGACCAGGGGCACTCGGCGCGGATGCGGTCCATGACCTGCACGAGGTCGAGGAGGCGGGCGCCGGGCAGGTCGTAGGAGGCGGGCAGCAGCTCCAGGTCGGGCATCCGCACCCGGCCCGACCCGGCCAGCCGCGCCAGTCCGTCGGTGAGGGCGGGCTCGCCCTCACCCGTGGCCACGACCACCACCGTGCGCCCGCCCGCGCAGGCGTCGACCAGCTCCTCGGCGGTCGGGGCCGCCTCGGACACCGCTATACCGGCCTCGCGCAGATAGGGCACCTGCGGATGCGCGCCGTCGGCGCACAGCACGGCGTCGGCGGCGTGCAGGGCCTGCCAGGCGGGCCAGGACAGCAGGCCGGGCGCGACACGGTGGCTGGTGGTGAGCAGGACGATGCGGCCGGGGGCGGCTTCGGTGCTGGTTGCGTTCACGATCCGAACGTAACCCACGGTGCGCGGGGGCGTCGCGAGTTGTCCACAGGGGGCGGGGAGTCCTGTGATCGTAGGACTGCGGCCGGCCTCGTGGGCCTCGCCGCAGCCGCCGCCGGGACCACCCGCTCCGCCTGAGCCGGCTGAGCCACTAGGCCGGCTGTGCCGCCGACGCGTCCCGTACCCACGGCGTCCGGGCGTCCACCCGGCTGCTCTTGGTCGCGTCCCAGGTGCCGTAGCGGGGGTTGAGGTCGATGTGCAGCTTCTTCGACGCCTGCGACAGGGCCTTCCAGAAGGCGGGCTGGGTGGTGTCGGTGCCGAGCTTCGCCGCGAGCTTCTGGGCCTCGATCTGGAGGCGGAGGTTGTCGTCGAGGCGCTCGGGGGCGATGCCGTACTTCTGGAGCCACGCCGCCTCCAGGCTCTTGGCGCCGCCCGCCTGCTTCTGGAGGTCGGAGCGCAGCTTCTGTACCTCCCTGCGGGAGACGCCGACGCCCGCGTCCCGCGCGGCCCGGGCCAGCACCTGGTCGAGGACCATGGTGTGCAGGGTGTCGCGGGTGAGGCTGCCGGTGGAGGCGAGGACCTGCTGGTACTGCGTCTCGTCGGGCGACGCGGCCCGCTGCGCCGCGCGTACCTCGTTCACCCGGCTCTCCAGCTGGGCGACGGTGATGCGCTGCCCGCCGACCACCGCCGCCGCGCCCGGGTGGGCGTCGCTCCCGCAGGCGGTGAGGAGGGGGCCCGCGGCGACGATCGCGGCGGAGAGGACGAGCGCGGAGCGACGGCGGCGGTGCAAGGGGACCTCCTGAGGAGTTTGTGCGGCGGTGCACAAGGTCTTGCGGTGATCGATGGTAGGCAGCCGAGCTGCTCCGGCCAACCCATAGGACCAACGATTCACCACGAGTTCGGGCACCGCCGCGTCACTCCGGAGGGCGTGTCAGCCGGTGATGGCCACCGGCGCGTCCCAGGCGTCGCGGTCCACGGTGAGCGTGACGCCGCCGTGCGACTCCTTGCTGTTCACCATGTACTGGTGCGCCCGGCTGTGGCCGGTGAACTGCGTGGCACCCCACGGCCAGTCGGAGGTGGTGGTGTTCGTCTTGTCCCACAGCGCGTACCAGAGGTTGCCCGGCAGGTCCGTCCTGTCGGAGGCGGTGGCGATCGCCTTGGCGCTGGAACTGGTGAAGCCGTAGTAGCCCGCGCGGTAGGTCTTGGCGTGCAGGGCCTTGTCGAACGCGCGCACATAGGTGAGCACGGTGTCGTTGCACGCCTTGTCCGTCGTGTCGTACGGCTCCATGTCCAGGTAGATCGCGCTGCCCGCCTTCATGCCGAGCCCGGATGCCTTGGCCACCGCGTCGGCGGCGTCGGACGCGCCGAGGGAGGCGGCGTTGGAGGCCGTCATCTTCTCCGGGTTGGAGCCGGTCTGGCAGGACGGCTGGGCGCCCACGTAGATCGGTACGAGCTTCCAGCCGAGCGTGCTGACCGACTTCACCCAGGAGGCGGTCAGGTTGGGCTGGGCGCAGCCGCGGTTCTTGCCGCCCACGTAGACGGCGGCGGCGCCGTAGAAACCGGTGTGCCACGCCTTCATGGTGGACAGCGAGGGCGCGGTGCAGGTGTCGAAGGCCCGCCCGGTGAACGTCTTCTGCGCGGGCCAGGTCGTCGCCGCCATGGACGCCGTGGCCGCCGCTCCGGCTCCCGCCACGACGGCCGCGCCGGCCGCCGACCACGCGATGTACCTGACCTTCTTCGACTGCCGGTGTCCGGCCATCCCCACCCCTGTGTACGTACGAACGAAAAGGACGTGTCGGCGTCCGTCGCCGCAACATAGTCGACGGCACGCGCGCGCGAGGACACGGAAACCCGCGATTACCCATGATTTTTACAAGGACATGCCATGGACCGGGAAAATGTACGGCCTCCGGGGCGCCGCCGTACAACCCGCGCTGCCCCCGGGAGGTCTCTCCGTCGCCGTTTTCCCTTGTCAGCACCTCCCCCGGAGTCCTCGATGGCCATCAGCGCCCGCCGTGAACGACAGTTGCTCGAAGCAGCTACTCCCCTCCTTCTTCCGGACGAGCGGGTGGAGATGACCAGCCTGGCGGCCGTCGGCACCGTCTCGGTGCGCAAGCAGGTGCTCACCGCGGCCGTGGTCGGCATCCTCAGCGCGGGCACGGTGATGGCCACGGTCAAGCCGCGCCCCATGTACATCGTCCTGACCGACCAGCGGGTCCTCTTCTTCGACGGCCCCAACGGCGGCAGGCCGGGCAAGCTGCTCGTCAACTTCCCCCGGCGGTACGTCTCCGCGGGCAGGACCAAGAAGGGCTTCCTCGGCCTGACCTACATCACCCACCTCACCCTGGCGGGGCAGGAGCAGAACCTGAAGGTGCTCTTCCCCGTCCAGCACCGCAAGGACGGCCCGAAGTTCGTCGCCGCGCTTCCGATGACGCACTGACGCCGACGCACCTCAGCGAGCCCCCCGAGCGCGCGGCGGCCGCGCGCTCAGCCCCGCACCTGGCCCAGCCATTGCAGGGTGCGCCGGATGTCGGCGGCCAGCGGATGGCCCATGCCGTGCACCCGCTCCACGTCCATCAGCAGCCGGGCCAGCATGTCGTGGGCGGCGGGGCGGTCGCCCAGGGCCAGCAGCAGATGGCCGATGCGGCGGCGGACGTCGTGGGCGAGCTGGGGGTCGCCGGAGACGTAGCGGTTCTCGTAGTAGGGCAGCAGCGCGCGGTACTCCGCGAGCGCGGCCGCCGGTTCGCCGAGCTGTTCCAGGCACTGCGCGGCCTCGTAGCGGTGGCGCAGTGACTGCGGATCGGCCTGGCCCGCCTCGGCGGCGCGTTCGTCGGCGAGGCGGCGCAGCTCGGGCAGCGCGCGCCGGTACTGGCCGTCGTCCAGGAGCGTGGCCGCGTACTGCTTGCGCAGGGTGCGGACGACCGGGGAGTGCTCACCGTGCTGTTCGGCGGCGGTGGGCAGGATGGCGCCGAGGATGTCGACGGCCTGGGTGATGCGCCCCTCCCCCAGCAGCCGCTTCACCTCGTCCACGGCCGCCGCGACGTCCGGCTTGTCGTCCACCGGCGGGGCCGGGGTGACCTGCGCGGGCTGCGGCGCCGGGATGCGGGCGCGGTCCGGCCAGGGGGCGTGCGGGCGCAGGAAGGGGCGCGTGGGGTCGAGGGGCGCACCGGTGGGAGTGCCGGGCGCGGGCAGCAGCGGCACCAGGTGCTCGTACACGTCCTGCGCGGAGGCCGGGCGGTCCTGCGGGTCCTTCGCCAGCAGCCGCAGCACCAGCCGCTCCAGCGGCTCGGGAACCTCCGGGCGCAGCCTGCGCACCGGCAGCGGCGGCTCGTACAGATGCCGGTGCAGCACCCCGAGCGCGGTGGACCCGGCGAACGGCACTTCTCCGCTGAGCAGTTCGTGCAGCAGCACCCCGAGCGCGTACAGATCGGTGTACGGCCCGACCGCTCCGCCCATCGCCTGCTCCGGCGCCATGTAGGCGGGCGAGCCGATCGGGGAGCCGGTGTGCGTGAGGCGGGTGGTGTCGGTGTCCATCACCGAGGCCACGCCCAGGTCGAGGACGGTGACCGTGCCGTCCTGCTTCACCATCACGTTGCGCGGCTTGAGGTCGCGGTGCACGATCGGCACGGCGTGGACCGCGCTCAGCACGGCGCACAACTGCGCGGCGACCGTCACCGCCCACTGCCACGGGTACGGGTCGTGCTCCGCGAGATGGTCGGAGAGGTCCGCGCCGTCCACGTACTGCATGACGAGGAACAGCTCGTCGCCCTCGCTGCCCGCGTCGTGCACCGTGACCAGCCCGGGGTGGTCGACCTGCGCGGTCACCCGGCACTCGCGCAGGAACCGGCGGCGCAGCTCGTCCGCCTCCTGCCCGGCCACCTTGTCCGGGCGCAGCAGCTTCACCGCCACACGCCGGTCAAGGCGCCGGTCGTACGCCGTCCAGACCTGGCCCATGCCGCCCTGGCCTATCAGCGTGGCCAGCTCGTACCGGGCCGCGACGACCCGCCCCTGTCCCATCGTCACTGTTCGCCCTCGTGCCGGTCGTGCTTGCGCAGGTAGTCGCTCAACTCGTCGAGTTCGGCGCGGACCTGGTCGATGCGCGCAGGGGCGGGACGGGTGGGCGCCTGGGGCGGGATGTTCTGCGGCGGAACGCCTTGGGGCGGCGGGGCAGGTACGTACGTCTGCGTCAGGGGGCCGGCGGGGAGCGAGGGCGGCACGGGCGCGGGCGTACTCGCGTAAGGCGACACGGGCGGGTAGCCGTAAGCCATGGGCAGGCTCTGGGGATGCGGTGGCGCATGGCTCGCGCGCCGCGCCTGCCGGTGGACCCGGATGTCCATCACCAGGAAGTACACGGCCGACACCACGGCGAGGGACAAGATCGTGACCGCCGCCACGTCTCCCCTCGGGTCCGTCTCCGACACCTCGCCGAACACCGCGAGGCACCCGACTGACACCACCAGGCTCATCCAGGCGGCCAGCCAGTCGTACCAGCGCCCACGCAGGAACGCGGCCCGGAACAGGGGCACGCACGCGAAGAAACCGCACGAGAGCAGGGCACAGGCCGTCATCATCAGTCGAAGGATGATGACGGTCGCCGTGTTGCGGGCGGGCGGCGGCTCGCCATGGCCGTACATGACTGCTCCTGGACCGGTTCGTTGTCGGACTCCGAGCGTATAGGCCGAGGCCGACAAGGCGTTATGAGTTGTACCGAACCGTTGTCCGGCTCTCCGGTATGTTCCGCGCGCCCGCCTGACGACCGGTCACTCCGGCGCGACGGTTCCGTCCGTGAGCCCGTCGTACATCCCGCGCAGCAACTGCTCCCCGAGCTGTCCGGCGTGGCGCAGCGCCCGCTCGAACTCGTCCATGGCGCGGAACCGGGCGCCGTAGCGGAGCTGTTCGGCCAGCGGCAGCCGGGGCAGTTGCAGGCGGCGCACGTCGAGGCGGGTGGCGGTGGAGGCGTAGCTGCTGGCCTGGCGGTTGTTGGCGGTGCCGCGCAGGAAACCGGCGAGGAACCACGGGTCCAGGGCGCTCGGGTCCGGGCGCAGCAGCACGAGGCTGCGGCCGAGGGCGGCGCCCGCCGTCGCCTCGTCCACCACGCGCGCGACCGAGCCGCCGCCGAGCACGGGGACGACCACGTCGCCCGGCTCGGTCAGCAGCGTCTCGTCGTCGCCGTCCGTCAGGGTGCCCGAGGGGCGCGATCCGGCGAGGACGTCGTGGTCGGTGAGGACGGGGACGCGGGCGGGGGCGGCTGCGGTGCCGGTGCCGGGGGTGTGCGCGGTTCCGCCGGTGCGCAGGACGAGGGCGCCGCCGCGGGCGAGTTCGCCGACGGTGGTGAGCGGCCAGCGGGTGGCGGGCGCGGTGGTCGCGGTGGGCGGGGTCAGCTCGGCGGTCAGGCGGAGGGTCTCGCCGAGGCGTTGGCGGACCTCCGCGAGCTGCTCGGCGCCGTCGGCGGCGGCCGGGGGCGGCAGATGGCGGGCGGGGGCCAGGTCCACGTCGTCGTCGAGGAGTTCGATGACCGGCACGGAACGCGCGAGGCCCGGGCGCTCCGCGAGCCGACCCTCACGTGCGAAGTCACGCCAGGCGTCGAGCGCGGCGTCCCGCACCGCCTGCAAGTCCGGACCGCCGCGCGCCTCACCGGCGAACCGGCCGGTGTCCACGAGCAGCACCTCCGGCGTCACGGGCGTACGCCCCGGCCTGCTCAGCACCCACACGTGCAGCGGGATGTTGTACGGCGGAGCCGCGCCGACCGGCAGCGCGATCACGGCCCGCAACGCGCCCCGCCGCAGCAGGTCGGCGCGGATACGGCGCCCGGAACGCCGCGAGGCCGTGGCCGGCGGCATCAGCAGCACGGCGGTGCCGCCGTCGGCCAGCCTGGCCAGCGCGTGCTGCACCCAGGCCAGCTCGGACTCGGTGCGCGCCGGGAAGCCGTACTCCCACCGGGGGTCGTACGCCAGCTCGTCGTGCCCCCAGTTGCGCTCGTTGAACGGCGGGTGGCACAGGACGGCGTCCGCGCGCAGCTCCGGGAACGCGTCGGCGCGCAGGGTGTCGCCGGCGGCGCCGCGGACGGTGGCGCGGCTGTGCAGGGCGAGCCGCAGGGCGGTGAGCGCGGCGAGGTCGGGGGCGCTGTCCTGGGCGTACAGGGCCTGGTCGGGGCGGGAGTCGACGGCGCGCAGCAGGGCGCCGGTGCCGCAGGCGGGGTCGAGGACGGTACGGGCGGGACCGGTGAGGTCGGCGAGGTCCGCCATCAGCCCGGCGAGTTCGGCGGGGGTGAGCGTGTACTGGCGCGGGTTGGCGTCCAGGTGCCGGCCCAGCAGGAACTCGAAGGTCTGCCGCGCCCCGAATTCCCCGGCGAGTTCGGCGGCGCCGCGCACGAGGGGGACGGAGGGGAGGAGCTGGGGGCCGGTGGGGGTGTGAACGGCGGCGTGAAAGGCAGGGGTGTGAACGGCGGTCGCCGGTTTCACGGGCGCGTGGGTGTTCACAGGCGGGGCACTGTTCTGCGGGTTCTCGGTGTTCACAGCCTCCGGCATGTTCACAGCGGCGGCGCCTCCATCCGGGCGGCGCGTGTGAACACCGCGCGTCGACTCGACGCCGAAGCGCGGGCCGATCACGTCGTTCAGCGCACCCGGCAGCATCGCGGCCAGGCGCTCGTCGGAGCCGGCGCTGATGTCGAGCCAGACGGTGGGCCGTTCCTGGATGAGCAGCATGACGCAGCCCACGTGCACCAGGGCGGTGACGGGGCCCTCGGGGTGACCCGCGAGCTGCTGCCAGACCCGCTCCCGCAGCGGTACTTCGGCGAGTTTCCCCTGCTTGCGCAGCCAGGACTCGACCTCCGCGAGGGCGAAGGAGGGGCTGGTCTCGGTGCCGCCGACCGGCTTGGGGAAATCACCGTGCCGGCGCCGCCAGTTGCTGACGGCGGCACGGCCCACACCGGCGAGCCGGGCGATCCCCGCCGCGGTCACCTCTGTCGCGTTGTCCTGCACCGGCTCCACTCCCCTCGTCGCATGTGTGCACCGAGCATACCGACGCACGCAAGACTTAACGATTCACACCTGTGCACTGCTCGTGTTCCGTGAACCGTGTTGACTCGGTTCACAGGCTCTGCTCTTATTGACCCAGCGAACGAGCGACCGACCGGAGGGGGCGGTCGCACGCATCGGGGAGGGGACCGTCATGGGCATGAAGGGCAGGATCGCGTTGAGCGCCGCCCTGGGGGTTGTCGTCATCGGTGTCGTGTCCGCGAACGCCGACCAGGGAATGGACGGCGGCCCCAGCGGCCCGCGCAACGGCCCCTCGGCCTCCTCGGAGGACAGCGCCCAGGACGGCAGACCCACGGGGAACGCCGGACGGAGCGCGGACACGGTCACCTTCGGCGGTGACGGCGCGTTCCGGGTCGGCACCGACATCCGGCCCGGCACCTATCGCACGACCGGCAACCCCGGCCGCCGCTGCCACTGGGAGCGCGCCGAGGACGCCTCGGGCTCCCTGGAGTCGGCGCTGGCCGGCGGAAGCGTGGGCGGCACCGGGTACGTCACCGTCGAGGCCACGGACAAGGTGTTCACGTCCAGCGGCTGCGCGCGGTGGCGGGCGGTGCCGGGCGCCGCACAGGGCCACCTCGTCACGTCGATGGACGGCGACGGGGGCATGTTCCGGGTCGGCACCGATGTCGCGCCGGGCACCTACCGCTCGACGGGCAACACGCCCGGCTCCTGCTCCTGGGAGCGCACCGAGGACGCCACGCACGAGCCCGGTTCGGTTCTCGCCGAGGACGACGTGACCGGCACGGCCGTCGTCACGGTCCGCGCCACGGACGCCTACTTCACGACGACCGGCTGCGGCGACTGGAAGAAGACGGACTGACCCGGCGTCACGCCCGGCCGCTCCCCGCTCGCCACCGCTCCCTCCCACCTCACTTCATCTCGTCACACCTCACCTCATCAAGGAACCGACATGCGCCGTACCGCACTTGCCGCCGTCTGCCTCGCCACCGCTGCCGCCGCCGGGCTCACCGGCTGTCTGTCGGGCGCGGACACGGCGCCGAAGGGACCGTTCGCCGGGCTGAGCGGCGGTCAGATAGCCGACCGTGCGATGAAGACGACCACCAAGGCGTCGACCCTGCGGATGCGGGGCACCGTCACCGACGGCAGCGACGACATCAAGATCGACATGGCCCTGAGCAAGAAGGGCGAGTGCGCCGGCACGATGGGCATGGGCGGCAAGGGCAGCGCCGACCTGATCAAGAGCGGCGACACCATCTACATGAAGTACAACGAGGCGTTCCTGCGGGACCAGGGCAAGGGCGAGTCGAAGGCCGACACGGACGCGGTCGTGAACATGATGGCCGACAAGTGGACCAAGATGTCGGCGACCGGCAAGGACGCCAAGGACATCGCGGGCTTCTGCGACCTGGACTCGGTTCTGGCCGGGGCGGTCGACGTCAACTCGGACGCCACCCGCGGCAAGACCACCACCATCGACGGCACCCCGGCCCTCACCCTCCACGAGAAGGACGGCAAGGACCGCTACACCCTGTACGTGGCGACCAAGGGCAAGCCCTACCTGCTGCGCGTCGACAGCTCCGCGGGCGCCAAGGAGCCGGTCCACCTCTCCTTCCTCGACTACGAGAAGCCGGTCGAGGCCAAGAAGCCCGCGGGCAAGATCATCGACCTGGACGCCCTGGGCGGCTGACCCGCGCGGCGATGTCGTGCAGCGACCCGGCTCAGCGTGCCCTGAACCGCGAGGGTGCGTTCGTCGGGTTGCCGCCCGTGGGAAGTTTCTGGCCGGGGCAGGTGGTCAGGACCTTCTTCATGGCGGCCTTCTCGGCGGAGGTGACCCAGAGGCCGTACTTCTTCTTCACGGCGACCTGGGCGGCCACGTAGGTGCAGCGGTAGGACTTGGACGGGGGCACCCAGGTGGCGGTGTCGCCGTCGCCCTTGCCGCGGTTGGTGCTCGCGTCGACCGCCAGGAGGTTGAGGGGGTCGTTGGCGAGGGCTATGCGCTTGCTGGGCTCCCAGTACTTGGCGCCCTTCTGCCAGGCGTCGGAGAGGGCGACGAGGTGGTCGATGTCGACCTGGCTGCGGCCCCGCCGGTAGGTGATGGTCTTGCCCGAGTAGGGGTCGTGTTCCAGCACGCCGTAGGTGACCTTGCACCGGCCTCCGCTGAACTTCACCTCCTCCAGGTCACGCTTGAGGATGTCGTCACGGGTGTCGCAGGAGTTGGAGTCGGTGTCCGCCCAGGCGCTGCCGAAGCGCTCGCGGGAGTAACCGGTCTTCGGTGCACGGCCCTTGACGGGCAGCGCCTCGGCGGCGCTCAGGGCCGCGCCGGAGGCGCCGGTCTCCTGGGGACCGGAGGAGCCCTCGGTCTGTTCGGTCCGGCATCCGGTCACTGCGGCCGCCATGACCACGGCGATGACCGCCCCGCCCCACAAGCGCCTCACGGTGCGCCCCCCTCGTTCGCGCCTGCCCGTCCACCGGTGCGGACGGTTCGATCCGCCCTCCACGGTAGCCGCCGGGCGGCGGCTGACGAACAGGAACCAAAGGGTCTTTCAGGTGCATCGGGGGCATCGGGGGTTCATGTTCTTTCCGGCTCCCACGAGTTCGCGTGCCTCACCTCCACGAGTTCGCCCGTCTCGTTCACACCTTGCCTATTCCCAGGGTCGATTCCGAGGGGAGCAGCCCGGAGGAGAGCACCGCGACCCAGTGGTCGCCCAGCAGGTCGGCCAGGCGGTCGGCGGCGGGTGCGCCGAGGGCCTGCCACGGAGCGGCGGCGAGGCGGTCGGTGTGCTCCTCGACGCGGCGGCGCAGGGCGCGGCCCGCGTCCGTGGCCATGCCGTCCGGCTCCACCAGACCGCGCCCGGCGAGGCGTTCGCGCGCGGCCTTCCACTCATCGGGGCTCCAGCCCCGGCTCGCGAAGCGTTCCACGGACGCGGCGCCTATCGCCGCGAAGGACACCAGCGACTCGACGGGATCGAGACCGGCGACGAGCAGGGCGGCCAGATGGCCGTCGCCGCGGTGTTCGCGCAGGATCGTGGCCGCGTGCCACAACTGGAGGTGCGGGGGCTCGGGCCAGGGCAGTCCGGCGTTGGCGGCGGCGAGGGGGCGGCCCGCGGTGTCCGCCGCCTCGGCAGCGCGCCGGGCGAGGACGGCGGCCTCGGCCAGCTCCGGACCGTCGACCCGGTCGCCGAGGACGGCCCGGTAGGCGCCGTCGATGCCGCGCAGGCGGGCGGTCAGTACCTCGTGCGGAGCGGCGACCTCCCACGCGCCGTCCATGTGCCGGGCCGCCATGCGGGGGCTGAAGCTGTAGAACGCCGAGGCCACCCGCTCGGCGCCGACCGGGCCCAAGGGGGCCGCGCGGAGCGGGAAGTAGCTCGGCCAGCGGTCCCCGGTGGCGTACCCGAGCGCCGCGGACTCCCGCTCCACCTCCGGGGCGTAGTAGAGCAGTGCGTGGAACGGCTCCAGCAGGTGCCAGAGCTGGCGTACGCGTGCCGTCCCCACCGTTTCCTCGGACATGCCGTGGCTCCTCCCCCGTACGCGACCCGCACCGGGCCGCCCGAACTTGACACTGTCCAGATTGCCGGGACCGCCGGAACTTGTCAATGACTAGATCGGGCGTACTCTGGGACCCATGAGTTCCTCGAAGCCGGCCCCCGCCGAGCGCCGTTCGTCGTATCACCACGGCGATCTGCGGCGCGCCGTCCTCACCGCCGCGCTCGACGCCATCGCCGCCGAAGGGCCCGCCGGGCTGAGTCTGCGCGACCTCGCCCGCCGGGCCGGGGTCTCGCACGCCGCGCCCGCGCACCACTTCAAGGACCGCACCGGGCTGCTCACCGCCATCGCGGCCGAGGGGTTCGGACTGCTGGCCGAGGCCCTGCGACAGGCCCCGGACCTGCGGGAGGCGGGCGTGCGCTACGTCCGCTTCGCGCGCGAGCACCCCGCGCACTTCCAGGTGATGTTCTCGCCGGAACTGCTGCGCGCCGACGACCTGGAACTGACCACCGCCCGCACCCTGGCCGCCGACGCGCTGGGCGCCGTCGTCGCCGCCGTGGACCCCGGCGACCGGGGCCCGGACGCCCGCCTCGCCGGCATCGCCGCCTGGTCCCTGGCGCACGGCTTCGCCACCCTGCTCCTCGGCCGCAACCTCGACGGACCGATGGGCGGCCGGGAACCCGAGGAGGTGTTCCACGCCCTCACGGCGATGCTGTTCCACTCGGCGGACGAGGGCTGACCGCCCCGCCACCCCCTACGACAACGGGCGCGTCCCCGAGGGAGACGCGCCCACTGCCACAACCGCGGAGCCCTCACGGCCCAGGAATCGTCACGACCCCAGGATCGACGCCAGGAACTCCCCGACCCAGGCCAGCAGTTCCCGCCCGACCAGCGGCTTGCCGCCGACCTTCGCGGTCTTGGGGCGCGGGACGAGCACCTGGTGCGCGTTGCCCTTGACGAGCGAGCCGGGGTACAGCCGCTTCAGCCGCAGCTCCTGCGACTCCCGCAACTCCACGGGGGCGAAGCGGATGTTGTTGCCCTGGAGGACGATCTCGCCCACCCCGCAGGCCCGCGCGAGCATCCGCAGCCCGGCGACCAGCAGCAGGTTCTCCACCGGCTCGGGCACCTTGCCGTAGCGGTCGGTGAGTTCCTCGCGGACGGCCTTGACGTCCTCCTCGGAGTTGGCGGCGGCGATGGCCCGGTACGCCTGGAGGCGCAGCCCCTCGCCGGGCGCGTAGTCGTGCGGGACGTGCGCGTCGACCGGCAGCTCGATCTTGACCTCGAGCGGCGGCTCCTCCTCGATCTCGCCGGTCTCCAGCTGGCGCCGGTAGTCGGCGACGGCCTCGCCCACCATGCGGACGTACAGGTCGAAGCCGACGCCCGCGATGTGCCCGGACTGCTCGCCGCCGAGCAGGTTGCCCGCGCCGCGGATCTCCAGGTCCTTCATGGCGACGTACATGCCCGCGCCCATCTCGGTGTGCTGGGCGATGGTGGCGAGGCGTTCGTGCGCGGTCTCGGTGAGCGGCTTCTCCGGCGGGTACAGGAAGTACGCGTACCCACGCTCACGGCCACGGCCGACACGGCCCCGGAGCTGGTGCAACTGCGACAGGCCGAAGTTGTCGCCGCGCTCCACGATGAGCGTGTTCGCGTTGGAGATGTCGATGCCGGACTCCACGATCGTGGTCGAGACCAGCACGTCGAACTTCTTCTCCCAGAAGTCCACCACGACCTGTTCCAGGGCCTGTTCGGACATCTGGCCGTGCGCGGTGGCGATGCGCGCCTCGGGGACGATCTCGCGAAGCCGGGCGGCGGCGCGGTCGATGGACTCGACCCGGTTGTGGATGTAGAAGACCTGGCCCTCGCGCAGCAGTTCGCGGCGGATGGCGGCGCCGATCTGCTTCTCCTCGTACGGCCCGACGAAGGTCAGGACCGGGTGGCGCTCCTCGGGCGGGGTGGTGATCGTGGACATCTCGCGGATGCCGGTGACCGCCATCTCCAGCGTCCTGGGGATCGGGGTCGCGGACATCGTCAGCACGTCCACGTTGGCGCGGAGCTTCTTGAGCTGCTCCTTGTGCTCGACGCCGAAGCGCTGCTCCTCGTCGACGATGACCAGGCCGAGGTCCTTGAACTTGGTCTCGGAGGAGAACAGCCGGTGGGTGCCGATCACCACGTCCACCGAGCCGTCCTTCAGCCCCTCCAGGACGGCCTTGGCCTCGGTGTCGGTCTGGAAGCGGGAGAGCGCCCGCACGTTGACCGGGAACTGCGAGTACCGCTCGGAGAAGGTGCCGAAGTGCTGCTGCACCAGCAGGGTCGTGGGCACGAGCACGGCGACCTGCTTGCCGTCCTGGACGGCCTTGAAGGCGGCGCGGACCGCGATCTCGGTCTTGCCGTAGCCCACGTCGCCGCAGATCAGGCGGTCCATGGGGACCGTCTTCTCCATGTCCTCCTTGACCTCGGCGATGGTGGTGAGCTGGTCGGGGGTCTCCGCGTACGGGAAGGCGTCCTCCAGCTCGCGCTGCCAGGGGGTGTCGCCGCCGAAGGCGTGGCCGGGGGCGGCCATGCGCGCGCTGTACAGCTTGATCAGGTCGGCCGCGATCTCCTTGACGGCCTTCTTGGCGCGCGCCTTGGTCTTCGTCCAGTCGGCGCCGCCCAGGCGGTGCAGGGTGGGGGCCTCGCCGCCGACGTACTTGGTGATCTGTTCGAGCTGGTCGGTCGGGATGTAGAGGCGGTCGCCGGGCTGGCCGCGCTTGGCGGGGGCGTACTCCACGACCAGGTACTCGCGGGTGGCGCCCTGGACGGTGCGCTGCACCATCTCGATGTAGCGGCCGACACCGTGCTGTTCGTGGACGATGTAGTCGCCCGTCTCCAGGGTGAGCGGGTCGATGGTCTTGCGGCGGCGCGCGGGCATCCGGGCGCCGTCGCGGCCCGCGGCCTTCTGGCCGGTCAGGTCGGTCTCGGTGAGGACGGCGAGCCCGAGGGCCGGGTCCACGAAGCCGTTGTCGATCGAGCCGCAGGAGACGTGCACCAGGGACGGGCTCAGTTCGCCGAGGTCCTGGTCGAGGCGGGCCGGGATGCCCTCGCCGCCGAGCACCTCGGTCGTACGGGAGGCAGGGCCGTGGCCCTCGGTGACGAACACCGTGCGCCAGCCGTCGGCCAGCCAGCCCTTGGTGTCGGCCAGGGCACGCGCGATGTCGCCCCGGTACGCCTCGGGGGCGCGCATCCCGAGCTTGAGCGTGTCGCCGTCCAGCTCCTCGTCGGCGGCGAACGGGGAGACCGACCACCACATCATGTCCAGCTCGCGCGCGCGGTCGCGCACGTCCGCGATGGACCACAGGGAGGCCGCGCCGACGTCGATGGGCGCCTCGCCGCCGCCCGCGCTGGCCGCCCAGGACGCCTGGAGGAACTCCTGGGAGGTGGCGACGAGGTCGGCGGCGCGGGTACGGACCCGCTCCGGGTCGCAGACGACGGTCATGGCGCCCTTGGGCAGCACGTCGATGAGCAGTTCCATGTCGTCGACGAGCACCGGCGCGAGGGACTCCATGCCCTCCACCGCGATGCCCTCGGCGATCTTGCCGAGGAGTTCGCCCAGCTCGGGGTGGTCCTCGGCGAGCGCACGCGCGCGGGCCCGTACGTCGTCGGTGAGCAGCAGTTCGCGGCAGGGCGGGGCCCACAGGCCGTGCTCGGCGACCTCCAGGGAGCGCTGGTCGGCGACCTTGAAGTAGCGGATCTCCTCGACGTCGTCGCCCCAGAACTCGACGCGCAGGGGGTGTTCCTCGGTGGGCGGGAAGACGTCCAGGATGCCGCCGCGCACGGCGAACTCGCCGCGCTTCTCCACTAGCTCCACGCGCGCGTACGCGGCGGCCGCGAGGGCTTCCACGATCTCGTTCAGGTCGGCGGTCTGGCCGGTGCGCAGGGATACGGGTTCCAGGTCGCCCAGGCCCTTGACCTGCGGCTGGAGCACGGAACGCACGGGGGCGACGACCACGGAGACCGGGCCGGTCTCGGGGTCGTCGGGACGGGGGTGGGCCAGGCGGCGCAGGACGGCGAGGCGACGGCCCACGGTGTCGCTGCGGGGGCTGAGGCGCTCGTGCGGGAGCGTCTCCCAGGAGGGGTACTCGACGACGCCCTCGGGCGGCAGCAGGGAGCGCAGCGCGGCCGTCAGGTCCTCCGCCTCCCGGCCGGTCGCCGTCACGGCGAGCACCGGCCGGCCGGCCTCGCGGGCGAGGGCGGCGATGGCGAAGGGGCGGGCGGCGGGGGGACCGACGAGGTCCACGTGCGTGCGGTTGCCGTCCGCGGCCGCCGTGGTCGCTTCCGCGAGGGCGGGGTCCTTGACTACTGCGTCCAGCAGACCGTGCAGGCTCATGCGAGGGGCTTTCCGTCCAGGGATGGGGAACGCGAACGGCCCGACTCGTTGCACGGGCCGGGGGTACGTTCCAGCGTACGTCGCTGCCGCTCGGCTTGGTCGGGGCTGTGGACAACCCGCGCTCGCGCCCCAGGGGGCTCTGCCCCCCCCTGGGCCCCGTCTCGCCCGCCCGGCCCCGCCTTTCCCGGTCACTCGAGAAGTCGCCCTCCGAGAAGCACCTGTGCCCGGAGGCTCTTCGAGCCTCCGGGCACAGGATCGGACAAACACCCGTTACTCCGTCGCGATCGCGTTCAGCACGTTCATCCGGCCCGCCCGGAACGCCGGGATCAGCGCCGCGAACAGGCCCACGAAGGCCGAGGCGACGAAGACCGTGATGATCGTCGGCCAGGGGATCTCGAGGACGTTCAGGCCCTCCAGGGCGAGGAGCTTCTGGGCGGTGGCGCCCCAGCCCATGCCGAGCCCGAGGCCGAGGAGGGCGCCGAAGAGGGCGATGACGACCGACTCCAGGCGGATCATGCGGCGCAGCTGGCGGCGGGAGAGACCGATGGCGCGCATGAGGCCGATCTCGCGGGTGCGCTCGACCACGGAGAGGGCGAGGGTGTTCACCACACCGAGGACGGCGACGATGATCGCGAGGGCCAGGAGGCCGTAGATCAGGTTGAGGAGCTGGCCGATCTGGTCCTTGAGCGCCTTCTTGTAGTCGGTCTGGTCGCGCACGGTGTACTGCGGGTAGTCGTGCAGGGCCGACTTGAGGGCCTTGTAGGCGGCGGCCTGGTGGCCGTCCTTCGCTGTGGCGAAGACCAGGACGTCGAGCGGCATCCGGTCGGCGGGGACGTACCGCTTCACCGTGGCGATGGAGACGTACATCGCGCCCTTGTCGACCACCACGTCGTCACTGGTGATCGCGCGGACCGTCAGCTTCGCGGTGCGGGCGTCCGTGAACGCGACCGTGACCGTGGAGCCGACCTTGATCCCGTGCTTGCGGGCGAAGCCCTCGGGGACGGACATCGAGTCGGCCCGGTAGGCGTCGGCGAGCGTGCCCGAGACGGTCTTGGTGCGCAGGTCCTGGGCGTAGGTCGGGTCGGCGGCGTTGAGCGTCTCCTTCTTGCTGATCTTGCCGTCGGGGGTGGTCAGACCGGCGGGGACGGCCTTGTACTCGGTGACCCGCTCCAGCCCCGCGGTGTCCTTGACGGCCCGCACCGCCTGGGGGGTGATCAGGCCGCCGTTGTCGTTCTGGACGATGAAGTCCGTGCCCACGGTCTTGTCGAGCTGGTCGGTGGCGGAGGCCACCATGGAGGAGCCGACGACCGACAGGCAGGCCACCAGGGCCAGGCCGATCATCAGTGCGGCGCCGGTCGCGCCGGTGCGGCGCGGGTTGCGCAGCGCGTTGCGCTCCGCCATGCGTCCGACCGGGCCGAAGACCCTGAGGACGACCGCGCCGAGGACGCGCACCAGCCCGGAGGCGAGCAGCGGGCCGACGACGACGAAGCCGAGCAGGGTCAGCACGATGCCGACGCCCAGCCAGCCCGAGCCGGTCGTGGCCTGGTCGGTGGCCGCTGCCGCGGACAGGCTCGCGGCGCCCGCGCCGGTCAGGCCCACGCCGATCAGGGCCCGTACGAGACCCGACCTGGCATCCGCCGGGGCACCCGCGTCGCGCAGGGCGGCCATCGGGGAGACCTTGCCGGCGCGGCGGGCGGGCAGGTAGGCCGCGAGGACGGTGACGACCACGCCGAGCAGCAGACCGAGGGCCGGGGTGGTCCAGGCGACGGTCAGGTCGTCGGTGGACAGGTGCATGCCGATCATGCCCATGACCTTCATCAGGCCGACGGCGATGCCGATGCCCGCGCCGACACCGAGGACGGAGCCGAGGACGCCGAGCATCAGGGCCTCGACGAGGACCGATCGGTTGACCTGGCCGCGCGAGGAGCCGATGGCGCGCATCAGGCCGATCTCGCGGGTGCGCTGGGCGACCAGCATCGAGAAGGTGTTGACGATCAGGAAGATGCCGACCAGGAACGCGATCCCGGCGAAGCCGAGCATGGCGTACTTCATGACGTCGAGGAAGCTCTCGACGTCCTTCTGGTTGGCGTCGGCGACCTCCTTGGCGGTCTGCACCTTGTAGCCGCCGCCGAGCGCGGCCGTGACGTCCTTCTTGAGGCGGTTGTCGGAGACGCCCTTGGCGGCGGTGACGTTGACGTTGGTGTAGACGCCGGTGCGGCCGACCAGGGTCTGCTGGGCGGTCTTGGTGTCCAGGTAGAAGATCGCCGCGCCGGGGTTGGTGACGGTGAAGGTGGCGATGCCGGACACGCGCGCGTGGTGCGTGCCGAGTGCGGTGATCACGCCGATGTCGTCACCGAGACGCAGATGGTGCTTCTTCGCGGTGTCGGCATCCACCATGATCTGCCCCGCGCCATGGGGCGCGGCACCGGTGGTGACCTTCATGGTGCGCGCGTCGTTGCCGTTCCAGCTTCCGACGATGGTGGGCGCCCCGCTGTTGGGCGACAGCCGCTCCTTGTCGGCGTCGACGACGGTGACCTGGGTGGAGAACACCGTGCCCTCGGCCGCCCGCACACCCTTCGCCTCGCGGATCCTGCCGACCACGGAGGCGGGCATCACCGGCGGCCTGCCGGTGCCGGACATGGTCTCGCCGGTGTCGGAGGCGCTCTTGGCGCTCACCGTGACGTCCGAGGACGTCGCCTGGAAGAGCTTGTCGAAGGTGGTGTTCATGGTGTCGGTGAACACCAGGGTGCCGCAGACGAAGGCGACCGACAGCAGGACCGCGATCGCCGAGAGCGCCATGCGGCCCTTGTGCGCGAAGAAGTTGCGCATCGAGGTCTTCAGCACGGTCATGACGTGCGCCCCCGCGCGTCGAAGTCCTTCATGCGGTCCAGGACCTGATCGGCGGTGGGCCGGCGCATCTCGTCCACGATCCGGCCGTCGGCCAGGTAGAGCACGCGGTCCGCGTAGGAGGCGGCGACCGGGTCGTGGGTGACCATGACGATGGTCTGGCCGAGGTCGTGCACCGAGCGGCGCAGGAAGCCGAGGATCTCGGCGCCCGCGCGCGAGTCGAGGTTTCCGGTCGGCTCGTCGCCGAAGATGATCTCCGGGCGGGCGGCGAGCGCGCGGGCCACGGCGACACGCTGCTGCTGGCCGCCGGAGAGCTGGGTCGGCCGGTGCTTGAGCCGCTCGGCGAGTCCGACGGTCTCCACGACCTTCGCCAGCCACTCCCGGTCGGGTTTGCGGCCGGCGATGTCCATGGGCAGCGTGATGTTCTCGAGCGCGTTCAGCGTCGGCAGCAGGTTGAACGCCTGGAAGATGAAGCCGATCCGGTCGCGGCGCAACTGGGTCAGCTTCTTGTCCTTGAGACCGGTGATCTCGGTCTCGTCCAGGTAGATCCGACCGCTGGTCACCGTGTCGAGCCCGGCGAGGCAGTGCATCAGGGTGGACTTGCCGGACCCCGAGGGGCCCATGATCGCGGTGAACTGGCCCCGGTCGATGTCCACGTCGACATGGTCGAGCGCGACGACCCGGGTCTCCCCGGCGCCGTACGCCTTCACGACCTGCCGCGCCCGCGCGGCAACGGCCGTAGGTCCTCCAGTGCCCCCGTGCCTGGGTACGGTCACAGCCGATGTCACGGTATGTCTCCTATGGGATGGCAGGTCGGAGCGCGCGCCGGCGGCGCGTGCGGTCGTACGGGTTCTTGCCGGTGATTCTCGCGGGCCGAGGGGGTGCCGCGCGCTGGTGCGGAGCCCCCGGTCCCGGTGGGGCAAACCCCACTCCGGCGGATCGGGTACGCCGCCCCCCAGCGGCGTAAAGCCAGGTTAAGGAGCGCGAGGGCGCCTTCTCGTCCTCCGGGGGGACGAACGCTCCCCGACCCGCAGTACGGAGATACCCCTAGGGGTGCTCCACCATCGGGTGGAGACGTTCTCAGGGTCGTCTCCACCCGCGGCCCGCCCAGCCTCCACCCTCACGCGACGTCAGGGTCAACCCGCCTCCCGCGCGGACGGCGCTGCGACGGCCCCGCCGCGCGTGAAGCGTGTACGGGACATCGGGGAGCGGCTGATCAGGGTCGGCGCCGGTGGGAGTCAGGGTCGGCGCCCTGCGAGCGGGCGGGGTCGGCGTCGCCGGGGGGAGCGTCGGCGTCGCGGGGGAGCGTCGGCGTCGCGCGGGGGTCGCCGACCGCGCCGCAGCCGGGGTTCGGCGTCGGGCGGCCCGGGTTCAGCGCCTCGCGGCCGCCATCGACGCGGTCAGCCGGTCGCGGAGGTGCTCGACCTGCTGCCGTACCTCGTCCCAGATCTCGCCGTGCTCGCGCAGGACGCGCTCGGTCTCGCGGGCGGTGCGCTCCTCGTGGTCCAGCGCCGCGGCGAGGACCTCGGCGGCGCGCGCGTCCGCCAGCTCCCGGATACGGGGCGCGCGGCTCTTCTCCGCCGCGAGCGCGCGCTTCGCCGCCGCCAGCGCCGCTTCGGCGCGGGCCTGCCGTTCGGCGGTGCTCACTTCGAGCGCGGCCGCGCGCTCGGTCAGTTCACGCTCGGCCGCCGAGCGGCGCGCCGCCTGCTCCCCGGGCTGCGCCGCGAGCAGGGCGGCGGCGCGGTCGCGGGTCTCGCGCAGCTCCTCCAGCGCAGTCCGGCGCAGCTCGCGCACCTCGTGCCGGGTGCCGACGCGCAGCTCCTCCGCCTCCGTGCGGGCCGCGAGCAGCCGCCGCTCAGCGGTCTCCACCGCCTCGGCACGCAGCGCCTCCGCCGCCTCCCGCGCCGCACGGCGCACGCCTCGCGCGTGTTCCTCGGCGGCCGCGACCCGCTCGCGCGCCTCGTCCCGGGCGCACTCGCGCAGCCGTACCGCCTCCGACCGCACCAGTCGGAAGACGGTGCGCGCGGGCTCGCCCAGGCTGTCGTACGTCTGCGGTTCAAGGCCGGCCGCCCGCTCGCGCAACCGCGCCGACTCCGCCTCCATGTCCCGGACGAGGACGGTCAGCCGCGCGACGCGCTCCCATGCCGCGTCCCGCTCCCGCGACAGGGCGGCCAGCCGGGCGTCGGCCTGGTCGGGGTGGTAGCCGCTTCCCCGGGCGGTCCCGAAGCCGTACGACGTCGCCGATGCGCTGCTCACCCGTGGAACCCCTCTCCGCCCGGACAGTCCGACATACCCGACAGGATGATGGGATGCATGTCGATATGAGCCGAAGAGACGCCAGGGTTCGTCCATGCCGTCGGGCCCTTCACTCCCGAGGGTGAAGGGCCCGACGCGAACGGCGGAGAGGTGGAACGGCTCCGGCTACAGCAGCCCGTCCCACATCTGTTCCAGCAGCACCGACCACCAGGTCTCCGGCGAACCGAGCGCCGCCGGGTCCAGCGAGGCGAGCTGGGCCTGGAAGTCGACGGTCCAGCGGCCCGCCTGCTCCTGGTTCAGGCCGTAGCGCAGCCGCCACATCCGGCCGAGCAGCGCCAGGCAGCGGGTGAACTCCGGCAGCCCGGTGTTGACGAACTGCGGCGGCACCGGCGCACCGCCCGGACCGCCCTCCACCGGCACCGCGACGATGTTCGCCGTGCCGTACTGCACACAGATCGCCTTGCCGAAGTCCGTGCCCATCACCAGGTACGAGCTCGCGTCCGAGGCGGGCTGCACCCCGCGCTCGGCCGCCAGCTCCGCCAGCGTCGGCACCGGACGGCCCGGCTGTGCCTGCGCCCAGAAGAACGGGCCCATGTCCAGCGGGAGTCCGGCCACCACCAGCGTGTGCGCCACGACCGGCGGCACACCCTGCCGCGACACCGCCTGCTGGTCGAACCGGTGCACCCCCGGCCCGAACGCCGCCGCCAGCTCGTGCGCGACCCCCTCCGGGGGCACCGGCGGAACCGGCTGCACCGGCGGCAACGGCGTGCGCACCGGCGCCGGGCGGGCGGGCCCGTCCGCCACCTGGTGCAGCTCGCCCTGATGCGCCAGCAGCTCCTGCATCCCCTGCTGCCTGCTCGCGTGATCCGTGCCGTACGGCGCGATGCTCGCGATCCGCGCCTGCGGCCACTGCTCCCGGATCATCCGCGCGCAGTACGCGCCCGGCAGCTCGCACGACTCCAACTCCGTGTGCAGCTCCAGGACCTGGTCCGGCGGCACGTTCATCGCCCGCAGCTCGTGGAAGATCTGCCACTCCGGGTGCGGCATACCCGGCGCGGACCGCCGGATCAACTGCTGCTCGGAACCGTCCTGGGCGCGGTAGCGCAGTACGGCCTGGTAGCCGGGACCGACCGTGGGCTGCGCCGCAGGCGGATAGCCGTACGCCGGCGGCGGGCCCGGCACGGGGGCACCGTGCGGCGGCATGACCCCGGCCGGAGGCGGCATCGCTCCCGGATGCGAGGGCGTACCGAGGTGCGGGGGCGGCATGGCGCCGGGCGGGGGCGTCGCGCCGGGGGGCGGGGGCATGGCTCCCGGGGGAGGCATCGCACCCGGATACGGCATCGCGGCGGACGGCGCGGGGCCGGCGGGTGCCGGACCGGTGGGCGGCGGCATCGCGCCCGGCGGTACGGCACCGGGAGGCGGCATCGCACCCGGCGGGGGCAGGGGGGCGCCGTGCGGAGGCGTCGAGGGCGACGGTGCGGGCGGCGCGCCCGGGACCGACGGCGCGGGCCGCGGCGGCGGAGGTACGCCCGGACCGCCCACCGGAGGCGCGGCCAGCACCGTCTCCGCGTGGTCGACACCCGGGGCACCGGAGGGCCTGGGCGCGGGCGGCACACCCGGTGCGGGCGGCGGCGTACCCGGAGCACCGGACGGACCCGACGCGGGCGTGTCAGGCGCACCCTGCGGAGCGAACGTCTCCGGGCCCTCCGGGCGCAGCGACGACACCAGTTGGGTCGGCACGTACTCGTCCCCGCCCGCACCACCCGGCCGCGCACCCGGCGCGCCCGGGGCACCCGGCGCGCCCGGAGCGCCCGGCGGCGGAGGCGTGCCGGGGCCCTTGCGCGGCGGCGGCGCGGCCTTGCTCGTCACGGCGTCGGCGATGTCACCGGCGTCCGGCGGCAACGCGCGGCCCGGAGACCGGGGCGCGTCGGCGGCGCCGCTCGGCGGACAGCCGTGACCGGGCTGCCCGGCACCGGCGGGAGCCGTCGCCTCCGGGGTGACCGCCGTGGGCGGCAACTGGCTGCCGCCCGACATCAGCGCGGTCTTGGCGTCCGGCTCGGAAGCGGGCGGGCGCGGGGCACCGTCGCCGACCGGAGGCGAGAACACCGTGGCGGGCAGCGGTACGGAGCGGTCCTCGCCCTCGTCGGCATTGGTGTCCGTACCGGCCCAGGGCGTCCTGGCGGAGGCATCCTCGGGAGCGGGCCACGCCGTCCCGCTCCCGTCCCCCACGGGCACCCCGGGCTGCGTCCGGGCGAGCCCGCCGCCGGAGCCCGCACCCGAGCCCGCACGCGGTCCCGGCACGCTCCCCGCGCCGGCTCCGGCACCCGGAGCCGAGGTGGGGGCGGAAGCGCCCCCCAGCTTCTTCTCCGCCGCCTCCTGCAGCCACTCCGGCGGACTCAGCAGGAACGACGTCTGGTTCAGGTCCACCCGAACAGCCGCGGGCACCGGCACCGCGTCCTCCGGCTCGTCGGAACGCCCGTACGTCTCCTCGTACCTGCGGATCACCTCGCCCACCGGAAGGGCGGGCCACAGCGTCGCCTCGCCACTGTCGCGGGCGATCACCAGACGCTGCGCGCCCGCGTCCACCCGCGGACCCTCCGCACGGTCCTCGCCCCAGACGACGAAGCCCAGCTCGAACTCCCGCACCCGCACCTCGCGGTGCTGGTAGGCCGGGACGTCCCCGTTGATCCACTCCTCGGCGCGCTCCTGCGCCTGTGCGAACGTCACCATCGCCGGAAGCTCACTCCCCCGCAGCCGAGGACACCGGCACCGCACGCGCGAAGCCGCCGTCCACCATCAGACCCGCCACCGTCTCCAGCTCCGGCGGATCGCCCGCGAGCCGCGACAGGAACGCGTCGAAGTCGTCGCCGCACGGCAGCAGCAGCCGCTCCACACGCTCCGCCGGAGACCACGCCGGATCCACGTCCCGTACGTCGTCGTACGCGCAGAACCACACCGAACCCGCCCGCTCGCCCCTGACCTTCACCGCGAGCAGACCGCCCTGCACGAACCCGACGCCCAGGTAGTCCTTCGTCAGGTGGTCGCGCAGACACTTGTTGACGTACACCAGGTCGTTGACCGCCGCCTCGTCCCGCACCGTGAAGAACGGCTGGTCCACCAGCAGCCCCAGCTCAGCGTCGAGCGCCGCGCCCACCGGCGCACACCCGCCCGCCGCCTTCAAAAACGAGCGGTAGGCACCCGGCAGCCGGTACCCGAGGTCCTCCTCGACCCCCTGCACCTGCGACTCCGTCACCGCCACACCCGACTTGGGCAGCCCGAAGTGCGCCGGACGCGTCTCCGGCAGCGGCCGCGTGCCCCGCTTGCCGTGGTCCACCACCGCCGTCGCCAGACCACCGTGATGCCGCAGCAGCGCCTTCACCTCGACCGGCACCAGCTCCAGACGGCGCGAGCCCGCGACGTGATGCCACGTCCAGTTGTGCGGCGTCGCCACGTCCGGCACCGTGTCCCACAGCTCGTGACCCGACGCCGCCAGCGCCGCGTTCGCCGACACGTAGTCCGTCAGCCGCAACTCGTCGACGCCGAAACCCTCCGGCGGATCCGCGATCTCCGCGGCCGCGCGCGCGTACGGCGCGAAATCGGGATAGCCCCGCTCGTCGACCCGCACCCCACGCGGATGACGCGCCGCCCGCACCGGATCCGGGAAGTGCACGACCTGCCCGGCATAGGCCGCGTTCGGCGGCGCGGCCTCCTGCCCGAGCCGACCTGTCGTCATGGCGGTTGCCCCCTGCGGCACTCTGTACGAGCCGGCGCCCGCGCCCTCGACCGGCGCACCCCGACCCGCATCCGACTGTCTCAGGCGTCACCGACGCCTCGACCGCGACCGGCGCGGTGCCGACAGCCTATGCGGTACGCGCACACCGGTCACCGGCCCGCCGGACCACCGCCCCGAGGACCCGCCGACCCTCCCCGCCCTCATGACATACAGTCACACAGGGTCACGACTCTGGCGTGTCGCGCCGCCCCAGCTTCCGCAGCAGCCACGGCATTTGGCACTCTGTGTCCCTCGGGGGAGCTCCAGGGGAGGGAAAGACGATCATGAACACGATGGCGGCGAAGAGCACCGACACGCCCTCCGGCGACCCCCGCGTCGGCTGGAGCGCCACCGACGCACCCCCCGCCCCCACCCTCCTCCACCGGCGCGACGGCATCCTCCCCACCATCGCCGCCGCCCTCTCCGTACGCGGCGAGACCCTCACCGGAACCGCCGCCCGAGGCGACCGGCCGCCCGCGCTGCACCCCCTCGTCCAGGACTTCCTCGACACCCTCACCAGCAACCAGCGCGACCGCTTCACCGGCCGCTGCGCCGAAACGATCCTCATCTCCCGGCACCTCACCGCCATCGAGGCCACCCGCAGCAGACGCGCCGCCCGCCGGCCCCTCACCAACGGCGAGGCCCGCAAAGCCCTCAAGCAGGCCAAGCTCACCGCCCGCCGCATACGCGAGGACGGCGACCCCCTCCACGGCAGCTTCGCCGACCCCTGCCGCGCCTGCTCCGCCCTCAGCGCCCACTTCGGCGTCCGCATCGTCGACCCGGCCACCGGCGGCAACTGACACCCCCGGCCCGACCAGCCACCGGAAACCACCGCACGCACGACGACCGCACGCACGACGACCGCACGCACGACGATCGAAGGCACATGCACCCCAACCGCACCACCACACCCGGCACCACCACACTCGGCCAGCCACCGGCCGCCCCCCGCTTCCCCGGCGCCGCCGACAACGCCCTGCGCACCGCCGGCTGGCACCCCGGACGCTGGGACATAAAACAGGCCGAGATCTGGGCCGACACCCTGCGCGAACACCTCTCCCCCGCAGGCCACCGCCACACCGTCTTCCCCGCCGCCGTCGAAGCCTGGGCCGAATTCGGCGGACTGCACGTCACCCCCACCGGCACCGGCCGCCAGATCGCCCCCGCCACCCTCCACCTCGACCCCCTGCACGGCCTCCACCTCGCCCGCACCCTCGGCGACCTCGGCCGCGCCCTCGGCACCGAGGTCAGCCCCCTCGGCGAGGAGACCGCCACCGCCGCCCTCCTCGCCATCGACGCCGAAGGCCGCGTCTACGCCCTCGACCACACCGGCGACTGGTACCTCGGCCCCGACATCGACCACGCCCTGGCCACGCTGATCATGGGCACCCGTCCGGTACGGCTGACGGCGGGCTGAGCGCGAACCGCTCCCCGACAGCACCACACCACCGGGGAGCCCCTCACACCGCCGGAATCACCGCCGACACCCTGAAACCGCCCTTCTCCGTCGGCCCCGACACGAACACACCCCCCAGCGCCACCACACGCTCCCGCATCCCCAGCAGGCCGTTGCCGCCCGACGGCAGACCCGCCGACGCCGACGCCACCTCCGGCGGAGACTCGTTCTCCACCTGCATCGCGATCTCCGCCCGCCGATGCGCCAGCCGCACGAACGTCCGCGCACCCGCCGCGTGCTTGTGCACGTTCGTCAACGCCTCCTGCACCACCCGGTACGCCGTCTGCTCCACCTCCGCCGCATACGAACGCACCTCCCCCTCCACCGACAGGGCCACCACCATCCCCGCCGCCGCGGACTGCCCCACCAACTCCTCCAGCTCCGCCAGACTCGGCCCGTCAAGGACCTCCTCGGCCGCAGCCCGCGACGCCGCCTCCGCGGCAGCAGCCCCCACTGCCGCCAACGGCACCGGCTCCGCGGCACGCCGCCCCGCGTCCCCCGACCGCAGCACGCCCAGCATCTCCCGCAACTCCGTCAACGCCTGCCGGCCCATGTCCCCCACCAGCGCCGCGTTCCGCACCGCCTTCTCCGGATCCTTGCGCGCCACCGCCTGCAACGCCGCCGCGTGCACCACCATCAGACTCACCCGGTGCGCCACCACGTCGTGCATCTCACGGGCGATCCGCGTCCGCTCCTCGCCCCGCGCCCACTCCGCCCGCTCCTCCGCCCGCTCCGCGAGCAACTGAAGCTCCCGCTCCAGACTGTCCGCCCGCTCCCGCAGACTCTCCATCAGCCGGCGCCGCGCCCCCACGTACAGCCCCAGCAGCAGCGGCGGCGCCGTCAGACCCAGCGACGTCGTGACCGCCGCGAACGGCACGAACCAGTCGCCCAGCGTCAGATCACCCCGCGCCATGTCCTGGCGCACCCGCACGAACGTCACGATCATCGTGCCCACCAGCGACATGCCCGCGAGGGCCACGATGGTCCGGCGCGGCAGCTCGCACGCCGCCAGCGTGTACAGCCCGACGATGCCCATCAGGAAGCCCATCTGGGCCGGGGTGATCGCGATCGCGACGAGCACCACGGCCACCGGCCACTTCCTGCGCACCAGCAACACCGCACCGGCCAGCAGACCGAACACGATCCCCACCGACAGCGGCACACCCGCGTCCCGCGCGAACGGGATGCCCTCCGCGCCGCACTCCACCGCGGACGCCAGGGCCAGCGCACCGTCCAGCGCCGCGCCGCGCCGCCTCTCCCACCACCATGGGCCGGTCAGGGCCCTGGCGCGGTCTTCCCCCGTCGTGGTCATGCCTCCAGCCTACGGGCGCCCGGGGCGGCTTTTCCGGCGAGTTTCACCCTCCGCCCGGATCACACACCGTAATCGAATGTCCTCGAAACCGTCTGAAATCGCTCGAACTGCTGAACCCCGGCTCATCACCACCGGACCTACCCGTTCCACCCGGACGGTATGCACATGGCACATTCACCAGGCAACGACGGACGGCGCGCGGACTTCGACGCGTTGCGGGAGCGAGCACTCGCCCTCCGCCGCGCGGGGCTCAGCCTCCGGCAGATCCGCGACGAACTGAAAGTCTTCAACAACGACCTCCTCAACCGCCTCGTCCACGGGGAACCGGCCCCGGACTGGACGAAACGCCCGAACGCGAAGGACGAGATGCGCGAGCGGGCCCGGGAACTGAGGCGGCAGGGGTTCACGTACGACCGGATCCAGTTGGAGCTGGGCTGCTCCAGAAGCTCGGTGTCCCTGTGGGTGCGGGACCTGCCGAAGCCGAGTCCCCGCTACACCCCGGAGGAACAGCAGGCGCTGATGCGCGATGGCCTGGCGCGCTCCCGGGCGGTCGAGCGGTCGAAGCGCGAGGAGTCCCGGAACTCGGCCGTGCGGGACGTCGCCGGGCTCACGGACCGCGAGCTGTTCGTGGCGGGTGTGGCGCTCTACTGGGCGGAGGGCGCGAAGAGCAAGCCGTACGACCGGCGCGAGCGCGCGGTCTTCGTCAACAGCGACCCGGGAGTGATCCAGACTTATCTCGCCTGGCTGGACCTCCTCGACGTCGACCGTGAGCGCCGGGGCTACCGCGTGCTCATCCACGAGTCGGCGGACATCCCGGCCGCCCACCGCTTCTGGGCCGAGGTGGCCGGCGTCGACGTGTCCGTCTTCGCCAAGCCGACCCTGAAGAAGCACAACCCGCGGACGGTCCGCAAGAACACGGGCGAGACCTATCACGGGTGCCTGGTGGTGACAGTCGCCCGAAGCGGGCATCTGTACAACCGCATTGAGGGCTGGTGGGGTGGAATCGTGACCCAGGCGCGGGCACGCCTCGGGTAAGGTCTGAAGCGCTGTCCCCCGTGGTGTAACTGGCAGCACACTAGATTTTGGATCTAGTAGGACAAGGTTCGAATCCTTGCGGGGGAGCCACAGCACACCAGATCTCAGTTCGGGTCCCGACCGGCATCCCCCCGGCGGGACCCGCTCTCATGTCCCCCGGAATTCACCCCGGTATCCTGCGCTCGTCACCCCCCACACCCTTCATGAGCCGAAAGGCAACCCCGTGAGCGCCATTCGCCCGGCAGCCGTCGTCGTTCTCGCAGCGGGTGAGGGCACCCGTATGAAGTCCGCCACACCGAAGGTGCTGCACGAGATCTGCGGCCGGTCCCTGGTCGGTCATGTGCTGGCCGCCTCCCGTGAGCTGGACCCGGAGCACCTCGTCGTCGTCGTGGGCCACGCCCGTGAGCAGGTCGCCGCGCACCTGGCGGAGATCGACCCCGGCGTCCGCACCGCCGTGCAGGAGACGCAGAACGGCACCGGTCACGCGGTGCGGATGGCGCTGGAGGAGCTGGGCGGCCCGCTGGAGGGCACCGTCGTCGTCGTGTGCGGTGACACCCCGTTGCTGACGGCGGACACGCTGCGGGACCTGGCCGGCACGCACCACGCCGACGGCAACGCGGTGACCGTGCTGACCGCCGAGGTGCCGGACGCGACCGGGTACGGCCGGATCGTGCGGGACGAGGCGACCGGCGCGGTGACGGCGATCGTGGAGCACAAGGACGCGACGGAGGCGCAGCGGGCGGTCCGGGAGATCAACAGCGGTGTGTTCGCGTTCGACGGGCGGCTGCTGGCGGACGCGCTGAAGCAGGTGCGCACCGACAACAGCCAGGGCGAGGAGTACCTGACGGACGTGCTCGGCATCCTGCGGGAGGCGGGGCACCGGGTGGGCGCGTCGGTGGCCGCCGATCACCGGGAGATCGCCGGGATCAACAACCGGGTGCAGTTGGCGGAGGCTCGCCGGACGCTGAACGACCGTCTGCTGACGGCCGCGATGCTGGACGGTGTGACGGTGGTGGACCCGGCGACGACGTGGGTGGACGTGACGGTCACGTTCGGCCGGGACGCGCTGGTGCACCCGGGGACGCAGCTCACCGGTGCGACGCATGTCGGCGAGGGCGCGGAGGTCGGTCCGAACAGCCGGCTGCACGACACGCGGGTGGGTGCGGGCGCGCGGCTGGACAACACGGTGTCGGACGGTGCGCGGGTCGGGGAGGGCGCGTCGGTGGGTCCGTTCGCGTATCTGCGGCCGGGGACGCGTCTCGGCGTGAAGTCCAAGATCGGGACGTACGTGGAGACGAAGAACGCGTCGATCGGTGAGGGGACGAAGGTTCCGCATCTGTCGTACGTGGGGGACGCGACGATCGGTGATTTCACGAACATCGGGGCGGCGAGCGTGTTCGTGAACTACGACGGTCAGGACAAGCACCACTCGGTGATCGGCTCGCATTGCCGGACGGGTGCGGACAACATGTTTGTGGCGCCTGTCACGGTCGGGGACGGTGCGTACACCGCCGCCGGGTCCGTGATCATCAAGGATGTGCCCCCGGGTTCGCTGGCCGTGGCGCGCGGCCAGCAGCGCAATATCGAGGGCTGGGTGGCCCGTAAGCGGCCCGGGAGCGCGGCGGCGAAGGCGGCCGGGGCGGCATCCGGTCCGGCCGGGGACGAGGGCTGAGGCGGGCCCCGGCAGGGCTCGTCCGGACCCCGTCCGGACACGAGTGCGTCAAACACGGCGTACCGTGATAAGTGCACAACCGCACCCCCTACCAGCTAATTCGGCCCTCTCGTGCCCAGCCGAGAGGCCGCTTGGCCGAGGCTGGCCGACACACCTCTGAGGAGACAGTGCTGTGACCGGGATCAAGACGACCGGCGAGAAGAAGATGATGTTCTTCTCCGGCCGCGCCCACCCCGAGCTTGCCGAGGAGGTCGCCCGCGAACTCGGTGTGGGGGTCGTCCCGACGAAGGCTTTCGACTTCGCCAACGGTGAGATCTACGTCCGTTATCAGGAGTCGGCGCGTGGCGCCGACTGCTTCCTGATCCAGAGCCACACGGCTCCGATCAACAAGTGGATCATGGAGCAGCTCATCATGATCGACGCGCTGAAGCGCGCGTCGGCCCGCTCCATCACGGTGATCGTGCCGTTCTACGGTTACGCCCGCCAGGACAAGAAGCACCGTGGCCGTGAGCCGATCTCGGCGCGTCTCATCGCGGATCTGATGAAGACGGCGGGTGCGGACCGCATCCTGACGGTGGATCTGCACACGGACCAGATCCAGGGCTTCTTCGACGGTCCGGTGGACCACCTGTTCGCGCTGCCGCTGCTGGCGGACTACGTGGGCGACAAGGTGGACCGGAACAAGCTGACGGTGGTCTCGCCGGACGCGGGCCGGGTGCGGGTGGCGGACCGGTGGTGCGACCGGCTGGGCGCGCCGCTGGCGATCGTGCACAAGCGCCGGGACAAGGACGTGGCGAACCAGGTCACCGTCCACGAGGTCGTGGGTGAGGTCGAGGGCCGGGTGTGCGTGCTGGTCGACGACATGATCGACACGGGCGGCACGATCTGCGCGGCGGCGGACGCGCTCTTCGCGCACGGCGCGGAGGACGTGATCGTGACGGCGACGCACGGTGTGCTGTCGGGTCCGGCGGTGGACCGGCTGAAGAACTCGCGGGTGAGCGAGTTCGTGTTCACGAACACGCTGCCGACGCCGGGTGAGCTGGCGGCGGACCTGGAGAAGATCAAGGTGCTGTCGATCGCTCCGACGATCGCGAACGCGGTGCGTGAGGTCTTCGAGGACGGCTCGGTGACGAGTCTCTTCGACGAGCAGTGAGGTTTCTGCTGGCCGGTTCCGCGGGCTAGCTGAAGATCCTTTTGGGTGCGGCCTCCCCTGCCGAGTAGACTGCGACAGTTGCTCGGCGAGGGAGGCCGCACTCGTGTTCTCACGAGGTGGCTGTCCGTTATCGACGCGCTCTTCGTAGCAGGCCGTTCGTGGCCGGGTGACCGTCCCTACAACCTCTACGAGGAGTGATTCACATGTCCGAGGTGAAGATCGCCGCCGAGACCCGCACCGAGTTCGGCAAGGGTGCGGCCCGTCGCATCCGCCGTGACAACAAGGTTCCCGGTGTCCTCTACGGCCACGGTTCCGAGCCGCTGCACCTGACCCTCCCGGGCCACGAGCTGCTCCTCGCGCTGCGTACGCCGAACGTCCTGATCGCCCTGGACATCGACGGCAAGACCAACGAGCTGGCGATCCCGAAGGCCGTCCAGCGCGACGCCATTAAGGGCTTCCTGGAGCACGTCGACCTGCTGCTGGTCAAGCGCGGCGAGAAGGTCACCGTCGAGGTCCCGGTCGTCGCCGAGGGCGAGCTGGCCCCGGGCGGCAACCTGCTCGAGCACGTGCTGAACGCCCTGCCGGTCGAGGCCGAGGCCACGCACATCCCCGAGTCCGTGACGGTCTCCGTCGAGGGCCTGGAGGCCGGTGCCTCGGTCCACGCCAAGGACATCAAGCTGCCGGCCGGTGTCTCGCTGGCCGTCGAGGACGACGCCGTCGTCCTGCAGGTCCTGGCCGCCCAGGCCGAGGAGGCCCCGGAGGCCGAGGCCGCCGAGGGTGACGAGGCCGCCGAGGCGTAAGGCCCCGGTTCTGCCGCCGCGTCCGTGGCGGCAGCCGTTTTCGCTCCAGCCGCTGCTTCCCTTGGGGGAGCAGCGGCTGTCGCACGTGAGGAGACTGGGACGTGAGCACGTCCGAGAGTGCCCCCTGGCTGGTCGTCGGGCTCGGCAATCCGGGTCCTGAGTACGCGATGAACCGGCACAACGTCGGTTTCATGGTGGTGGATCTGCTCGCGGAGCGGATCGGCGGGAAGTTCAAGCGGGCGTCGAAGGCACAGGCGCAGGTGCTGGAGGGCCGGATCGGTCCCGCGGGTCCGGGCAGCCGCCGGGTGATCCTGGCGAAGCCGATGTCGTTCATGAATCTGTCGGGCGGCCCGGTGAACGCGCTGCGGGACTTCTACAAGGTGCCGGTCGATCACCTCGTGGCCGTGCACGACGAACTGGACATCGACTACGCGACGCTGCGGCTGAAGCTGGGCGGCGGGGACAACGGGCACAACGGTCTGAAGTCGATGACGAAGGCGATGGGTGCCGACTATCACCGGGTGCGGTGCGGGATCGGCCGGCCGCCGGGGCGGATGCAGGTGGCGGACTTCGTGCTGAAGGACTTCTCGTCCGCCGAGCGCAAGGAGCTGGACTGGTTCGTGGACCGGGCGGCGGACGCGGTGGAGTCGTTGGTGACGGAGGGTCTGGAGCGGGCGCAGTCGGCGTACAACTCCTGACTTGTCGGGAGTGCTCCGCGCCGGAGTTGACCGGTCGTAGGGGTATGGCCAATGATCCCGGCCATGCCTGCCAGAGCCAGTTCCGTACGCCGGGCTTCCGTGACCGCGTTGGGGGTGGGGCGGGCCGTGCTGATGGGCGTGTGTGCCGCGCTGATCCTCTTCGCCGGGGCGTGGGGTTCCTGGGGCACCGCGCAGCACGTGATGCTGCCCAAGGGCCGTGAGCACGGCACGATGCGGGTGACGGACTGTTCCGGCGACCGCTGTACGGGCCCGTTCTCGCCGACGTCCGCCGGTGCGGTGCGCCGGGACCGGGTGGTGCTGGCGAGGACCGTCGCGGTGCGGGAGGGCCGGTCCTACGACGTGACGGTGGAGCCCGGTACGGACGTGGTGGTGCGCTCGGGTCTGGCGGGGACGCTGTTCGCCTGGCTGCCGCTGGGCGGGGCGCTGGTGCTGGCCTCGGTGGTGGTGGCGGGCGGGATGCGGCTGACGCGGACCGGCTGGGTGCTGGGGGTGCTGGGCGTGGTGCTGCTGACGGGGGCGTTCGTGACGGCGCAGTGAGCCTTTCCCGCAACGGACGGCGCCCCCGGAGCCTCGCGGCTGCCGGGGGCGTCGTCGTGTGGTGCGACCCAGCGGGTCAGCCGGTGTTGCGCAGGCCCGCCGCCACGCCGTTGACGGTCAGGAGCAGGGCGCGGGCCAGGAGCGGGTCGGGTTCGGTGCCCTCGGCGACCGCGTCGCGCTGGCGCTTGAGCAGGGCGACCTGGAGGTAGGAGATCGGGTCCAGGTAGGCGTCGCGGATGGCGAAGGTCTGCTTGAGGACGGGCTGGGCGGCGAGGAGTTCCTTCTCGCCGGTGACGCGCAGGATCTCGGCGACGGTGAGGTCGTGCTCGGCGCGGATGGTGTCGAAGACGTGCTTCAGCTCGTCGGGGACGAGGGTGTCGACGTAGTGCTGGGCGATCCGCAGGTCGGTCTTGGCGAGGGTCATCTCCACGTTGGAGATGAAGTTGCGGAAGAAGTGCCACTGTTCGTGCATCTCGTCGAGCACGGTGTCCAGGCCCGCCTCGCGCAGGGCCTTGAGGCCGGAGCCGACGCCGAACCAGCCGGGGACGATCTGCCGGGACTGGGTCCAGCCGAACACCCAGGGGATGGCGCGCAGTCCGTCGAGCGAGACGCCCGAGCCGGGGCGGCGGGAGGGTCGCGAGCCCAGGTGCAGGTCGGCGAGCTGGTCGACCGGGGTGGAGGCGAGGAAGTACGTCGGCAGGTCGGGGTCCTCGACGAGCCGGCGGTAGGCGGCGTGGGCGGCGTCGGAGACGACGTCCATGGCAGCGTCCCAGCGGGCGAGCGCCTCGTCGGACTGGCGGGGGGCGGTGTGCAGGGCGGACGCCTGGAGGGTGGCGGCGACCGTCAGTTCCAGGTTCTCCCGGGCGAGGGAGGGGATCAGGTACTTGTCGGAGATGACCTCGCCCTGCTCGGTGACCTTGATCTCGCCCTCCAGGGTGCCCCAGGGCTGGGCGAGGATCGCGTCGTGCGAGGGGCCGCCGCCGCGGCCGACGGTGCCGCCGCGGCCGTGGAAGAGGCGCAGCCGGACGCCGTAGCGGTGGGCGACGTCGCGCAGCCGGCGCTGGGCGCGGTGGATCTCCCACTGGCTGGTGGTGATGCCGCCGAACTTGGAGGAGTCGGAGTAGCCGAGCATGACCTCCTGGACGTCTCCGCGCAGCGCGACCAGGCGCCGGTAGGAGGGGTCGGAGAGCATGTCCTCCAGGATGGTGTCGGCGGCCTTCAGCTCGTCGGTGGTCTCCAGGAGCGGCACGATGCCGATCTTCGCCCAGCCGGCGTGCAGGTCGAGCAGTCCGGCCTCGCGGGCCAGCACGGTCGCGGCGAAGACGTCGTCGGCGCCCTGGCACATGGAGATGATGTACGACTCGATGACCTCGGGTCCGAAGACCTCCAGGGCGCGCTTGACGGTCTGGAAGACGCCGAGGGTCTTGGCGGCGGCCGCGTCGACGGGCGCCGGGCTCGGGGCGAGCGGGCGGCGCGAGCGCAGTTCCTTGGCCAGGAGCTTGGCGCGGTAGTCGCGGGGCATGTCGGCGTAGCGCCAGGACTCCTCGCCGAGGCGGTCGAAGAGCTGCCCGAGGGCGTGGTGGTGGGCGTCGGCGTGCTCGCGGACGTCCATGGTGGCGAGCTGGAGGCCGAAGGCGGCCAGGGTGCGGATGACGCGGGCGAGGCGGCCGTCGGCGAAGAGGGTGCCGCGGTGCACGCGCAGGGAGGTCTGGATGATCCGCAGGTCGTCGAGGAGCTCGGCGGTGCCGAGGTAGTCGCGGCCCTCCTGGTGGGGGGTGTTGCGGGCCAGGCGCTGCTTGGTGTTCTCCAGCTTCTGGCGGATCGCGGTGGCCTTGAGCCGGTAGGGCTCCTCGGCGTTGAGGCGCTTGTAGCGGGGGCTGATCTCCGGCAGGCGATCCAGGTCGGCGTCGAGGGAGGTGAGGAGTTCCTCGGTGGCGCCGGTGTAGCGGATGGAGTTGGAGAGCAGTCCGCGCAGCTCGTCGATCATCTCCAGGGCGTCGTTGATGCCGTGCTCGTGCTGGAGGATGAGGACGTCCCAGGTGACCTGGGGGGTGACGTTGGGGTTGCCGTCGCGGTCGCCGCCGATCCAGGTGCCGAAGGTGAGCGGCCGGGTGTCGTCGGGCAGCTGGACGCCGACGCGCTCCAGCTCGGCGGTGAGGTCCTCCAGGACGTCACCGACGGCGTGGGCGTGGAGTTCGTCCAGGTAGTAGATGGCGTTGCGGGCCTCGTCGGTGGGCTCGGGGCGCACCACGCGCAGTTCGTCGGTCTGCCAGACGAGGTCGATGTTCTCGGCGAGGCGCACGTCGTGGCGGCGGCGGTCGGAGTCGAGGACGGGGGTGTCCAGGAGTTCCGCGACGCGCCGGAGCTTGTTGAGCACGGAGCGCCGGGCGGCCTCGGTGGGGTGCGCGGTGAAGACGGGCCGGACGTTGAGGTTGCGGACGGTCTCGCGGACGTGCTCGGGGTCGGCGTCCTTGAGGCGGTCGGCGGTGCGGGCGATGAGGCCGCCCTCGGCGGCGCGGCGGGCGCGCAGCTCGCGGCCGCGGTGCACCTGCTCGGTGACGTTGGCGAGGTGGAAGTAGGTGGAGAAGGCGCGGACGAGCTTGGCGGCGGTCTCCAGTTCGGTGCCGCGCAGCAGCTCGGCGGCGGCCTCCCCGTCCTCGCGGGTCAGGCGGCGGACCTTCTCGACCAGTTCCAGGAGTTCGGGACCCTCCTGCCGTACGAGGGTCTCGCCCAGCAGGTCGCCCAGGCGCCGGATGTCGGCGCGCAGCTCGCTGCCGGCCGTGGTGGTCTGGTCGTCGGCACTGCTCACAGGTGCGGCTCCTTGCAGTGTTGAAGCTCAACTGGGAGGGAACCCGGGTCATCCATCCATCGCGGCGCAAAACGTCGCATACGGCCTGGATCGTCCGGGAAGTAAACAGAGCGGACGGCGCTGTCCGACCGCTTCCAAGGATAGGTGTCCACCGGGACGCGCAGGGTTGGGGGCCCTTGCCGCACCCCGACTCGCTGCCATACTTACGACGCCGTAGGTTACGGAACCGTAGGGAAGGACCCCCTTCATTCCCGTCCGGTCCCGGCGGCCCGGCACCTGCCCCGACCCTCGACCCCACAGGGGACGCGCATGACCTCAAGTTCCGATGTGATCGACGAAGCCTCACCCGATGCCTCCCTCGCCACGCTGGGCGGCGAGAAGAAGCGCTCGATCGAGCAGATCGCCCTGCTCGTGTTCATCGTGGTGCCGTTCCTGGCCCTGGTGGCAGCGGTGCCGCTGGCCTGGGGCTGGGGAGTGAGCTGGCTCGATCTGGGCCTGCTGGCGCTCTTCTACTTCATCGGCTGCCACGGCATCACCATCGGTTTCCACCGGTACTTCACCCATGGCTCGTTCAAGGCCAAGCGGCCCCTGCGGATCGCCCTGGCGATCATGGGTTCGATGGCGGTCGAGGGCCCGATCGTGCGCTGGGTGGCCGACCACCGCAGGCACCACAAGTTCTCCGACGCCGAGGGCGACCCCCACTCGCCCTGGCGCTACGGCGAGACGCTCCCGGCGCTGATGAAGGGCCTGTGGTGGGCCCACATCGCCTGGATGTTCGACGAGGAGCAGACCCCGCAGGACAAGTTCGCGCCGGACCTGATCAAGGACCGGGCCATCCGGACGATCTCCCGGCAGTTCGTGATGTGGACGGCGATCTCGCTGGCGCTGCCGCCGCTGATCGGCGGCCTGGTCACGATGTCCTGGTGGGGTGCCTTCACCGGCTTCTTCTGGGGTTCACTCATCCGGGTGGCCCTGCTGCACCACGTGACCTGGTCCATCAACTCGATCTGTCACGCGGTGGGCAAGCGGCCGTTCAAGTCGCGCGACCGCTCGGGCAACGTGTGGTGGCTGGCGATCCTGTCCTGCGGCGAGTCCTGGCACAACCTGCACCACGCGGACCCGACGGCGGCGCGGCACGGTGTGGAGCGCGGCCAGATCGACTCCTCGGCCCGGATCATCCGCTGGTGCGAGAAGCTCGGCTGGGCGTACGACGTGCGCTGGCCGTCACGCTCGCGTATCGATTCGCGCCGCAGCGACGGTGCGGACTCCTCCCCGCGCGGGAAGGCCGGCGCCGAGGCGGCATGATTGACGGCGTGGCGACCGACTCCAGCAGCATCCAGGGCAACGACAAGCAGCGGCGGGCACGCCGGACCCGTATGACCGGTGCCGAGCGCCGCCAGCAGTTGCTGGAGATCGGTCGCACCCTCTTCGCGGCGAAGGGCTTCGAGGGCACGTCGGTGGAGGAGATCGCGGCGAAGGCCGGGGTGTCCAAGCCGGTGGTGTACGAGCACTTCGGCGGCAAGGAGGGGCTGTACGCGGTGGTGGTCGACCGCGAGATGCGGCGGCTGCTCGACATGGTGACCGGCTCGCTGACGGCGGGGCATCCCCGCGAGCTGTGCGAGCAGGCGGCCTTCGCGCTGCTGGACTACATCGAGGAGTACACGGACGGTTTCCGCATCCTCGTGCGCGACTCGCCCATCCCGCAGTCCACCGGCACCTTCGCCTCGCTCATCTCGGACATCGCGACCCAGGTGGAGGACATCCTGGGCCGCGAGTTCAAGAGCCGCGGCTTCGACTCCAAGCTGGCCCCGCTCTACGCGCAGGCGCTGGTCGGGATGGTCGCGCTGACCGGGCAGTGGTGGCTGGACGTGCGCCGCCCGAAGAAGGCGGAGGTCGCGGCGCATCTGGTGAACCTGGCGTGGCACGGCCTGGACGGGCTCGAGCAGAAGCCGCGGCTGATAGGGCACCGGAAGAACTAGCGTCTTTCCTGCGGGAGCACGGGCGCTGTCGGCGCCGTCGCTGCTGTCGGCTCCAGGAACTCCAGGCGGTTGCCGACCGGGTCCTCGGTGTAGAAGCGGCGGTGGCCGGGGAGGTCGCCGTCCCAGGTCACGGGGGCGCCGTGGGCGGTGAGCCGGGCGGCGTACGCCTCGATGTCCCGGACCCGGAGCCCGGGGTGGGCCTTGCGGGCGGGGCGAAAGTCGTCCTCGACGCCCAGATGGAGCTGTACCCCGGCCGCCTGGAACCAGCAGCCACCGCGCGCGGCGAGCACCGGGGGCTTGGCGACCTCGGTCATGCCGAGGGCGCCGGTGTAGAAGGCGCGCAGCACGTCCTCGCTCCCCGCGGGGGCGGCGAGCTGGACGTGGTCGACGGCGACGAGCACGGCTCACGCCTCCCGGACGGCGACGGCGAAGAGACGGCGGAAGGGCAGCAGGGTCCCGTACGGCGCGCTCGGGTAGGCCGTGCGCAGCAGGTCGCGGTACTCGGCGAGGAAGGCGTCCCGCGCCTCGGGATCGTCGGCGAGCGCGGTCAGGGCGGGGCGCAGGCCGGTGCCCTTGACCCAGTCGAGCACCGGGTCCCGACCGGTGAGGACGTGCTGGTACGTCGTCTGCCACACGTCGGCGGCCAGACCGAGGCGGGCGAGGCGGTCGAGGTAGACGCCGGGGGTGTGCACGGAGTCCGGGCGGCGCAGTACACCGGCGAGGCGGGACTTCCAGCGCGGGGTGTCCGCGAGTTCCCGCATGAGGGTGTGCAGCGGGGCGTCGGTGTTGTCGGGGACCTGGAAGGCGAAGGTGCCGCCGGGGTTCAGGGCGGAGGTCCAGTCGGCGAAGCGGTCGAGATGGCCCGGCACCCACTGGAGGGTGGCGTTGGAGACGATCACGTCGCAGGGCTCGTCCGGGGTCCAGGTGCGGGCGTCGGCGGGGGCGAAGTCCAGACGGCCGCCGCCCTCGGTGGGGCCCTCGTGCTCGGTGTGGGCGCGGTCGAGCATCTCGGGCGAGTTGTCGTAGCCGGTGATGTGCGCGGCGGGCCAGCGGGCGGCCAGCAGGGCGGTGGCGTTGCCGGGGCCGCAGCCGAGGTCGGCGACACGCGGGCGGGCGCCCGGCGGGTCGGGGACGCGGGCGACGAGGTCGGTGAAGGGGCGCAGGCGGTGACCGGCGTGGCGGAGGTACTGGGCGGGATTCCAGTGCGGCGTCGTCATGTGGTCCAGCGTGGCGCCGCCGATCTCTCGATGTCAAGACACTCGACATCAAGAGACTTCATGTCGACACAACCACTACACTGATCTCCATGGAGGACGAGGTCGATCGGCTGGTCGCAGCGTGGCGCCGGGAGCGCCCGGACCTCGACGTGGAGCCGCTGGAAGTACTGAGCCGGGTGAGCAGGCTGGCCCGGCACCTGGACCGCGCGCGGCGGCTCGCCTTCGCCGAGCATCAGCTGGAGCCCTGGGAGTTCGACGTGCTGACCGCGCTCAGGCGCGCCGGGACGCCGTACCAGCTCTCCCCCGGCCAGTTGCTCACCCAGACGCTGGTCACCTCGGGCACGATGACCAACCGGATCGACCGGCTCGCCAAGAAGGGCCTGGTCGAGCGGCTGCCCGACCCGAGCGACCGGCGGGGCGTGCTGGTGCGGCTGACCGACACCGGGCGCGACCGGGCCGACGAGGCGCTGGCCGGGCTGCTGGCGCAGGAGCGGGCGATCCTGGGCGAGCTGTCCACCGCGCAGCGCTCCGAACTGGCGGGGCTGCTACGCCAGTTGACCGCCCCGTTCGACAACGTCCCCGGCTAGGTCCACCGGACCCACCCCTGCCCTGCGGGCGAGCGCCACGGCGGCGAGGGTGGAGTGGACGCCGAGTTTGCCGAGGACGTTCTGCATATGGGTGCGCACGGTGTGCGGGGAGAGGAACAGCCGCTCCGCGACCGCCTTGCGGCCGAGCCCCGCGACCATGCAGCGCAGCACCTCCCGCTCGCGCGGGGTCAGCGACTCCACCAGTCGCTCGCTCTCGCTGCGGTGCTTGCGTGCGGCGGTGAGTTCCTTGAGGACGCCGGTGAGCAACGCGGGCGGCAGATGCGTCTCGTCGCGCAGGACACCCCGGATGACGGTGAGCAGCCGGGACAGCGAGCAGTCCTTGGCGACCCAGCCGCAGGCGCCCGCCTGGAGCGCGAGGGCGGCCCGGCGGGGCTCGTCCCTCTCCGCGAGGACCACGCAGCGCACGCCCGGCTGAGCGGTGCGGACCCCGGCGACCAGGGAGATCCCGTCCACCGGTCCCTCGGCGTCGCCCAGTTGCACGGGGATGGCCGCGCGGCCGGCCGGCAGGGTCCTGCCCAGGTCGGCGTCGACCAGCAGGACGTCGTACCTGCGGCCCTCGGCGGCGGCCCGCTCCAGGCAGCGCAGCGCCGCCGGACCGCTGCCGGCGGCGAAGACGTCGACGTCCGGCTCCGCGGCGAGCGCGGCGGCGAGCGACTCGGCGAAGATGCGGTGATCGTCGACGACCAGGACTCGGATGCGAACCACGTAACCCCCTATCCCCAGGCTCCGCGTGGGAGCGGGGGAGACCCCAGGTTGGGAGAACGACGACGGCTCGCGGTCACGGCACCCGCGAAGGGGCCACCGACCGCGCGGCCCCAGCCGTCGCGGACAGTGCTACCCCCCTCGCGGGTGCCGTACCCGCCTGTCTCGCCCCCTGAATCGGCACCGGCCCCCACCGGCACCGCTTCTCAGCGTACGGGCGGGGGTCGTCGGGGGCGGGCGAATTGGCGGAACTGACCGGGCTGCGCGTTTATGGTGTGCCGCATGTTTCGTATCGAGACGGAAGTCGACAAGGACCGACGTGCTCTGCTGCGGGCGCGGCTACGGGACACCAACACAGCTGCCTCCCCCGTCCTGGCCGCCCTGCGCGGCACCCCCGGTGCGCGGGAAACCCCGCTCCACGTCTGGGCGTTGGACGACGCGGGCCAGCTGTCCGGCGGCCTGGTGGCCCACACCTGGGCCGGCTGGCTCCACATCACCCACCTCTGGGTCGACACCCCCCATCGGGGCACCGGCCTCGGCACCCGCCTCCTCACCGAGGCCGAATACCTCGCCCTCCACCGCGCCTGCACCGCCGCCCGCGTCGAGACCTGGGACTTCCAGGCCCCCGCCTTCTACCGCAAACAGGGCTACGGCATCGTCTGCGAGATCCCGGACTACCCACCGGGGGTCACGGAGTACACACTGACGAAAAAGCTGGGGTGAGCGGGCCGCTCAGAGCAGGCGGCGGGCCCCCGGGGACGGGACCGCTTCGAAGACGCGGGGGGTCGGGTGGCCGGCGTTCGCGAAGGCTTCCTCGGTCGCCTTGGTGATGGTGTCCACCGAGGAGGCGTCCACCAGGGCGATGGCGGAGCCGCCGAAGCCGCCGCCGGTCATGCGGGCGCCGAGGGCTCCCGCTGACAAGGACGTGTCGACGGCGAGGTCCAGCTCGGGGCAGGAGATGCGGAAGTCGTCGCGGAGGGAGGCGTGGCCCTCGGTGAGGAGGGGACCGATGTCGCGGACGTTGCCCTCCGTCAGCAACTCCACCACCCGTTCCACTCGGTGGTCCTCCGTGACGACATGGCGGACCAGTCGGCGGACTTCCTCCTCGTCGCCGAGGTCCGACAGGGCCGCGTCCAGGTCGGCGTACGGAACGTCCCGCAGCGCGTCCACCCCCAGCAGCGCCGCGCCCTTCTCGCAGCCCGCGCGGCGCTTGCCGTACTCGCCGCTGCTGTGGGCGTGCTTGACCTGGGTGTCGATGACCAGGAGGCGCAGGCCCTCGGCGGCGAGGTCGAAGGGGATCTGGCGCTGGGAGAGGTCGCGGGTGTCGAGGAAGAGGGCGTGGCCCTCCTCGCAGCAGGCGGAGGCGGTCTGGTCCATGATGCCGGTGGGGGCGCCGACGTAGACGTTCTCGGCGCGCTGGCACAGGCGGGCCAACCGCCAGCGGGGCAGGCCGAGTTCGTGGAGGTCGTTCAGGGCGAGGGCGACGACGATCTCCAGGGCCGCCGAGGAGGACAGACCCGCGCCGGTCGGCACCGTGGAGGACAGATGGATGTCCGCGCCGGTCAGGGCGTGGCCCGCCTCGCGCAACGCCCAGACGACGCCCGCCGGGTACGCCGTCCAGTCGTGGTCCGTGCCCGGCTCCAGGGTGTCGAGGCGCAGCTCGACGGGGCCGCCCTCGACGTCCGCCGAGTGCAGCCGCAGCACGCCGTCCGAGCGGCGCGAGACCGCCGCCGTCACCTGGTGGGGAAGTGCGAACGGCATCACGAAGCCGTCGTTGTAGTCGGTGTGTTCGCCGATCAGGTTCACCCGGCCCGGCGCCGCCCACACCCCCTCCGGCTCGGCTCCGTACAGCTCGGCGAAGCGTTCCCGGACCGACTCTGCGCCCACTACTGCTCCTTGTGCGTCCGACGCGCGAACTGCCAGGCGTCCGCGATGATCCCGGCGAGGTCCGCGCGGGAAGGGTTCCAGCCCAGTGTGGCGCGTGCCGTCTCGGCGGACGCCACCAGGACCGCCGGATCGCCGGCCCGGCGCGGGGCGGTGATCTCGGGGACCGGGTGCCCGGTGACCTCGCGGACGGTCTCGATGACCTCGCGCACGGAGAAGCCGTTGCCGTTGCCGAGGTTGCAGATCAGGTGTTCGCCGGTCTCGGCGGCGTCGAGGGCGAGGAGGTGGGCCTCGGCGAGGTCGGCGACGTGGATGTAGTCGCGTACGCAGGTGCCGTCGGGGGTCGGGTAGTCGTCGCCGTAGACGGAGATGGCGTCGCGGCGTCCCTGGGCGACCTGGAGGACGAGCGGGATGAGATGGGTCTCGGGGTCGTGCCGCTCGCCGTAACTGCCGTACGCGCCCGCCACGTTGAAGTAGCGCAGCGAGACCGCCGCGAGTCCGTGCGCCGCCGCCTCGCCGGTGATCATGTGGTCGACCGCGAGCTTGGAGGCGCCGTAGGGGTTGGTGGGCCTGGTCGGGGCGGACTCCCGGATCGGGACCTCCTCCGGCTCGCCGTAGGTCGCGGCGGTGGAGGAGAAGACCAGGCGGCGCACGCCCGCCTCGCGCATCGCGGCGAGCAGCGCCATGGTGCCGCCGACGTTGTTCTCCCAGTACTTCTCGGGCTTCACGACCGACTCGCCGACCTGCGAGAACGCGGCGAAGTGCAGCACACCGTCGTAGGAGGAGTCGAGCCACTTGGCGGCGTCGCGGATGTCGCCCTCGACGAACGCGGCTCCCTCGGGGACGCCCGCGCGGAAGCCGGTGGAGAGGTTGTCGAGGACGGTGACCTCGTGCCCCGCCTCCAGCAGATGCCGGGCCATCACGCTGCCGACATAACCCGCGCCACCCGTCACCAGGTACTTCATGAACTCGCTACCTCTCGCAGTCGCTCGGCCGCGCGCTCCGGCGGCACGTCGTTGATGAACACGTTCATGCCGGACTCGGAACCCGCGAGAAACTTCAGCTTGCCGGAAGTGCGTCGGATGGTGAAAAGCTCCAGGTGCAGCGCGAAGTCCTCGCGCTCCACGCCGTCCACGCCGGTCGGCCCGAACGGCGCCTGGTGCCAGGCGGCGATGTACGGCGTCGGGGGCTCTCCCACGCCCTCGCCCGCGGCGCCCTCCCCTTCCTCCCGCTCGAAGATCCGGTCGAAGCGCCTCAAGAGTTCCAGATAGACCCGGGGGAACTCCGTGCGCGCGTCCTCGTCGAGCGCGAGCAGATCGGGCACCCGGCGCTTGGGATACAGGTGGACCTCGTACGGCCAGTGCGCGGCGTACGGCACGAAGGCCGCCCAGTGTTCACTCTCCAGGACGACCCGCTCACCGGCGAGTTCACGCGCGAGGACGACGTCGAAGAGGTTCTCCCCGCCGCTGTCCTCCTTGTGCGCGGCGACGGAGCGGAGCATCAGCGCGGTGCGGGGCGTGGTGAACGGATAGGCGTAGATCTGCCCGTGGGGGTGCCCGAGGGTCACCCCGATCTCGGCGCCCCGGTTCTCGAAGCAGAACACCTGCTTCACAGAGGGGAGTCGCGCGAGTTCGGCGGTGCGGTCGGTCCATGCGTCAAGCACGAGCCGGGCCTGTTCCTCGGTGAGGTCGGCGAAGGACGCGTCGTGGTCGGAGGTGAAGCAGACGACCTCGCAGCGCCCGGAGTCCCCGGCGAGCGAGGGGAAGCGGTTCTCGAAGACCACCACGTCGTAGGAGGAGTCGGGGATCTCGCTCAGCCGCTCGCCGCGGCTCGGGCACAGCGGGCACTCGTCGGCCGGGGGGTGGTAGGTGCGGCCCTGGCGGTGGGAGGCGACGGCGACCGAGTCGCCGAGCAGCGGGTCGCGGCGGATCTCGGAACGGGTGACCGTGGGCTCCAGCGGGCGCCGGTCCACCGCGTCGCGCACGGTGTCGTCGCGCAGGTCGTAGTAGATCAGCTCACGCCCGTCGGCCAGCCGCGTCGGGGTCTTCTTCACGCCGGACTCCTTGATCGACATCCCGCAGGGCGTCCTCACCCAATCACTCAACACAATCAAACATAACAAACCACAACTCGACAACGGGTCGTACGATCACAATCAAACAAAGAACACCAACAGAACTGTTCAAATACTGAAGGCCGCGGCGTAGGTTCCGCTCTGGATCAGTTCGCGCAACGAAGCGAGTTCTCATGCAGACGTCCCCGACCGGCCCCGCGCCCCTGGCGGCGGGCCACACCTACCTGGCCGCGGAGCTACGGCTCCCCACCAACTGGCTCGACTACACGATCCTGGCCATCTACTTCGTCGTCGTCCTCGGCATCGGCTTCGCGGCCCGCCGCTCGGTGAAGACCAGCCTGGACTTCTTCCTCTCCGGACGCTCGCTGCCCGCCTGGATCACCGGCCTCGCCTTCATCTCGGCGAACCTGGCGGCCACCGAGATCCTGGGCATGGCGGCCAACAGTGCGCAGTACGGCGCGTACACGGTGCACTGGTACTGGATCGGCGCCATCCCCGCGATGGTCTTCCTGGGCCTCGTGATGATGCCCTTCTACTACGGCAGCAAGGTCCGCTCGGTCCCCGAGTTCCTGCTGCTGCGCTTCGACAAGGCCGCCCATCTGCTCAGCTCGATCCTGTTCGCGTTCGCGGCGATCCTGATCGCGGGCGTCAACCTGTACGCCCTCGCGATCGTGGTCGAGGCACTCCTCGGCTGGCCGCAGTGGGTGGCGATCGTGGTCGCGGGCGCCTTCGTGCTCGCGTACATCACGCTCGGCGGTCTCTCCTCGGCGATCTACAACGAGGTGCTCCAGTTCTTCGTGATCCTGGCGGCCCTCATCCCGATCACCTTCCTCGGTCTGAAGAAGGTCGGCGGCTGGGACGGTCTGACCCACAAGCTGGACGCCACCCACGGCCACAACTTCACCACCGCCTGGGGCGGCACCGGCATCGGCAGCACCAACCCGCTCGGCGCGAACTGGCTGACCATCGTCCTCGGCCTCGGCTTCGTGCTGTCCTTCGGCTACTGGACCACCAACTTCGCCGAGGTGCAGCGCGCCCTGTCCGCGAAGAACCTCTCCGCCGGTCAGCGCACCCCGCTGATCGCCGCGTACCCGAAGATCTTCATCGTCTTCCTGGTGATGATCCCGGGCCTGGTCGCCGCCGCCCTGGTCCCCAAGATCGGCACCGCCGGTTCCGGGCTCCAGTACAACGACGCGATCCCCTATCTGATGCAGGAGCTGCTGCCCAACGGCGTGCTCGGCATCGCCGTCACCGGTCTACTCGCGGCGTTCATGGCGGGCATGGCGGCCAACGTGTCGTCCTTCAACACCGTGTTCACCACCGACATCTGGGCGCGCTACGTCAAGCCCGGCCAGGAGGACGGCTACTACGTCCGCTTCGGCCGGCTGATCACCGTGATCGGTGTCGCCGCGTCGGTCGGCACGGCGTTCCTGGCGTCCTCGTTCTCGAACATCATGAGCTACCTCCAGACGCTGTTCTCCTTCTTCAACGTCCCGATGTTCGTGGTCTTCATCGTCGGCATGTTCTGGAAGCGCGCCTCGGCCAAGTCCGGCTTCTGGGGCCTGCTCGCGGGCACCGCGACCGCGATGGTCAACTACTTCGTGTTCTACAAGCAGGGCATCATCTCGATCCCCTCCGACCAGGGCGCCAACTTCGTCTCCGCCATCGCGGGCTTCGTCGCGGGCGCGGTCGTCATGGTCGCGGTGTCGCTGTTCACCAAGGCCAAGCCCGCCGAGGAGCTCCAGGGCCTGGTCTACGGCACCACCTCGCCGGGCATGTCCGAGGCACCGGCCGAGGGCGACGACGCCTGGTACCGCAAGCCCGCCCTGCTCGGCTGGGGCGCCGTCGTCCTGGCCGCCGCCTGCTACATCCCGTTCTCGTTCTGATCGCGGGAGGATGAGGAAACCATGACCGAAGAATCCCCCCGCCCCGAGCACGGCGCGACCGAGCACGACGTCCAGCGCGAGGTCACCGAGCTGGAGGGCAAGTCCGCGACCGCGGCCCGCATCTTCGACCTGCGGCGCATCATCGGCGGCCTGTTCGTCGTCTACGGCGTCATCGTCACGATCGCCGGCATCACCGACTCCAAGGCCGCGATCGACAAGGCCGAGGGCGTCAACATCAACCTGTGGACCGGCATCGGGATGCTGATCCTCGGCGTCTTCTTCCTGGCCTGGCTCAAGCTCCGCCCGACCCCGCCCCCGCTCCCCGCGGAGGGCGTGACCGAGGAGGACCCGGCCCACTAGGGGGCGTCTTCCCGGTCTTCGCGAGCCCGCGAAGACCGGGGAGACACCCCCTGAACCGGGCACCGTGCGGGGCCGGAGCTGTGCGTCACAGCTCCGGCCCCGTCGTCGTGTGCGGCAGGGGACCCGCTCTGTCCAGCAGACCGGTGCGGGCGGCCAGGGCGGCGGCCTCCAGGCGGGAGCCGACGCCGAGCTTCATCAGGACACGCTGCACATGGGTACGGGCGGTGCTGGGCGCTATCCCCATGCCCGCCGCGATACGGCGCGTGTCCTCGCCCTCCGCCACCCTGACCAGCACCTCGACCTCGCGCGGGGTGAGCAGCCGCAGCAGCCGCTGCCCCTCGTCGTCGGGCTGGGCGGCGGGGTTGAGCAGCTCCGCGAAGGCGCCCTGGAGGAGCTGCGGCGCCACGACCGCCTCCCCCGCCCGCGCCTTCATCAGGGCCCGCTCGACGCCCTCGATGCGCTCGTCGTGGCGTACGTACCCCGAGGCGCCGGCCGCGAAGGCCGCCGCGATACCGCGCGGGGACGGCACGGGCCCGAGGACCACCACGGCCACCTGCGGGCGCTCCCGCTTGATCCGGACCACCGGGTCGAAGGCGCCCGGTTCGGCCGGTGCCGCAGTACCGAGCAGGCACACCTCGGGCGCCCGTGTGATCACCAGCTCGGCCGCGCCCGCCGCCGGTGCCGCCGCCGCGAGCACCCGGTGCCCGCGCAGCTTGAGCGCGGAGGCCAGCGCCTCCGCGAGCAGGCGGTGGTCGTCGACGACCATCAGCCGCACTCCCATACTGCAAACCCCCCAGTCCCCCGGTGGATGCCCCACTATGGACGCCCACCGGTCCCCGGGGACAGAGGGCCCCCCGGCGCCTCGTCCCCCATGTCCCGGAAGTTACACGCTTGTTCGACGCTGCGCCGCCACTATGCGGAGAAGTGCCCCGGACCGATGAAATCCGGGGCACTCGGGACGGGAAGGGGCGCGCTCAGCCGCCGGTGCCGAAGGCGAGCACCAGGTACTCCTTGCCGTAGGTCACCTTGTGCGCGAAGACCGCGGACATGAACAGGCGGCCGTTCGCGAACCGGAGTTCCGCGTAGTCGGGCGGCATGGTGGCCTCCGACTGGTGCACGTCGCGGGTGGCCGGGTTCTCCAGCAGCCTGGTCGCCTTGAAGGAGGAGCCGTCGATGCTGAGGACCTGGCCGCCCTTGTCGTAGGGCGGGTGGTTGTAGGCGAGCAGGTTGGTGCCGTCCATGCGCAGCGGGTAGAGCGTGTAGCCGTTGCCCGCCGGGGCGCGCTGTCCGGTCTGCTTGCCGGTGGTCAGGTCGAAGGCGACGATCTCGTTGGTCTTGCTGTACTTGTCGCCCGTGCCGTCGTGCTCCTCGGTGGCCAGGTACAGCTTGCCGTTGCCCGCGACCACGCCCCGGCAGTCCTCGACCCGGGTGATGCTGTTGCACTTGCCGGCGTAGGTGTCGCCGGGGGCGGAGATCCGGGTGAGCAGCTTGCCGGTCTTGTCGTCGATGGAGAAGTAGTCCGAGATCCCGCTGCCGTCGCCCGCGCTGTCGCCCACGTCGGCGGCGACGACCAGGGGCTCGGTGGAGATCACGGAGGCGTACTCGATGCCGGGGGCCATCTTGTACTCGGAGAGCACCTTGCCGGACTTCGCGTCGAGGGTCTGGATGTGCAGCGTCGGGTTGTCGTAGCCGCCGCACTTGCGGACCGCGACGAGCTTGGCGCCGCCGCCGTACCCGGCGTCGTAGCAGCCGTCGGACGGCTTGGGCTGCCAGAGCGCCTTGCCGGAGTCGATGTCGAACGCGGCGCCGCCCTCGTTGCTGCCCGCCGCGACGGTACGGCCGGAGACGGTGACGTTGTCGAAGGTGACGGGGAAGTCGCCCTCGCCCACCGTCTTCGTCCACAGCCGCGTGCCCTTGACGAGGTCCACGGCCGCGACCTGGGTGCAGCCCGCCCGGGGGTCGTTCATCTTCGGCTGGAAGACGATCGCCGTACGGCCGTCGTCGGTGAGCCGGCTGCTGGCCGAGCAGACCGGGCCGGGCAGCTTGAGCGTCCACTTGCGGGTGCCGTCGGCCGGGTCGTACCCGGTGATCTCCGCGACGCCCGACTTGGCGTAGACCGTGTCCGTCAGCCAGGAACCCGCCGTCACGACGGTGCTCTTGGTCTGGGGCAGCGGCACCTGGAACAGCAGCTTGGCACCGGGGTCGGCCGGGGCCTTCTCCTTGCCGCCGCCGGCCGCGCCGGAGCCGTTCTTCCCGCCGGTCCCGCCGGAGGAGTGCGCGGTGTTCCGCTTCCCGCCGTCGTCACCGGAGTGGGCGTACCAGAACCCGAGCCCCGCGATCAGCGCGATCGCGAGCACGGCGGCCACGACGATGTACACCACGGTCCGCTGCCCGGACGCCTTCGGCGCGGGGTACGGAGCGGTGGGGTGCTGCGTGTACGGCGGCTGCGGCCCGCCCGGGTAGCCGTACGGCTGCTGCGGCTGCCCCGGGTAGGCGTAGCCGGTGGGCGGCGGCGCCTGGGGGTAGCCGTAGGGGGCCTGGGGCGGGGCGGTGGGGTGCGGCTGCGGGGCGGTCGGGTGGGCGTACGGCTGCGGGTAGGCGTAGCCGGGGGTGGGGTTGCCCTGCGGGACGGGGCCGTAGCCGGGGGGCGTGCCGTAACCGCCCGGTTGGGGGGCGGCGGGGGGCTGGCCCTGGGGCGCGCCGAAACCGGGCTGGGGCGCGGCGGCGGGCGGCTGCGGCGCACCGTATCCGCCGGGCTGCGGGGCGGCGGCGGCCGGCTGTGGCTGAGGCGCGCCGAACCCCGGCGGGGGCCCGGCGACGGGCGGCTGGGGCGCGGACGCGGGAGCGGCGGGCGGCTGGGACTGGGGCGGGCCGAAGCCGCCCGACTGCGGGACGGGCGCGAGTTGCGTGGTCGGGGGGTCCTGGGCGCCGGACTGCCCGCCCGGGGATGCCTGCGAACCCGCCGTGTCCGCACCGGAGTTGTCCGCAGGAGCTGCCGGGGCCGGGTCCGCGGGAGGGACCGGCTTCAGCAGCGTGGTCGGCGGGTCCTCGGCCTCGGGCTGCTTGCTCAGGGACGCCTTGGAACTCCCCTGCCCGGCAACGGAGTTGTCCGACTCCGCGGCCGGAGGCGCAGTCCGGGGCGCCTCGGGGGCGTCCGCCGGCGGGACGGGGGCGAGCCGGGTGGTCGGCGGGTCCTGCGGGGCGGGACCGTCGGCCGGGGGCGGCTTCGGGGCGTCCTCGGCGGCGGGCGCGTCGGAGACGTCCTGCCGCGGGGCGGCCGCGGCAGGCTGGTCCGGCGTGGCCTTCGCGGGGGGCCCGGGCGTGGCGGAGGTGTCCGGCTGCGGAGCGGCCGCGGTGGGCTCGTCCTGTGCCGGAACCCGCTGCACCTCACCGGAGGTGTCCCGCTGGGGGTCGTTGGGGGGTGGCTGGGTCATGGGGTGGGTACCTCGGGGTGGGGAGGCGGGGCCTGGGTCACTTGCCGAACGCCATCATCAGCTTTTCTTTGTCGTCGTCGTTGCCGGTCAGCCGGTTCGAGGAGAGGTAGAACCGGCCGTCGGCCCAGGCGATCGAGCTGCTGAAGAAGGTGTCCTCGATCTCCGCGGTGGAGGACGGGTTCTGGAGCAGGGTGCCCGGCTTGTGCGAGGACCCGGTGGTCGGGATCGCGACGACCCGGCCCCCCGTGTCGTACGACGCGTGCACGTAGGCGACGAGCTTGCCGCCCTCCACCTTGACCGGCGTCATCGACTCGTCGGTGGGCGACTTGACGCGCCACTTCTCCTTGCCGGTGGCGAGGCTGACGGCGACGACCTCGTTGGGCCCGGTGGTCCTGCTGGTCGGCAGATAGAGCGTGTCGTCGGAGACGACGGCCCCCTGGCAGCCCTGGAGCGCGCGGTTGAGCACCGCCCACCCGCAGCTCGTGGTGAACTTCTCGTCCACCTTCACCTCGGAGCGGAACGTGCCGCCGTCGGTGAGGGTGGAGATGTTCCACGCCTTCTTGTCGTCGTTGACGAGGTAGAGCACCAGCGGGTTCACCGAGTACGCGTGCTGGACCCGCCAGCCCTTCTTTATCTTCCGCGTCCACTTCACCTTGCCGGTGGCCGCGTCGAGCTGTCGTACCTCGTCGTGCTCGTCGTCGCCGCCGACGCCGCAGGAGGCCACCTGGACCAGCCGTCCGCCGCCGCCCGTGAAGCCGACCGGGAAGCAGTCCTCGCCGTACTTCTTGGACTCGTACATCTTGTGCCCGGTGCGGACGTCGAAGGCGACGCCCGACTGCGAGCGCCCCACCAGCAGGGTGTTGCCGCTGGTGATGAGCTGCACGTTCATCGCGCTGTCGAACAGGCCGCCCTCGGGGACCTCGCCGTGCCAGCCCTTCTTGCCGGTGTCGAGGTCGAGCTGCTGGAGCTGGTTGCACTTGGCGCGGTCGCTGACGCCGTTCATGTAGCCGACGACGATCTTGCCGTCGGCCGGGTCCGGGGTGACCGCGCAGATCTTCTGCGGGAAGGAGACCGGGGCCCAGGCGGGGGCGCCGTCGGCCACGCGGTAGGCGAAGACCTGCTTGTACGCGGCCTTCACCGCCGTACGGCCGGTGATCCACATACCCGGGGCGTCCGCACCCGAACCGGGGGCGTCGGGGGCGGTCTTGTACCAGAGGACCTTCGCCTCGCCGGGCTTGCGGCCCGCGTTGAGGTCGTCGGTGTCGGAGCCGCCGTCGCCGCTGCCGTCGCCCGGGTCGACCGGGGCGGTGACGGTCGGCTTGGGGTCGTCGCTCTTGTGCGCGACGGGCTTCTTGCCGCCGGAGTCACCGGAGGTCACGGCGTAGACCGTGCCGCCGACGAGGAGCAGGGCGGCCGCGACGGCGCCCGCGATGACGGCCGCCTTCTTGCCGTTGCCGCCGGGGCCGGGCGGGGTGCCGGGGGCGCCGGGGTACGGCTGGGGCGGGTAGCCGTAGGGGCCGGGCTGCTGGGGGTACGGGCCGCCGGGCTGGGGCGGGTAGCCGTAGGGGCCCGGCTGCTGGGCGTACGGACCCGGCTGCGCGTAGGGGCCGGGCGGCTGCTGCGGGAAGCCGTAACCGGGCTGCTGCGGCGGGGTGTTCGGCGGCTGGGCCGGGGGCGGCGGGCCCTGCGGGGCGTTGTGCGGAGCGCCGAAGCCGGGCTGCGGCGGACCCTGGGGCGGCTGGCCCTGCGGCGGGGGCTGCTGTCCCTGCGGCGGCTGCGGCGGGGGCTGCTGGCCCTGCGGCGGCTGGTCCTGCGGTGCTCCGAATCCGCCCTGCGGCGGCTGACCGGGTGGCTGAGTCATCAGCGCTGCTCCCCCTCGTCCACTGATTTTTAGCCAAGTGCTCCGAGGCGGTGGCCGACCCGCAGGCCGGCGCGCGCTCCCCCGAACGGCTCTTTTCTATCACCCGCCGCCGACAGCACCCGAGCGCACAAGAGCCGGTCCTCCCAAGCGTTCCCAAGGGAGGACCGGCCCGTGATGCCGTCGTTACGCGTCCTCGGCCAACTCCAGCCAGCGCATCTCCAGTTCCTCGCGCTCGTCGCCGAGTCCGCGGAGCTGGGCGTCGAGTTCGGCCACCTTGCCGAAGTCGGTGGCGTTCTCCGCGATGGCCGCGTGGAGCTTGGTCTCCTTCTCGGAGATCTTGTCCAACTGGCGCTCGATCTTCTGGAGTTCCTTCTTCGCGGCGCGCTGGTCGGCGGCGCTGCGCTCGGGGGCGGCGGCGCTCTTCGGGGCGGGGGCGGACGTGGCCACCGCCTCCTCCATCCGCTGCCTTCGTTCCAGGTACTCGTCGATGCCGCGCGGCAGCATCCGCAGCGTGCTGTCGCCGAGGAGGGCGTACACCTTGTCGGTGGTGCGCTCCACGAAGAAGCGGTCGTGGGAGATCACGATCATCGAGCCGGGCCAGCCGTCGAGGACGTCCTCCAACTGGTTCAGGGTCTCGATGTCGAGGTCGTTGGTGGGCTCGTCCAGGAAGAGGACGTTGGGCTCGTCCATGAGGAGGCGCAGCAACTGCAGGCGGCGGCGCTCACCGCCGGACAGGTCGCCGACCGGCGTCCACTGCTTCTCCTTGCCGAAGCCGAAGGTCTCGCAGAGCTGGCCCGCCGTCATCTCGCGGCCCTTGCCGAGGTCGACGCGCTCGCGCACCTGCTGCACGGCTTCCAGCACCCGGGTGCTGGGGTCGAGTTCGGCGACCTCCTGGGACAGGTAGGCGAGCTTGACGGTCTTGCCGACCGCGATGCGTCCGGCGGCCGGCTGGGCCTCGCCCTCGGTGCGGGCGGCCTGGGCCATGGCGCGCAGCAGGGAGGTCTTGCCCGCGCCGTTGACGCCGACCAGACCGATGCGGTCGCCGGGGCCGAGCTGCCAGGTGACGTGCTGGAGCAGCAGCTTGGGGCCCGCCTCGATGGTGACGTTCTCCAGGTCGAAGACCGTCTTGCCGAGCCGCGAGGAGGCGAACTTCATCAGCTCGCCGGAGTCGCGCGGCGGCGGCACGTCCTTGATCAGCTCGTTGGCGGCCTCGACGCGGAAGCGGGGCTTGGAGGTACGGGCCGGGGCGCCCCGGCGCAGCCAGGCCAGCTCCTTGCGGACGAGGTTCTGCCGCTTGGCCTCCTCGGTGGCGGCGATGCGCTCGCGCTCCGCACGGGCGAAGACGTAGTCGGAGTAGCCGCCCTCGTACTCGTACACGTCACCGCGCTGCACGTCCCACATGCGGGTGCACACCTGGTCGAGGAACCAGCGGTCGTGGGTGACGCACACCAGCGCCGAGCGGCGCTCGCGCAGGTGCCGGGCCAGCCAGGAGATGCCCTCGACGTCGAGGTGGTTGGTGGGCTCGTCCAGGACGATGAGGTCCTGCTCCTCGATGAGCAGCTTGGCCAGCGCGATACGGCGCCGCTCACCGCCGGAGAGCGGGCCGATGACGGTGTCGAGCCCCTTGGGGAACCCGGGCAGGTCGAGGCCGCCGAACAGTCCGGTCAGCACGTCCCTGACCTTGGCGTTGCCCGCCCACTCGTGGTCGGCCATGTCCCCGATGACCTCGTGGCGGACGGTGGCCTCGGGGTCGAGCGAGTCGTGCTGCGTCAGCACGCCGAGGCGCAGTCCGCCGGAGTGCGTCACGCGCCCGCTGTCGGCGTCCTCCAGCCGTGCGAGCATCCGGATCAGGGTGGTCTTGCCGTCACCGTTCCGCCCGACGACGCCGATGCGGTCCCCCTCCGACACACCGAGCGAGACGCCGTCCAGCAGGGCACGGGTGCCGTAGACCTTGCTGACGTTCTCGACATTGACCAGGTTGACGGCCATTTCACTCCTGCACCGGGGGACGGATCGACCCTCCAGGGTAGTCGCCGCGCTCCCGCACTCTTCGCTGGTGGTACCACACCGCGAGCAACGGCAGCGTCTCCGGATCGAGCCCGGGCTCCAGCGGCCCGATGTGCCGCTCGGCCGCAACGCACCGGGGATCGTCGCGGTGCGCCAGCGCGGCGACGGCGTCGATCCGGGTGCGCTGCCGCTCGTCCCGGCTCAGCACGACCAGCGCGTCCCCGACCTCGGGCTCCCGGCCCGGGTATCCCTCCAGCCAGGCGCACACCCGGCCGCGCACCTCCGGGTCGGGGTCACCCGCCAGGGTGAGCACGGTGGCCAGTGCCTCGGGGCGCAGCGGATGCCCGTCGGTGTCCAGCAGCATCGGCACCCAGCCCCGGATCCGCGGCTCCGGATGCCCGGCGTACGCCAGCCCCACCTGCTCGGGCTCCGGGCCACCTGCCCAGGTCAGCCCGTTGAGCAGCACCTCCAGGACGGCCGCGTCGGGCTCCCGCCGGGCCCAGGGCAGGAGCAGCGCGGCCCGCTCGGAGTACAGGACGTCCCCGCGCCTGATCTCCTCGATGACCTGGGAGAGCAGGACGTCGGCTGCGAAGAGACGGGCGACCGGATCGGGGTCGGTGCTCAGCCGGACGGCGGCGTCCCAGGTCTCGTCGGCCGGGCGGTGCCCGAGTTCGTACATCACCTCGGTCCACACGTCGTGCTCGCGGTCGGGGTGGGCCAGGGCACGGTCCTTCAGCTCGTCGAAGGGGGCGGGCCGCCGGAAGCGCCGTTCGAGGGCGGTGAGGACGGCGAGCCGCCCGTGCCGCCGGGCGCGGCTCAGCAGCTCCTCCCGGAGCGGCCCGGGAATGTGCACCGGCTCGGGCAGCACGTCCTCGACCAGCGCCGACGAGCCACTGTCCACGGCCCGCAGCAGCGCCTCCCGGACCTGCCCGGCATCCCCGTCTTCGCTGCTCATGCCTCACCTCTCCGGGGACCTTAGGGCAACACCCAACGCCTGGTCACCCTTTGTGATGACGTGATCGGGATCCGGCGGCTACCGTGGTGGGCAGGCAGCAGGATCCCCGTTCATAGGAGGAACCATGACCGCCGAGTCCGTCGAGCACCACGTCCAGTGGCCGGTGCCGCCGCAGGACGGCTACACCGTGGACGACCTGTTCACGCTGCCCGATCTCCCGCCGCACACCGAGCTGATCGACGGGAGCCTGATCTTCGTGAGCCCGCAGCGTCGTTTTCATTACCTTGCGATCGACCTGCTGTTCAGCGGGCTGCGCGCTGCTCTCCCCCCGGAGTTCAGCGTCGAACGGGAGATGGCCGTCGTCCTCGACGACCGCAACGGCCCTGAACCCGATGTATGTGTGGTCCGTGCCGACGCGGTGACCGGGCTGGATCAGACCCGATTTCAGGCTCGGGACGTCCTGCTCGCCGTGGAGGTCGTCTCCCCCGAGTCCGGTTCCCGCGACCGTACGACCAAACCGCAGAAGTACGCCGCCGCGGGTATCCCGATCTTCTGGCGTGTCGAGCAGGACGGACCCACCGGCAACCCCCTCGTCCATGCGTACGAGATCGACCCGCTCACCAAGTCCTACGTGCACATGGGCCTGCACCGGGACAACCTCAAGGTCGACAAGCCCTACCCAATCGGCATCGACCTGACCGCGATCGGACGGCGCTGACCGGATCAGACCACCAACGCCCCCGGCGCAGGACCGGACGCCACCCGTACCGTCCGGCACGTGCCGGAGACCCGCAGCGCCTCCGCGACCTTCGCCGCGGACTCCGCGTCCCGGGTCAGGAAGGCCGTCGTGGGGCCCGAGCCGGAGACCAGGGTGGCGAGGGCGCCCGCGTCGTGGCCCGCGGCCAGGGTGGCGGCGAGTTCCGGGTAGAGGGAAAGCGCTGCGGGCTGGAGGTCGTTCGAGAGGGTGGCCGCCAGGGCGTCCGGGTCGCCCTTGGCCAGGGCGTCCAGGAGGTCCGGGGAGGCGACCGGTTCGGGGATCTCGCGCCCCTCGGCAAGCCGGTCGAACTCGCGGAAGACCGCCGGGGTGGACAGACCGCGCTCCGCCATCGCGAAGACCCAGTGGAAGGCGCCGCCGATGTCGAGCGGGGTGAGGCGTTCGCCGCGGCCGAGACCGAGGGCGGCGCCGCCGACCAGGCTGAAGGGCACGTCGCTGCCCAGCTCGGCGCAGATGTCGAGGAGTTCCGGCAGGGACGCCCCCGTACGCCACAGCGCGTCGCAGGCGACCAGCGCGCCCGCGCCGTCAGCGCTGCCGCCCGCCATGCCCCCGGCGACCGGGATGTCCTTGGCGATGTGGATGTGGACGGCCGGTTCGATGCCCCGGCGCCCGGCGAGGGCGATCGCGGCACGCGCGGCCAGGTTGGTGCGGTCCAGCGGGACCGACGCGGCGTCCGGGCCCTCGCAGGTGATCCGCAGCTCGTCGGCGGGGGTCACGGTGACCTCGTCGTAGAGGCCGACCGCGAGGAAGACGTTGGCGAGGTCGTGGAAGCCGTCGGGGCGCGCGGCGCCGACCGCGAGCTGGACGTTGACCTTGGCCGGTACCCGTACGGTGACGCTCACGCGCCCGCCCCCTTGTGCTCCGCGATCCGCGCGAACTCCTCGACCGTCAGCGACTCGCCGCGCGCCTGCGGGGAGACCCCGGCCGCGACGAGAGCCGCCTCGGCGGCGGCGGCCGAACCGGCCCAGCCCGCGAGCGCGGCGCGCAGGGTCTTGCGGCGCTGTGCGAAGGCCGCGTCCACGACCGCGAAGACCTGCTTCTTGGTGGCGGTGGTCTTGATCGGCTCGGTCCGCCGGACCAGCGAGACGAGCCCGCTGTCGACGTTCGGCGCGGGCCAGAAGACGTTGCGCCCGATGGCACCGGCCCGCTTGACCTCGGCGTACCAGTTGGCCTTCACCGAGGGCACGCCGTACACCTTGGAGCCGGGCGCGGCGGCGAGCCGGTCGGCGACCTCGGACTGGACCATCACCAGGGTGCGCTCGATGCTCGGGAAGGTGTCGAGCATGTGCAGCAGCACGGGAACGGCGACGTTGTAGGGCAGGTTCGCGACCAGCGCGGTGGGCGGCGGCCCCGGCAGCTCCTCGACGAGCATCGCGTCGGAGTGGACCAGCGCGAACCGGCCGGCGCGCTCGGGCATCCGGGCGGTGATGGTCGCGGGCAGCGCGGCGGCGAGCACGTCGTCGATCTCGACGGCGGTGACCCGGTCGGCGGCCTCCAGCAGGGCGAGGGTGAGGGAGCCGAGACCGGGCCCCACCTCGACCACCACGTCGTCGTCGCGCACGCCGGCGGTGCGGACGATGCGGCGGACCGTGTTGGCGTCGATCACGAAGTTCTGACCGCGCTGCTTGGTGGGCCGGACGCCGAGCACGGCCGCCAGTTCGCGGATGTCGGCGGGTCCGAGCAGGGCGTCGGGGGTGGGGCTACTCACGGAACAAGGGTACGGGGCGGCGGGGCGCCTCCCGCGCGGCGGACGGTACGACGACGCCGTACGGCGTCGCGGGAGCGGCCGGTCCCCGCTCCGTACGGCCGCGCGGAGCGCCCGTTCAGCCGCGCAGCCGTCCCCCGCAGTGCGGCCAGGGACTGGCCCCCTGGCGCTGGTAGAGCTTCTTGGCACGGTAGGTCTGCTCCTCGGCCGGGGCGTCCTGGGGGCGGCCGTGGCCGCCGAGGCGGTGCCAGGTGGGGGCGTCGAACTGGTAGAGGCCGCCGTAGGTGCCGGAGGGGTCGACGGCGTCGGGGCGGCCGCCTGACTCGCAGACGGCGAGGGCGTGCCAGTCGAGGTGGTCGCCGCCGCTCGGGGAGGCGGGGCGCGGCCGGGTGCCGAACCGGACCTTCCCGCGGCGCGGCTCGCGCACCACCTCGGTGCCCTCCAGGCGCGGGCGCTGCCGTACGCCGTTGACGGTGCGCACCAGATAGGTGGACCGGCGCAGTCCGGGGCTGCCCTGGCGGTCGACGACCTCGGTGCCCTGGAAGAGGTCCGGGTCCTCGGTGCGCTCCACGGCGTACGCGATGGGTTCCTCGCGGACCTCGCGGGTGCCGGTCACGCGGAGCACGGTGACCGTCTGGCCGTCGCGCGGGAAGCTCGTGGCGGGGACGGAGGTGGTGTCCTCGCCGTGCAGCTCGATCCCGGCGTCGTCCAGCGCCTCCGCGACGGTGGCGGCGTTGGTGCGGACGGTGCGGCTGCGGCCGTCGGCGACGACGGTGACGGTGCGCTCGGTGCGGACGTCGAAGCGGAGACCGGCGCGCCCGATGGGCTGGGAGCGGGAGACGGAGAGGTAGGCGCCCTCGGCGCGCACCCCGAACTGCCTCAGCGCCTCCTCCACGGTGCCGGCGGTCGTCCACACCGTGCGCCGCTCGCCGTCGATGGTGAGCCGGAGGGGGCGGCCGTGCCGGACGGTGATCTCGTCGCCGTCGGTCAGCGGGGTGCCGGGGGCGGGGGCGACCACGTCGTGCCGGCCGAGGTGGACGCCCTCGTCCTGGAGCAGCCCGGACACGTCGTCGGCGAAGGTGTGCAGGGTGCGGTGGCCGCCGTCCACGGTCAGCTCGACGGACTTGTCCTCGGCGACGAACGCGCTGGTGCCGCCCGCGAGGAAGGCGACGACGAGGGCCTGCGGGAGGAGCCTGCGCACGGCGGAGTCGGGGCGCTCGCCGGACCAGGAGCCGGACCGGGCACGGGCCCTGGCCCTTCTGCGCGACGCGCGTCCGCCCGCCGCCGCCTCGCCGTACACGTCCCGCGCCGGTCTCGGCACCGGCAGCGCGGGCTCGGTGGCGAGGTACGCCTCGGCCTCGTAGGCGGGGCGGTAGGTGTCCCGGCCGCCGGGCAGGTCGTACGGCAGGGTGTCCGCGCTGTGCAGGGCGGTGCCGGGGTCGGGCACCATGGGCGCGACGGTCCCGTGGGTGCCGTGCGGACCCACGGGGCCGTACGTCTCGTACTGCGACTTGGTCACGCCGACACACGCTCCAGGAGGCCAGGGGTCCGGATCGGGCCCCCAGAACCTAGCGGAGCGGGCGTCACTCTCCAAAGCGACGCGACTACGGTCCGTCGCGTCTCGAACGGGCGCTCAGTAGCCGAAGGCGCGCGCCGTGTTCGCGGCCAGCGCGGTGGCGAGGGTGTCCTCGTCGGTGCCGCGTACGGCGGCCATGGCGCGCACGGTGACCGGGATCAGGTACGGCGCGTTCGGGCGGCCCCGGTACGGCGCCGGAGTCAGGAAGGGCGCGTCGGTCTCGACCAGGATCAGCTCCGCGGGGGCCACGGCGAGCGCGTCGCGCAGATTCTGGGCGTTCTTGAAGGTGACGTTGCCCGCGAAGGACATGTAGTAGCCCTCGCGGGCGCAGATCTCGGCCATGTCGGCGTCGCCGGAGTAGCAGTGGAAGACGGTGCGCTCGGGGGCGCCCTCCTCCTTCAGGACGCGCAGGACGTCGGCGTGGGCGTCGCGGTCGTGGATGACGAGGGCCTTGCCGTGCCGCTTGGCGATCTCGATGTGGGCGCGGAAGGAGCGCTCCTGGGCCTCCTTGCCCTCCGGGCCGGTGCGGAAGTAGTCGAGCCCGGTCTCGCCCACGCCCCTGACCTGCGCAAGCGCGGCGAGGCGGTCGATCTCGGCGAGGGCGTCGTCCAGCGCGGCGTCGCCGCCCGCGACCCGCGCGCCCTGGCGCGACCAGCCGTCGGGGTCGCCATGGACGATGCGCGGGGCCTCGTTCGGGTGAAGGGCGACGGCCGCGTGGACGTTGTCGTGCGCGGCGGCCGTCTCGGCGGCCCAGCGGGAGCCCGCGAGGTCGCAGCCGACCTGGACGACGGTCGTCACCCCCACGGACGCGGCCTTCGCCAGACCCTCCTCGACGGCGGTGGACTGCATGTCGAGGTGGGTGTGCGAGTCGGCCACGGGCACCGCCAGGGGTGCCGGGAGCGGCGGGGCCGCGTGCTTGTCGTCCTGGGCGGGACCGGCGTTCGAAGGCATGTGCCGATCCTACGGAAACCTGCCCTCAGCTCGCCCGGCGCTGGAAGGGATGCAGCAGGTCGGAGAGGTGCCAGTGGTGCGGCTCGGCCTCCGGGGGCGGCGCGGCGACCGGCCGTACGGCATGCGGACCGGGCTGGGCGCAGGCACGCACCGACGACACCTGGCCGGCGCGCATGATCCGCACCACGTGTCCGTCGCAGTTCTGGCACGCCGGACGGCTCAGCGGGGACGGCACGACCCGCCCCTCCGCCACGTACCGGACGCACTCGTGGCCCTCGGTGTCGGTGTGGTGGGCTATCTCGTACGACTGCTCCCAGCCGTGCCCGCAGCTCATGCAGGCGAAGGAATACGACTCGTGAACAACGGCGCCGGCCGTCGCCCGGAGGCCGACCGTTTCTGCGATCTCGCTCATGCCCGCTCCTCTTGTCCGCCGGAGGCGAGGGACGAGGTGGTCCCTTCGACCAGTGGACGCCGGACGGTGAGCGAGCGCATCCGTCCTGTCGAGTGTTGGACCCGTTTTGGCCCGCCCTTGCCGAAACGCCCCTCCTCGCGGGGTCAGCCCTTTGCCTGCCGCCCGCCGCTTTTGCCCGTGCTTGGGGCGCACCCCTGGCGCGACACCGGCGCGTGCCGGACGCGCCGGCCGGGCGACGGGGACTCGGTCACCGAGCCTGTGCGGACGCGGCGGTGCCGCTCGCCGGGCGGGGTGGTGGCACCTCCGGGCGGCAGGCCGGCCGACCGCACTCGGGCGGCAGCACACCTCGGATCAGCGCACCTTCGCGGTGCGTCCCGCCGGTGCGTACCCGCCGGGGGGGGCGTCCCGCCCGGCGGCCGCCCTCGGTGGGAAGCGCTACTCGGCGGACTTCTTCGACGCCACCACCGCGTCGAACACCACCCGCTTGGGCAGCCCCGCCTCGGCGGCGACCGCGGCGATCGCTTCCTTGCGGCGTTCGCCGGCCTCCTCGCGGACGCGGACGCGGCGGACGAGTTCGGTGGCGTCCAGGTCCTCGGGACCGGGTTCGGGGGCGCCCTCGACGACGACGGTGATCTCGCCGCGGACGCCGTCGGCGGCCCAGGCGGCGAGGTCGGCGAGACCCCCGCGCTTGACCTCCTCGTAGGTCTTGGTCAGCTCGCGGCAGACGGCGGCGCGGCGGTCGGGGCCGAAGACCTCGGACATCGCGGCGAGGGTGTCGTCCAGCCGGTGGGGAGCCTCGAAGTAGACGAGGGTGCGGCGCTCGTTCTCGACCTCGCGCAGGCGGGAGAGCCGTTCGCCCGCCTTGCGGGGCAGGAAGCCCTCGAAGCAGAAGCGGTCCACCGGCAGCCCGGACAGGGCGAGCGCGGTGAGGACGGCGGAGGGCCCGGGCACCGCGGTGACCTTGACGTCCTTCTCGACGGCCGCCGCGACCAGCCGGTACCCGGGGTCGGAGACCGACGGCATCCCCGCGTCCGTGACGAGCAGCACCCGCGCCCCGCCGAGCAGCTCCTCGACCAGTTCGGGGGTGCGCGCGGACTCGTTGCCCTCGAAGTACGACACGACGCGCCCGCGCGGCGTCACCCCCAGGGCCTGGGTGAGACGGCGCATCCGGCGCGTGTCCTCGGCGGCGATCACGTCGGCGCCCGCCAGCTCCTCGGCCAGCCGGGGCGGGGCGTCCGCGACGTCGCCGATGGGGGTACCTGCGAGGACAAGAGTTCCAGTCACGCCCCCATCCTCCCAGGGCCCCCGGGGCGGACGGAAAACGATCGCGTCCCAATCGGTACCGCACATGCGCGGGACTCCCACAGCACGTTTCCCTACCATGGCGCGGTGACCAGTACCGCGTCCTCCACGGACCTCCGGCAGGGCCAGGCGCCGCCCGACGACGAGCGGCCCTCCTGGCAGCGGCGGCTGCGCCGATTCGGCTACGCGCCCGCGGGAGGCGCGCCGGGAGGGGACGTGCGGGACCGCCTGGTGCCGCCGTACGCCGAGCCCTCGCCGCGCCTGTGGCAGGTGCTCGGCGCGCCCCCGCTGCTCGCGGACCGGATCACCCGCTGGTCGGCGTGGGGCGGCCCGCTGCTCGTCACCCTGCTGGCGGGCGTGCTGCGCTTCTGGAACCTGGGCAGCCCCCGGGCGGTGATATTCGACGAGACGTACTACGCCAAGGACGCGTGGGCCCTCGTCCACCGCGGCTTCGAGGTCAACTGGGACAAGAACGCCAACGACGCGGTCCTCCAGACGCACGGCCACCTCTCCATCCCGTTGGACGCGGCGTACGTCGTGCATCCCCCGGTCGGCAAGTACGTGATCGGTCTGGGCGAGCTGCTCTTCGGGTTCGACCCGTTCGGCTGGCGGTTCATGACCGCGCTGCTCGGCACGCTGAGCGTGCTGATGCTGTGCCGGATCGGGCGGCGGATGTTCCGCTCGACGTTCCTGGGCTGCCTGGCGGGCCTGCTGATGGCGCTCGACGGCCTGCACTTCGTGATGAGCCGGACCTCGCTGCTCGACGGCGTGCTGATGTTCTTCGTGCTGGCGGCGTTCGGCTGCCTGGTCATCGACCGGGACCGGACACGGAAGCGGCTCGCGGACGCGCTGCCCGCCGACGCGGACGGCCGCGTCCGCCCGGACGCGCGCACCGCCGACACCCTCTTCCTCGGCTTGCGCCCCTGGCGCTGGGCGGCCGCGGTGTTCCTCGGTCTCGCGTTCGGCACCAAGTGGAACGGCCTGTACATCCTGGCCGCGTTCGGTGTGATGACGGTGCTCTGGGACGTCGGCGCCCGCAAGGTCGCCGGTGCCCGCAGCCCGTACCTCTCGACCATCCCGGACGCCTGCCTCGCCCTCATCATGATCCCGGTGGCGATCGGCGTGTACGTGGCGTCCTGGATCGGCTGGATCCTGTCCCCCACGGACGGCACCGGCGGCTACTTCCGCGACTGGGCCGCGACCGCGGGCAAGGGCGGCTCCTGGACCTTCCTGCCGGACTGGCTGCGCAGCCTGTGGCACTACGAGCACGAGGTCTACGAGTTCCACGTCCACCTGTCGTCCCCGCACACCTACCAGTCCAACCCGTGGAGCTGGCTCGTGCTGGGCCGCCCGGTGTCGTACTTCTACGAGTCCCCCTCCCCCGGCACCGACGGCTGCCCGGCGGACACTGCAGGCAAGTGCGCCCGCGAGGTGCTGGCCATCGGCACCCCGGCGCTGTGGTGGGCGGGCTGCGCGGCACTGCTCTACGTCCTGTGGCGCTGGGCGTTCCGCCGCGACTGGCGCGCCGGTGCCATCGCCTGCGGTGTCGCGGCCGGGTATCTGCCCTGGTTCATGTACCAGGAGCGCACGATCTTCCTCTTCTACGCGGTCGTATTCGTGCCGTTCCTCTGTCTCGCGGTGGCGATGATGATCGGCGCGATCATCGGCCCGGCGAACTCCAGTGACACCCGCCGCGTGGTCGGCGCGACGGGAGCGGGCGTCCTGGTCCTGCTGATCGCCTGGAACTTCATCTACTTCTGGCCGCTGTTCACCGGCACCGCGATCCCGCTGGACCAGTGGCGGTCGCGGATGTGGCTGGACACCTGGGTGTAGCCGGGCGGACACCGCCATGGCTCGCCCGCCGCCGAAACCCGTTCCGTTCTCGCGGGAGACGCCGGGGAGGCGGGGAGGCAGTCGTGGTGCCACGCGTACGGCACGGCCCCGCACCTGCCGAAGGGCCGGCCCGGGAGGCGAACCTCCTGCGCCGGCCCTTCGCCCTGTGCCCTGTGCCCTGTGCCCTGGTGGGATGCGAGCCCGCGACACCTGTCGGCTGTGGATGTCAGGTGGGTCAGGGTTTCTCCGCGCCGGGCGCCGCTGTCACCACTCGTCGTGGTCGTTGATCACCAGGAAGCTGGCCACGACACCATCGTCACCGAACAGGCCGACGAGGTTGGTGCGGGGCACAGCGCCAGAGGTCTCGCCGTGGGGACCCACGACGGCGACCGGAGAACTGGCACAGTTGAAGCCTCGGAAGACCGCGACGGTCTGCCGGCTGTCGTTGAAGATGCTGAAGCTGCTGGAGCCGGCCGCGGTGATGCAGCCGTCGGCGGCGGCGGAGTACGAACGTTCGTTGAAGTAGATCCTTCCGTCTTCCTTGGGACCGTAGTCGCGTCCGCCCTCGTCGTGGCCCTCGTTCCGCTCACCGCTCGCGCTCCTGTCGCCCGAGGGAGCCGCGACCGGAGCAGCTCGGTGCACAGGCATGGGGTGTGCGGGTCGGACCACTCGGTGGACGGACGGGGAGGCCGGGGCGGATCCGGCGGTCGGGGCGTAGATGATGCCGGCGGCTGCAAGGGCGGTCGCGCCTATTCCGGTGCCCAGCACAGCATGAATACGCGGAGGCATGTCACTTCTCTCTGTCGGACGGACGTCGGCCGGGCAACCGACCTGCGGTGAACGTACCGACAGCTCCCATGACCGGCATGTCGGGCGTAACCCTGGTGTGATTCCGTGAGCCCAATCGGGTACCAGCGGTTCAGGAACTGTTGCGCCGCCACAGGTGCCGGGTCGTCCCCGTGCCGTACGAAAAGGTTCCACGCCAGGTCCGGATCTTTGCCGGCGAAAGCCTGCGTGATCGGAATGGAAGACCCGCGCGGTCACTGCGCACCTGGCGAAGAGGCTCGCCATCGACCGCCGCGCGACCCCTGCGACAGGCCCGTTCACGCGGGTTAGCCTGGGCGAGGGGTGTCCCGAACCATCGCCGACACAAGGGTGTGAGCAGGATGGCAACGGCTTCCGGCGAGCTCAGCAAGGACCCGACTCCGGATCGCGCCGAGGACAACGCCTATTTCCCCTCGCCGTATTCGCTGAGTCAATACACCTCACCGAAGACCGATTTCGCCGGCGTGAAGCACAAGGACGCCTATTCCGGCGACAAAAAGGTCCTGATGATCGCCTCGGCGGAACGTTACGTCCTGCTGCAGAACGGCAAGATGTTCTCCACGGGCAATCATCCCGTCGAGATGCTGCTGCCCGCGCACCATCTGATGGAGGCGGGCTTCGACGTCGACGTGGCCACCGTGGGCGGCTATCCGGCGAAGCTGGAGCTGTGGGCGATGCCGGAGGAGGACGAGGCCGTCACGTCCACCTATGAGGCGCTCAAGCCGAAGCTCAAGAAACCCCTGGACCTCGCGGACGTCGTCGCGAACGACCTCGGCGAGGACTCGCCGTACCTCGCCGTGTTCATCCCCGGCGGGCACGGGGCCGTGGTGGGGCTGCCGAGGAGCGAGGAGGTGACACGGACGCTGGACTGGGCCCTGGAGAACGACAAGCACGTCATCACCCTGTGCCACGGCCCCGCGGCGCTGCTGGCGGCCTCCCTGGGCAAGACGGAGTCGCCGTTCAAGGGCTATTCGGTCTGCGTCTTCCCCGACGCGCTCGACGAGGGACCCAACCTGGAGATCGGCTATCTGCCCGGACGCCTGGAGTGGCTGGTCGCGGGCCTGCTGCGCGAGCAGGGTCTGAACGTCCTCAACGACAAGATGACCGGCCAGGTCCACCAGGACCGCAGACTCCTCACCGGTGACAGCCCGCTCGCCGCCAACGCCCTCGGCCTGCTGGCGGCGGACGCCCTGGTGGAGGCGACACGGGACGAGGGGTGAGAGGCGGGACGGGACCAGGGCGGAGGAGGCGGCGCGGCACCCGTCCATACGCCAGGTTTCGCCACCCCCGCACGGCCCCCGCCTGCGGTTTCTCCATTCGCCATCCGAACGCGCCAGTCGAACACCCCGGCACCCGCCACCGGCAAACCGGGGCGAACCCCTCTCGGGCCGGGCACCGGACGCTTGAGCGAGGGGGGTCGGTTGGGGTTGTCTCTCTTCCCGGAGGCCCCAGGGGGAGAGCCTCCCGCACGGCCCCCGTGCCTTGAGGCCCGGCTCCGGAACGCACCCCGGAGCCGGGCCGGCGGCCGGGGGCCCCGGTGGGTCCGGCCGGTCCGACGTCGGCCGGACTCACCCCCGCGCGCCCCGGCGAGGACGCCGCCGCGCCACGACGGATGCTCGCTCGCCACGACACTCGGCCGCGCAACATCTCCATTCGGTCAACAATCGACAACTCTCGTCACGAGGGGCTCACGAACGCATACAGTTCCCTCGCACCGATTTTTGAACGCGTTCAGTACCTCGGGGCGCTTCGGTCGCACCACGGGGACACGGGGACACGGGGCTGGGGAGGGACGCGTCATGGGCGGGAAAGTCAAGGTAGCGGTCATCAGCGGGGTCTGCGTCGCGATGCTGGGCGGCGCGGGATACGGGATGTACAACGTCGCCTCGGCACTGGGCGGAGTCGGGGGCACCAGTGCGCCCGAGGTCAGGACCGGTCCGCCCGACAAGGACGAAGTGGCCGACACCAGCAGGGCGTTCTTCGCCGCCTGGACGAAGAACGAGCCCGCACGGGCGGCGACGTACACCAACTTCCCCGAGGACGCCCAGCGGTTGCTGTCGGCGTACGGCGACGACGCGCACATCACCGGTGTCCGCATCACCCCCGGCAGGGCCGACGGCACCACCGTGCCGTTCAAGGTGACGGCGAAGGTGTCGTACGGCGCGAAGTCCGAACCGATCGCGTACACCAGCAAGTTGACCGTGGTGCGCGGGATGACCTCGCACCGGCCGCTGGTCGACTGGGCGCCCTCGGTGGTCCACCCCCGGCTGGAGAAGGGGGACACGCTGGCCATCGAGGAGGCCGCCACCCCGCAGATCGAGGCCGTGGACCGGGACGGCAGGGTGCTGACGCGGGAGAAGTACCCCTCGCTCGGCCCGATCCTCGACGAACTCCGGCAGCGTTACGGAGACAAGGCGGGCGGCCGTGGCGGGGTGGAGCTGGTGATCCGTCACCAGGACGCGGCGGACGGGGAGACGGCAGCCGACACCACCTTGACGACCCTGGTGAAGGGGCGGACCGGCAAGCTCAGGACCACCCTCAGCGCGGGCGCGCAGGCGGCTGCCGAGTCGGCCGTCGCCGACTACACCAACTCCTCGGTCGTGGCGGTCAAACCGAGCACCGGCGAGATCCTGGCGGTCGCCAACCACCGCGACGACGGCTTCAACGCGGCCTTCCTCGGGGAGCTGGCACCCGGCTCCACCATGAAGATCGTCAGCGCCGCGACCCTCATCGACCACGGGCTGACCACGGCGAACGGCCCGGCTCCCTGCCCGCCCAACGCGGTCTGGCAGAGCCAGACCTTCACCAACCTCACCGGCCTGACGCCCGACGAGCACGCCACCCTCTCCGAGAGTTTCGCCCGCTCCTGCAACACGGCGTTCGTGAAGTTCGCGGACGACGTGCAGCCGGACTGGCTGACCGACGAGGCCGCGCGGCGCTTCGGGATCGGACGCGACGACTGGAAGATCGGCGTGCCGTCCTTCGACGGCCGGGTGCCCGCGCCGGGCGGCCCCGACACGGCGGCCGGGCTGATCGGCCAGGGCCAGGTGCAGATGAGCCCGCTGAACATGGCCTCGGTGACCGCGACCGCGATGACCGGGGTCTTCCGCCAGCCGGTGATCGTGCCGCTGAGCCTGGACGGCCGCAAGCCGGCCACCGCGCGGGGGCTGCCCGCCGCCACGTCGCGGCAGTTGCGCGAGATGATGAACCGCACCGCCCGCTCCGGCACCGCCGCGGGCGTGATGGGGCGGATGACCGGCGTCGTCGGCGCCAAGACCGGCTCCGCCGAGGTGGACAGCCAGACGAAGTCGAACAGTTGGTTCACCGGTTACCGCAACGACGTGGCCGCCGCGGCGGTCACCGAGGACGGCGGCCATGGCATCGACGCCTCCGGTCCGATTGTCGCAAGAGTGCTACGGAGCATGGGCTGAGCGCGGCCCCGCGCGCGGGGACTCTAGTGTGGTGCCGTCGTTGGGACGTGTGAGGGCTGCGGGGACCCTGGGGAGAGCGCGGAGGACTTGGAACTGTGGGCAAGAGAAGGCGTGCCGCCGAGCGGCCGAAGACCAGGCCCGCCGTACTCGGCGGGATGATCGCCGTGGTCGTCGGCGGCGCGGGCTTCGGCCTCTACGCGCTGTACGAGGGCGGCGCGTCGGCCGACGACCGGACCCTGTCGGACCACAAGGAGGTCAAGACGGGCCCGCCGAGCGCCATCGAGGTGAAGACGGCCGCCACCCGTTTCCTGACGGCCTGGCAGAAGAACGAACCGGCCAAGGCCGCCGCCGTCACCGACGACGCCCCCGCCGCCACCGCCCTGCTCACCGGCTACACCAAGGACGCCCACCTCAAGGACGTCACGCTCACCGCGGGCAGGCGGGCGGGCGCGAAGGTGCCGTTCAAGGTGAAGGCGACCGTCTCCTTCGAGGGCACCGACAAGCCGCTGGCGTACGCCAGTTCGCTGACCGTGGTGCGCCGCACGTCCGACGGCGCGGCGGTGGTGGACTGGCGGCCCTCCGTCGTCCACCCGGACCTGAAGGACGGCGACAAGCTCGTCACCGGCGAGTCCGGCACCCCGCCGATCAAGGCCCTGGACCGCGACGGCGGCGAGCTGACGGCGGCCAAGTACCCCTCTCTCGGCACGGTGCTGGACGGTCTGCGCGAGAAGTTCGGCAAGCAGGCGGGCGGCAAGGCGGGCGTGGAGCTGCGCGTGGTGCGCGGCAAGGCGTCCGGGAAGGCCGGGCTGTCCGACAAGACGCTGGTGGCGCTCAGCGCGGGCACCCCGGGCACGGTGAAGACCACGCTCAGCCCGACGCTCCAGGCGGCCGCCGAGAAGCAGGTGGACAAGCAGGAGAAGGCCGCCGTGGTCGCCCTGCGCGCCTCGACCGGTGAGATCCTCGCGGTCGCCAACAGCGGGCACGGCTTCAACACCGCGTTCCAGGGCTCGCTGGCCCCCGGCTCCACCATGAAGATCATCACCTCCTCGCTGCTGATCGAGAAGGGGCTGGCGTCGCCGGACAAGAAGCACCCGTGCCCGAAGACGTACTCGTACGGCGGCTGGAAGTTCCACAACGACGACGACTTCTCGATCAAGGGCGGCACCTTCAAGGCGAGCTTCGGCCGCTCCTGCAACACCGCCTTCATCAGCCAGGCGAAGAAGCTGAAGAACGACGACCTGACCAAGCAGGCGCAGCAGGTCTTCGGCCTCTCCATGAACAACTGGCAGATCGGCGTGCCCACGCTGGACGGCTCGGTGCCGGTGCAGTCGGGGGCGCCGATGGCGGCCTCGCTGATCGGACAGGGCGGGGTCCGGATGAACCCGCTCAACATGGCGTCGGTCGCGGCGACCGTGAAGACCGGCACCTTCCACCAGCCGTACCTGGTCGCGCCGTCGGTGGACCACCGCACCCTGGCGACCGCCTCGCGCACCCTGTCCGCGAAGACGCTGGCCGATCTGCGCGAGCTGATGCAGTTCACCGCGGCCTACGGAACCGCCGCCGAGGCGATGTCCGGGCTCGGCCCGGACTACGGCGCGAAGACGGGCTCGGCCGAGGTGGACAACCAGAAGAAGCCCAACGGCTGGTTCACCGCGTACAAGGGCGACATGGCCTCGGCGGGCGTCGTCCAGGCGGGCGGCCACGGCGGTGACACGGCGGGTCCGATCGTCGCGACCCTGCTGAAGCTCGGAAGCTGACCCGCGCGACTCACGTGAAGGACGGGCCCGTTCGCAGGTGGTTCAACTGCGGACGGGCTCGGCCGTGTAGGTGCGGCGCAGGAAACGCATGAGCGCCTTGACGTCGAACTGCACGACCTCGACGCCCTGCGGGGAGTGGAACTCGACGACCGCCTGGACCCGGCCGCACGGCCAGACCCGTACGTCCCCGTCGCCGCTCTCGGCGGGGGCGCGCAGCCCTTCCTCGAGCAGGGCGCGCGAGAAGGTCCATTCCTGAGGGCCTGGCAGGCCCACCCGGACGGACCAGGGGTCGGTGTCGGGGTCGTAGGTCAGCATCACGGGTACGGCACCGGGGTCGTCTGCGTCCGTGACGATGTGGGCGCGCGTGTACTGCTCGACTACGGACATCGGATCGCCCTCTCACGTGGGGTGACATCGCCGGTGCCGTCCAGCCACCTCGTCTCTAATGTCCCATATTTTCCGATTTTCGCCCCCGGAGCGCCGCGAGACCGGAAGCTGAGACCCCCTCTCTCTTGCAAAGGGTTCGCAACAAGCCTCTAAAATCGTCCTGTGCATGTACCTGACGGATTCATCGACGCCCCGACCTCCGCCGTCACCGGAGTGGTAGCCGCCGGCGCCCTCGCGGTGAGCCTGCGCGGTGCCCGCCGCGAGCTGGGCGAGGAACGCGCCGCACCGCTGGCCGGACTGGTCGCGGCGTTCATCTTCGCCGTACAGATGCTCAACTTCCCCGTGGCGGCCGGAACAAGCGGCCATCTGCTCGGCGGCGCGCTCGCCGCGATACTCGTCGGCCCCTGTACGGCCGTGCTCTGTGTGTCGGTCGTGCTGCTCATGCAGGGCGTGCTGTTCGCGGACGGCGGGCTGACCGCGCTCGGCGTGAACATCACCGACATGGCGCTCACGACCACCGTCGTCTCGTACGCCGTCTTCCGGGGGCTGCTCGCGCTGCTGCCGCGCACGCGGCGCTCGGTGACCGCCGCGTCCTTCGTCGCCGCGCTGGTCTCCGTCCCGGCCGCCGCCGTGGTCTTCACGCTGATCTACGCGATCGGCGGCACCACGAACGTGTCCCTCGGCAAGGTCGCCACCGCGATGATCGGCGTCCATGTGCTGATCGGCATCGGCGAGGCCGTGATCACCGCGCTCACCGTGGGAGCCGTCGTCGCCGTACGCCCCGACCTCGTCTACGGCGGGCGCGGGCTGCGGCAGCGGCTCCAACTGCGGGTCAACGGCGAGCTGGTGGACGCGCCCGCTCCCACGCCGGTGGCCGCGCGGACCTCCCGGCGCACCCTGTGGATCACCGGCCTGGTCACCTCGCTGGTCCTCGCCGGGTTCGTCAGCTTCTACGCCTCCGCGAACCCCGACGGCCTGGAGAAGGTCGCCCACGACCAGGGCATCGACCGCAAGGCGGAGCGGCACGCCTCGGCGGACTCCCCGCTCGCGGACTACGGCGTCAAGGACGTCTCCGACGCGCGCCTCTCCGGCGGACTCGCGGGCGTGATCGGCGTCGGCGTCACGGTGGTGGCGGGCAGCGCGGTGTTCTGGGCGGTGCGCAGGCGGCGCGCCGTGCCCGCGGAGGCATGAGATGGGAGCCGGTCACGCGCATCGTCTCTACCGGCACGGCCACTCCCCCGTGCACGCCCTGCCCCCGCACACCAAGCTCGCCGCCACGTTCGCCTTCGTGATCGTGGTGGTGGCCACCCCGCGCGAGGCGATGTGGGCGTTCGGGGTGTACGCGCTGCTGCTGGCCGGCGTCGCCCACCGGGCCCGGGTGCCCGCCGGGTTCCTGCTGCGGCGGCTGCTCATCGAGGTGCCGTTCGTGGCGTTCGCGGTGCTCATGCCGTTCGTGGCCGAGGGGGCGCGGGTGCACTGGCTCGGCCTCTCGCTGAGCGTGGACGGTCTGTGGGGTGCCTGGAACGTCCTCGCCAAGGGCACCCTCGGCGTCGCCGCCTCCGTCCTGCTCGCGGCCACCACCGACCTGCGCGAACTGCTCCTCGGCCTCCAGCGGCTCAAGCTCCCCCCGCTGCTGGTCCAGATCGCCTCCTTCATGATCCGCTACGGCGACGTCGTCACCGACGAGATGCGCCGTATGCGCATCGCCCGCGAGTCCCGCGGCTTCGAGGCACGCGGCGTACGGCACTGGGGCGTCCTCGCCAAGTCGGCCGGCGCCCTCTTCATCCGCTCCTACGAACGCGGCGAGCGCGTCCACCTGGCCATGATGAGCCGCGGCTACTCCGGCACCATGCCGGTCATCGACGAGATCACCGCCTCCCGCACCCAGTGGTCGTACGCCCTGGCCCTCCCGGCGACCGCGCTGGTGGTCTGCCTGGTGGGGTGGGCGCTGTGAGGGGTGTGCTGGGATGGTCGGCGTGAGTACTGCTTCGCTCGAGGTGTCCGGCCTCGCCTTCGCCTATCCCGACGGTCATCAGGCACTGTTCGGGGTCGACTTCTCGATCGCTCGAGGTGAGCGGGTCGCGCTGCTCGGTCCGAACGGGGCGGGCAAGACGACGCTCGTGCTGCATCTGAACGGCATCCTGGGCGGCGGCACCGGCACGGTGACGGTGGCCGGGATGCCGGTCGGCAAGCGGCACATGGCGGAGATCCGGCAGCGGGTCGGCATCGTCTTCCAGGACCCCGACGACCAGCTCTTCATGCCGACCGTGCGCGAGGACGTGGCGTTCGGCCCGGCCGCCGCCGGAGTCAAGGGCGCCGCGCTGGAGGAGCGGGTGCGCGGAGCGCTGGAGCGGGTCGGCATGGCGGAGTTCGCCGACCGTCCCCCGCACCATCTGTCCTTCGGGCAGCGGCGTCGGGTGGCGGTCGCGACCGTCCTCGCCATGGAGCCGGAGATCCTGGTCCTGGACGAGCCGTCCTCCAACCTGGACCCCGCCTCCCGGCGCGAACTCGGCGACATCCTGCGCTCGTTGGACGTGACCGTCCTCATGGTCACCCACGACCTGCCCTACGCCCTGGAGCTGTGCCCCCGCTCGCTGATCCTCAGCGACGGCGTGATCGCCGCGGACGGACCGACCGGCGAGCTGCTCGGCGACGACGCGGTGATGCGGGCGCACCGGCTGGAGCTGCCGTTCGGCTTCGACCCGAAGGCCGTGACGCGGGGCGCGTGACATGTGAGCCGTGTCCCACCGAGGAATCGAAGGCGACGCCCCCGTGTTTCACTCGTGAGCGCAAGCCAGTGAAGGGGCTCGGGTGTGGAAGCGAACGTGAACGGCACGGTGGCCGAGGGTTTCGAGGCGGTCGGGGAGGCGTTCGCGGCGAACTTCGCCCGGCTCGGTGAGCGCGGCGCGGCGGTCACCGTCTACCGGGACGGCCACCGGGTCGTCCATCTCTGGGCGGGCACGCGGGACGTGGACGGCACCGAGCCCTGGCAGGAGGGCACCGCCCAGGTGATCCGCTCCGCGACCAAGGGCGTCGTCGCCGCCGGGCTCCTCCTGCTGCACCAGCGCGGCGAACTGGACCTGGACGCCCCGGTGGGCGAGTACTGGCCGGAGTACAAGGCGAACGGCAAGGAGCGCACCCTCGTACGGCACCTGCTCGCACACCGCGCGGGCGTGCCCGTCCTCGACACCCCGCTCACCCCCGAGCAGGCCGCCGACCCCGGCGTCGGCGCGGCGGCCGTCGCCACCCAGGCGCCGGTGTGGGAACCGGGCACCGCGCACGGCTACCACGCGCAGACCTACAGCTGGCTCACCGGCGAGCTCGTCCGCCGTGTCACCGGCCGCCCGGTGGGCGAGTGGATCGCGGACGAGATCGCCACTCCGGTCGGCTCGGACCTCTGGCTGGGCCTGCCCGGACAGGAGCAGTCCCGCGCCGGCCGGGTAGGCCCGGTGGAGCCGCCGCGCATCGAGGGCGCGCTCCGCACCCGCCCCAAGCGGGCGGTCGCCGACGCCTACGCCGACCCGGACTCGCTGACCCGCCGCGCCTTCGCCGCGATCACCCCGCTCCCGGACGAGAACGCCCCCGCCTACCGAGCCGCCGCCCTCCCCGCCTCCAACGGCATCGCCACGGCGGACGGCCTGGCCCGGGTGTACGCCTCGCTGATCGGCGAAGTGGACGGCGGAGTACGCCTGTTCACCCCGCGAACGATGCGGCTGTCCCGCACGGAACAGTCGGCGGGCCCGGACCAGGTCCTCGTGGTGAACACCCGCTTCGGTCTGGGCCCGATGCTCCACGGCCCCGCCTCTCCCCTCCTCACCCCCGACTCCTTCGGCCATCCTGGCCGAGGCGGCGCCCTGGGCTTCGCGGACCCGGAGTCCGGCATCGCCTTCGGCTACGTCACCAACGGCTTCCAGCCAGGCGTGACGGCGGACCCGAGGGCCCAGGCACTGGTACGGGCTCTACGGGAGACGCTGCGCGCCTGAGCGGAACGCAGGAGAGACCCACGCCCCGCAGCCGACGGCGGAAACCAGACGGGTGCCCCCGAACCGCACGGCGGACGCACCGGTTCGGGACACAGCCCGCCGGGCCGGCCCCGCACCGCACGCAGGCGCGACGGAAGCGACCACGGCCGCAGGACGGACGACGAACGGCGCCCGACGGACGACGCCCGCGCCCGCTACACGTGGATCGGATGCGAGATCCGCCCCGAGTCCTCGTCGATCTCCTCGTGCGCCTTCTCCAGCAGCCGCATGGCGAGTTCGTTGAGCGCACGGGCGCCCGCGATCTCCTCGCCGACCCGCGGCTGGTTGTTGTCGACCTGGTGCCGGGTCGCGTGCCCGTGCGCACGCACCTCGCTGCCGTCGGGCAGACGCACCATGGCCACCGCGCGCGTGTGCTGGTCGTCCTCCATGAACTCCAGCTCTATGTGCCAGCCCACAGCGGTGTGCATCATGACGACCACCTCCGGAAAACCTCTGCTTCCAGGGTGCGTCAGCACGCGGCGAATCTCATGTCGGAGGCCGCGGAGGGCGCCCGGTCAGTCCTCCGTCTTCTCCTCGAAGCTGGCGAAGTACGCCGCAGCCATGTCCTCCGCCCCATGCCCCTGCGCGGCCGCACGGGCGAAGCGCTCGGCCGTCGCCTCGGCGAGGTCGAGCCGTACGCCCCCGCGCTCGGCCGCCGCCAGGATCAGCCGCGCGTCCTTCTCGGCGGTGGCGACGGCGAAGGAGGCCGGCGTCAGCCTGCCCTCGAGCACGAGCGCGCTCTTGGCCCGCAGATAGCCCATGTCCAGCGGCCCGCCCTCGATCAGCGAGAAGAAGGACTGCGGGTCGACACCGAGCGCCTGGGCGAGAGCCAGCACCTCGCCGGTCGCGGCGGTGACGGCGAGCACCCAGTCGTTGGCGACGAGCTTGAGGCGGCTGGCGCTCGCCTCCGCGCCGTCCTCACCGGTCCACACGGTCCTGGAGCCGACGGCGTCGAAGACGGGCGCGAGCGTGGCCCGGCCCTCCTCGGGGCCGGCCGCGAGGACGGTGAGCGCCCCGGCCTCGGCGGGCTCGCGGGTGCCGAGGACGGGGGCGTCGTAGAAGAGGAGGTCGTGCTCGCGGGCGAAGGCGGCGAGTTCGCCGGTGCGTTCGGTCCCGGCGGTGGTGCACTGGGCCCACACCGTGCCGGGGCGCAGCGCGGGTACGGCCTCGCGCATCACGTCCAGGACGGTCCCGCCGTCGTACAGCATGGTCAGGACCACGTCGGCGCCCTCGACGGCCTCGGCGGGCGTGCCGGTGACGCGGACGCCGTCCTCGGCAAGGGGTTCGGCCTTGGCGCGGGTGCGGTTCCAGGCGCGGACGCCGAGTCCGGCGCGTGCGAGGTTGCGGGCCATGGCGGCGCCCATGATGCCGGTGCCCAGTACGGCGACGGTCGGCTGTGCGGTCGTCATGTGACGGCTCTCCCTGTCGGTGCGGTGGAGGTGCTTCCGGTTGCTCGTGCCCCATCCTGCCCGCAGTCACCGCACGGCCGGCCGTGACGCATCCGGCGCATCCGGACCCGGCTCAGCCGGTCTGCCGATGCTGCTGGAAGAACTCCGCCAGTTCCTCGGCCGTGGGCTTGCGCGTCGCGTCGGCTGCGGCCTCGGCGCTGCGCGGGAACAGCACCCGCTCGTACGCGGCGAGCGCCGCCTCGACGTCGCCGGGGTGTGCGGCGATGGCCTCACCGAGTTCGGCGCCGTCCAGCATGGCGAGGTTGGCGCCCTCGCCGTTGGGCGCGGAGAGGTGCGCGGCGTCACCGACGAGGGTCACACCGGGCACGCGGTCCCAGCGGTGGCCGATGGGCAGCGCGTAGTGGGGGCGCAGGACGGGGGCGGTGTCGGAGTCGGTGATGAGGGCGGTGTACTCCGCTGCCCAGCCGTCGAATTCGGCCGCGATCCGGGCGGTGGCCTCGGCGGTGTCGGTGAAGTCGACGCCCGCGAACCACTCCAGGGACCTGGTGAGCATGGCGTAGGTGTGGATGGTCTCGCCGCTCTCGCGGTGCGCGGCGATGGTCTGCGCGTCGTCGTCGGGGTCGAACACGCCGAACGATCCGCCGCCCACCATCTTCGCGACGGCCGGGTGCCGGGTCTCCACGTCGTACAGATAGGTCTCGACGAACGCCTCCCCGACGTACGCGGGCGTGGCGTCGGACAGCAGCGGCCGTACGCGCGACCACGCGCCGTCCGCGCCGACCAGCAGCCCGGTCGTCACGGAGGTGCCGTTCTCGAAGCTCACCTCGTGCCGGCCGTCGGGGAGCGTGCGGACGGCGGTGACCTTGTGCCCCCAGCGGACGGTCCCCTCGGGCAACGCGTCGAGGAACATCCGCCGCAGCTCCCCGCGCTGCGCCTCGGGCCGCCCGCCCGTCCCGTCGTCACCCTTCTCCAGCAGCACGCTCCCGTCCCGCCGGACGAACCGCATCGCCTGCCGCCCCTCCAGCACGATGGCCCGGAACTCGTCCATCAAGTCGGCCGCCTTGAGGGCAAGTTGCCCGTTGTAGTCGTGGATGTCGAGCATCCCGCCCTGCGTACGCGCCGCCGGGGACGCCTCCGCCTCGTACACGGTGGCCGCCACCCCGTGCACCCGCAGAACCCGGGCCAGTGTCAGTCCGCCGAGTCCGGCGCCGATGATCGTGGCATGAGTGGTCATGGAGAGCTCCTCGCCGATCGCGGGCCGGCCGGGCGGGTGCCCGGCCGGTGCTCCACCAACGTGTCAACGGCGGCCGACACCCCGCCGACATCCCCCTGACAGCCCCGACACCCGGCCGACACGGCACGGTCTCCCGGCGTCGGTTCACCCCGCGTGCAGCATCAGCCCGATCCCCAGCACCAGCAGTCCCGCCGCCGCGATCCGGGGCGCGCCGAAGCGTTCCTTGAAGAAGAGCGCTCCGATGGCCGCGCCGACGATGATCGAGGACTCTCGGAGGGCGGCGACGGGGGCGAGGGGGGCGCGGGTCTGGGCCCACAGGACGAGGGCGTAGGCGGCGACGGAGAGGGCGGCGCCGAGGAGGCCGAGGCCGGCGTGGGGGCGGAGTTGCCGCACCATGTCGCCGCGTACACGCAGGTACGTGTACGCCGGGATGACCACGCCCTGAAGGGCCATCAGCCAGGCGATGTAGCCGAGCGGGGTGTGCGCCTGGCGGACGCCGAGGCCGTCGAGGACGGTGTACGAGGCGATGGTGAGACCGGTGGCGACGGCGGCGCCGATGGCTTTCCAGTCGGGGCGCCGGCCGCGCAGTCCCCAGAGGCTGACCCCGGTCAGGCCCACGCAGGAGACGACCACCCCGGCCGCCGCCCAGCCGCTCGGCACCTCGTGCGCGAACAGCGCGGCGAGCACGGTCACGACGAGCGGGGCGGTGCCGCGCGCGAGGGGATACGCCTGCCCGAAGTCCCCGAGCCGGAACGAGGTCATCAGCAGCGCGTAGTACGCGACGTGCACCCCGGCCGACACGAGCAGGAACGGCCATGAGGGTCCGGCGGGAAACGGTGCGAACAGGGCCATCAGCAGCCCGATGATCAGACCGCCCCCGGCGATGAGGGTGAACCCGGTCAACTTGTCGTCGATCCGGTGCGCGATGGCGTTCCACCCGGCATGGGTGAACGCGGCGAGCAGGACGGCGGCGGTGACGAGCGGCGTCACCGGTCAGGACCAGTCGTCGTCATACGCGGCACGCTAACGGATCACTGCGTGGCCTGTACAAGGGGTTTGGGTGTCATCCGGGCGGCGGTGGGGTGTCCGGCGGAAACGGCGAACGGCCGGTGAGGTGCTCCTCACCGGCCGTTCCCCTCACGAGCGCCCAGCCACAGCCCGGGCGCCGGCCCCGCTCAGGCGTGGACCAGCTCCGGCTTCGGGTCCTCGTCGGGCTGCGTGCGCAGCCCCTCGCCCTCCACGTCCACGTTCGGCAGGGCCCGGTCCAGCCAGGCCGGGAGCCACCAGGCGCGGCGGCCGAGGAGGGACAGGACGGCCGGGACGATGGCCATGCGGACGATGAACGCGTCGAAGAAGACGGCGATCGCGAGGCCGAAGCCGATCATCTTGATCATCGCCTCGCTGGAGCCGATGAAGCCGGAGAACACGGCGATCATGATGACGGCGGCGGCGGTGACGACCCGGGCGCCGTAGCGGAAGCCGGTGACGACGGCCTGGCCGGGGTTCTCCCCGTGGACGTACGCCTCGCGCATCCGGGTCACGAGGAAGACCTCGTAGTCCATGGCGAGTCCGAAGACCACGCCGACCATGAAGATCGGCATCATCGACATGACCGGGCCGGTCTGCTCGACGTTCATCAGGCCGGACAGCCAGCCCCACTGGAAGACCGCGACGACCGCGCCGAGGGCGGCGAGCACGCTGAGCAGGAAGCCGAGGGCGGCCTTCAGCGGGACCAGGACCGAGCGGAAGACGACGATCAGCAGCAGGAAGGCGAGGCCGACCACCAGGGCGAGGTACGGCAGCAGCGCGTCGTTCAGCTTCTGGGAGACGTCGATGTTCATCGCCGTGGCTCCCGTGACCAGCAGCGTCGCGTCGGTCGCGGTGGTGATCCCGTCGCCCTTGCCGCGGATCGCGTGCACCAGGTCCTCGGTGGTGGCCGAGGACGGCTTGGACTTCGGTACGACCGTGATGATCGCGGTGTCGCCCGCCTTGTTGGGCGTGGGCGGGGTGACGGTGACGACGTCCTTGAGGCCCTTGATCTCGTCGCCGACCTTGTTGAACGCGGCCTTCGGGTCGTCGCTCCTCTTGGCGTCGACCACGACCATCAGCGGGCCGTTGAAGCCCGGCCCGAAGCCCTCGGAGAGCAGGTCGTAGGCGCGGCGCTGGGTGGTGGAGACGGGCTGGGAGCCGTCGTCGGGCAGGCCGAGTTCGAGGGAGGCGGCCGGTACGGCGGCGGCGCCGAGGCCGATGACGCCGAGCAGCAGCACGGCGACCGGGCGGCGGACGACGAAACTCGCCCACCGGGTGCCCATGTTGGGGCGGCCCGCCTTCGCGGACGCACGACCGCCGCCCAGCAGCCTGCTCTTCTCGCCCGCCGGCTTGACCGTACGGCCGGCGTAGCCGAGCAGCGCGGGGATCATGGTGAGCGCGATGAGGACGGCGATGGCGACCGTGCCCGCGGCGGCCACGCCCATCTTGGTCAGCATCGGGATGTTGACGACCGAGAGGCCGACCAGGGCGATGACGACGGTGAGGCCCGCGAAGACCACCGCCGAGCCCGCCGTGCCGACGGCGCGTCCCGCCGCCTCCTCGCGCTCGCGGCCCTCGGCCAGCTCGGCGCGGTAGCGGGAGACGATGAACAGGGCGTAGTCGATGCCGACCGCGAGGCCGATCATCGTCGCCAGGGTGGAGGTGGTGGAGCCGAGGTCGAGCGGCTTGGCCAGCGCTGTGATCGCGGAGACGCCGATGCCGACGCCGACGATCGCGGTGAGCAGCGGCAGCCCGGCCGCGATCAGCGAGCCGAACGTGATGACCAGCACGACCGCGGCGATGCCGATGCCGATGACCTCACTGGAGCCGGTCTCGGGGGTGGCGTTGAGCGCGTCGCCGCCGACCTCGACGGTGAGCCCGGCCTTGCGGGCGTGCCCGGCGGCCTCCTTGAGGGCGTCCCGGGAGGCGTCCTTCAGCTCCATGCCGGAGACCTTGTACTTCACCGAGGCGTAGGCGATCGTGCCGTCCCGGCTGACGGTGTGTCCGGCGTAGGGGTCGGCGACGGAGGCGACCTCGGAGCCGGAGGACAGCTCCTTGACCGTCTTCTGGACGGCCTTCTTCTCGGCGGCTTCGGTCATCTTGTGCCCGGCGGGCGCCTTGAAGACGACACGGGCGGTGGCGCCGTCGGCGCTCATGCCGGGGAAGCGCTGTTCCAGCAGGTCGAAGGCGCGCTGCGCCTCGGTGCCCGGGATGGAGAAGGAGGAGTTCCCGGCGGGCGGTGCGGAGGCGGCGCCCACCCCGGCGAGGGTGAGCAGCGCGATCCACAGCAGGGCGACGAAGTGCCGTCGCCGGAAGGCGAACCGGCCTAGTTTGTAGAGATAGGTGGCCACGAGGGCGTACTCCCGGTCAGGTCGTGACGGGCATCTGGGCAGGGGGGATCAGCCCGGCGACGTGAGCGGTGACGTCAGGTGGTGGGCTTGCTGGGGAAGTTCTCGGGCGTTGTCGGTGAACGCGGGGTCAGGAAGCGGGGACGCCGAGGGCGGGGAGGACCACGGCGTCGATGTACGAGCGCAGGAACGCCTGCGTCGGCGGCTGTTCGTCGACGAGCGCGCGCGTCGCGAACGCGCCGATCATCATGTGCACCACGAACGGCAGCGCCGGGTTGTCCGGCGCCACCTCGCCCCGCTCCACGGCCCGTGCGACCATCGCGCGCAGCGCGGTCATCTCGGGCTCGACGAGATGCTCCCGGAAGGCCGCGAGCAGGTCGGGGTTGTTGTGGACGGCCATGGCCAGGCCCCGCATCAGGGCGCTGTTCTGCTCCATGGCGCAGTCGTCCTCGTGACCGACGATCGCGTGGAAGTCGCCGCGCAGCGAGCCGGTGTCCACGTCGGAGATCCGGCCCGGCTTCCCGTGCCGTATGGCGCGGGCGACCAGCTCGGCCTTGCCGCCCCACTGGCGGTAGAGGGTGGCCTTGCTGGAGCGGGTGCGGGCGGCGACGGCGTCCATGGTGAGGGCGTCGTAACCGACCTCGCGCAGCAGGTCGAGCACGGCCTCGTACAGCTCGGCGGCGCGCTCCGGCGTGAGCCTGCTGCGCCGCGCGGTGGCGGCATCGGTCATCAGTCTCACCCTCCCGCTGGTCAACGACACGGTCCCGTAGGGGACTTCATGCACAAGTCGCTACGGCACAGCGTAGGAGACCTCGCATGGGACGAAGGTAGCGCAGCCCTCCGCGAAACGAAACCGTTTCGTACGTGTCCTGCGTCACGGGCGCCCGGGTCAACCGGAGCGGCCCACCCGGCGTCCCCCGAAGAGCCCGTCTCCGCCGCGACGGGAAAGCCCGAGTTGCCCCGCCCCCGCCGCCGGAAAAGCATGGATGGGTGAGCTATCTGCGCCTTCCCCACATCAACGGCGATCAGCTGTGCTTCGTGGCCGAGGACGACCTCTGGCTGGCGCCCCTGGACGCGCCGGGGCGTCCCTGGCGGCTCACGGCGGACCGCACCAAGGCCGGCCACCCGCGCTTCTCGCCGGACGGCAGCCGGATCGCGTTCACGAGCTGGCGCAGTCTGATGCCCGAGATCCACCTGGTCGGCACCGACGGCGGCCCCGCGCGGCAACTGACGTACTGGGGCACCGCCGACACCCAGGTGTGCGGCTGGACGCCCCCGGACCAGGGCGGCCGCAGCGACATCCTGGCCGTCGCCTCCCACGGCCAGCCCTTCTCGTACTTCAGCTGGGCCCACAAGGTGCCCACCGACGGCGATCCGGGCGGCCGCCTGCCCTGGGGACCGGTCGGCGACATCCAGGTCGCCGACATCGACGGCGAGCACATGACGCTGCTGCTCACCGGCACCCCGCCGCACGAGATGGCCTCCTGGAAGCGCTACCGGGGCGGCGCCACGGGCCGGCTCTGGCTCCAGGGGAAGCGGCTCCTGGAGGACCTCGACGGCCAGCTCGGCTCCCCGATGTTCGTCGCCGGGCGCATCGCGTTCCTCTCCGACCACCAGGGCATCGGCAATCTCTACTCCGTCGCCATGGACGGCTCCGACCTGCGCCGCCACACCGACCACGACGCCTTCTACGCCCGCCACGCCTCGACCGACGGCGACCGGGTGGTCTACCAGTGCGCGGGCGACCTGTGGATCGTGGACGACTTCTCCCCCACCGGCACCCCGCGCAAGCTGGACGTCCGGCTCAGCGGGCCCAGCCCCGGCCGCCGCCCCTACCAGGTGCCCGCCGCGCACAACGTGGACGGCCTGTCCGTGGACGAGACCGGGCGGGCCAGCGCGGTCGTCGTGCGCGGCAGCCTGTACTGGCTCACCCACCGCGACGGCCCCGCCCGCACCATCGCCGACACCCCCGGCGTCCGGGTCCGGCTGCCGGAGATGCTCGGCTCCACCGGCCAGATCGCCTACGTCACCGACGCCGAGGGCGACGACGCGATCGGCATCGCCCAGCTGCCCCGCGCGAGCGGCGACCGTGAGCCCCGGCTGCTGGCGCAGGGCAGGCTCGGGCGGGTCCTGGAGATGGTCTCGGACCCGGAGGGCGAGCGGATCGCCGTCGCCTCCAACGACGGGCGGCTGCTGCTGATCGACGTGGCCGAGAACGCCGGGGACGGCGAGCGCGCCGAGGGCCCCGAGCCGGGCACCGTCACCGAGCTGGTCCACTCCGTCAACGGCCCGGTGCGCGACCTCGCCTTCTCCCCCGACGGCGCCTGGCTCACCTGGTCCCACCCGGGCATCGGCCGCTCGCTGCGGCAGATCAAGCTGGCCCGCATCAAGGACCGGATGGTCGTGGACGTCACCAACGGCCGCTTCGAGGACGAGAACCCGGTCTTCACCAGCGACGGCCGCTATCTCGCCTTCCTGTCCTGGCGCGGCTTCGACCCGGTCTACGACGTGCACACCGGCGACCTGTCCTTCCCGCTCGGCTCACGCCCGTACCTCGTCCCGCTGTCCTCCGCGACGCCCTCGCCCTTCGCGCTGAACCCCGAGGGGCGCCCGGCGGCGGGCGGGCTCGACCCGCTGGAGAGCGAGAGCGGCGAGGGCGGCACGGTGACGGTGGAGCTGGAGGGCCTGGAGAACCGGGTCACGCCCTTCCCGGTGATCGCCTCCAAGTACTCTGCGCTGCGCCCGGTCGCGGGCGGCGGACTGGTCTGGCTGCGCTGGCCGATCTCCGGCGCGCTCGGGGAGACCTTCGTGAACCCGGCCGACATCTCCGGCCGCCCGACGCTTGAGCACTTCAACCTCAGCAAGGCCAAGAAGTCCGAACTCGTGGGCCATCTCGACTGGTTCGAGGTCAGCGGCGACGGCACCCGGCTCGTGGTGGTCGACGAGGGCGAGCTGCGCGCGGTGCCCTCGACCGAGCCCGGCGACAGCGACACCACCGTCTGGATGGACCTGCGCCGCATCCTGCACGAGGTGGACCCCGGCGCCGAGTGGCGGCAGGCGTACGGCGAGGCGGGCCGGCTGATCCGGGAATACTTCTGGGCGCCGAACATGTGCGGCGTCGACTGGGAGGGGGTCCTGGAGCAGTACCGCCCGCTGGTCGAACGGGTCGCCTCCCCCGACGAGTTCGCGGACCTGCTGCGCGAGGTCCTCGGCGAACTCGGCACTTCGCACGCCTACGTCACCCCCGCCCGGCGCAGCGAGGGCCCGCCGCACTACCAGCGGCGCCAGGGGCTGCTGGGCGCCAACTTCGTGCGCAGGGACGGCAACTGGGTGATACGGCGCATCCTGCACGGCGACTCCTCCGACTCCCGGGCACGCTCCCCGCTGGCCGGCACCGGCATCCGCGAGGGCGCGGTGCTGACCCACGTCAACGGCCGCCCGGTCGACCCGGTGACCGGTCCGTACCCGCTGCTCGCGGGCTCCGGCGGCACCACCGTGGACCTGACCTTCACCCCGCCGCCGGGCGAGCCGGGCGCCCCGCGCCGGGTCGCGGTCGTGCCGCTGATCGACGAGCGCCCGCTGCGCTACCAGGACTGGGTGGCGGGACGCCGCCAGGTGGTGCGGGAGCTGAGCGGCGGCAAGTGCGGCTATCTGCACATCCCCGACCTGGGCGGCTCGGGGTGGGCGCAGTTCAACCGCGACGTGCGCCTCGAGGTCTCGCGGCCGGCGCTGATCGTGGACGTGCGCGGCAACGCGGGCGGTCACATCAGCGAGCTGGTCATCGAGAAGCTGACCCGGAAGATCCTCGGCTGGGACCTCACCCGGGACGCGCAGCCGGTCTCGTACGCCTCCAACGCGCCCCGGGGTCCGGTCGTGGCACTGGCCGACGAGGCGACCTCCTCCGACGGCGACATGATCACCGCGGCGTTCAAGCTGCTGGGGATCGGCCCGGTGGTCGGGCAGCGGACCTGGGGCGGAGTCGTCGGCATGACCGGGCGGCACCGGCTCGGGGACGGCACGGTCATCACGGTGCCGATGAACGCGGCCTGGTTCGACGAGTACGGCTGGTCCGTGGAGAACCGGGGCGTCTCGCCCGACCTGGAGGCGCTGCGCACCCCGCTGGACTGGGCCGAGGGCCGCTACGCCCAACTGGACGACGCGGTGCGTCTCGCGCTCGACATGCTGGAGACGACTCCGGCCGCCGTGCCGCCCGACTACAGCGACGTACCGGACCGCTCGCGGCCGAAGCTGCCACCGCGCGAGGAGAGTTGAGAGAGCCGCGAGTAAGGCGCCGGACGAGGGGCGCGAAGCGGAGGCCACGGGAGGAGTGCACACTCCCCGCCACTTACAAGCTATAGCGCAAGGGGGGCCTTGCGGCAAGGCCCCCCTCATGCCGCAGAATCGCTCGCCGAGCCCAGAACCTGCGGAAATGAGTGATCCACTACATGTGTGCGCTGCTGTCCGAGCGTGAGCCCGCGCCGGAGTCCCGCGCGTTCGACCTGCCCGACCGGCTCGCCGCCAAGGCCGATCCGGCACTGATCGCCGCCGACGAGCGGCACTTCGCGGCCATCGCCGCGAGCCTGGAGCAGACCGTCGCCGAACTGTCCGCGAGCATCGACGCGCTGCGCCGGGCGCCCGGCGGGGTCGGCCGGGAGGTGCTGGAGCGGGACCTGGAGATCCACCGGCTGACCGCCCGGCTGCGCGCCCTGCGCCGCTTCGGGCTCGACCTGTGCCTCGGCCGGGTCGTCCACGCCGACGACCCGGAAGGCGCCGAGCCCGTCTACATCGGACGGCTCGGCCTCACCGACGGCGACGGCCGACGGCTGCTGGTCGACTGGCGCTCCCCCGCCGCCGAACCGTTCTTCGCCGCCACCCACGCCCGGCCGATGGGCCTCGCGAGCCGCCGCCGCTACCGCTGGACGCGCGGCAGGATCAGCGACTACTGGGACGAGGTGTTCACCGCCGAAGGCCTGGAGCACCACGCCGCCCTGGACGACCAGTCCGCGTTCATCGCCACCCTCGGCAGCAACCGCTCGGAGCGGATGCGGGACGTGCTCGCCACCATCCAGTCCGACCAGGACGCCGTCATCCGCGCCTCCTCGCGCGGCGCCCTCGTCGTGGACGGCGGCCCCGGCACCGGCAAGACCGTCGTCGCCCTGCACCGCTCCGCCTACCTCCTGCACTCCGATCCGCGCCTCGGGCACCGCAAGGGCAGGGTGCTGTTCGTCGGCCCGCACCAGCCCTACCTCAACTACGTCGCGGACGTGCTGCCGAGCCTCGGCGAGGAGGGGGTGCGGACCTGCACCGTGCGGGACCTGGTCGCGGAGGGCGCGGGAGCGGGCACCGAGGCCGACCCCGACGTGGCCCGCCTGAAGTCCTCGGCGGAGATGGTGAAGGCGATCGAGAAGGCGGTGCGTTTCTACGAGACCCCGCCCAGCGAGGGGCTCACCGTCTCCACCCCCTGGGCCGAGCTGCACCTGACCGCCGCCGACTGGGCCGAGGCGTTCGAGGCCGCGGAGGCGGGTGTCCCGCACAACGAGGCCCGCGACCTCGTCTGGGAGGCCCTGATCACGATCCTCCTGGACAAGCTCGACGTGGAGGTGCCGCTCAAGCTGTTCCGCCGGGCGCTGGCCGCCGACGCCGAGCTGACCGGCACCCTGCGGCAGGCATGGCCCCTGCTCGAAGCCGCCGACCTGGTCGGTGACCTGTGGACCGTCCCCGCCTATCTGCGGATGTGCGCCCCCTGGCTCACCCCGGACGAGGTACGCCTGCTGCGCCGCGCGGACCCGCAGGCGTGGACGGTGTCCGACCTGCCCCTGCTGGACGCGGCCCGGCAGCGGCTGGGGGACCCGGAGACCGCCCGGACCAAGCGCCGCCAGGCCGCCACGGCGGCCGTCGAGCGCGAGCGCATGGCAGCCGTCATCGACAGCGTCATCGCGGCCGACCCCGACGGCGAGGGCGCGGTGACCATGCTGCACGGCCAGGACCTCAAGGACAGCCTGGTCGACGAGGACGCGCTGCCCGCCCTCACCACGGACGAGCTGGCCGGTCCCTTCGCGCACATCGTGGTGGACGAGGCCCAGGAACTGACCGACGCCGAGTGGCAGATGCTGCTGCTGCGCTGCCCGTCCCGCAGCTTCACCATCGTGGGCGACCGCGCCCAGGCACGGCACGGCTTCACCGAGTCGTGGAAGGAGCGGCTCGCGCGTGTCGGTCTCGACCGGGCGGAGGTGGCCTCGCTGAGCATCAACTACCGCACGCCGGAAGAGGTGATGACGCAGGCGGAGCCGGTGATCCGCGCCGCGCTGCCGGACGCCAACGTGCCGGTCTCCGTGCGGTCCAACGGGATTCCGGTCACCTACGGCGCGGTGTCCGAGCTGGAGGAGGTCCTTGACGACTGGCTGGCCGGGCACGCCGAAGGGACCGCCTGTGTCATCGGCGATCCCGGATTCACGGAACGGCCCCGCGTCCGGTCGCTGACACCGGAGTTGGCGAAGGGCCTGGAGTTCGACCTGGTCGTGCTGGTGGAGCCGGAGGCGTTCGGGGCGGGCATCGAGGGCGCGGTGGACCGCTACGTGGCGATGACCCGGGCGACGCAGCGGCTCGTCGTCCTCTCGGGCGCGTAGCGCAGGACGGCCGGGGCGGGGTGCCCGGTGGCCTACCGGGCACCCCGCCTTCACGGCTGACGCCGGACGTCGCCCTTAGGCGCTGTGGTCCGGGTCGAAGCGGTCCTCGCGGTGGTCGCGGTGCGCCTCGTGGGCACCGGCCTGGCGGGCGTCGCGCTCCGGACGGCCGTCACGCTGCTGCTGACCACGCTGACCGGCGGCCTTCTCGCGGCCCTGGGTCGCCTTGTCGCGGGCCTGCCCAGCCTTCTCGCGGGCCTGGCCCATCTTCTCCTTGGCCTGGTCCTGAGCCTGGCGGGACTTCTCCTGGATCTGGTCCTTCATACCCATGTGGGTTCACATCCCTGGTGGGGTGAGGGGGAATCGGCCCTTGCTGGGCCTCGACCAGATTCACACGACCGAACACGGAGCGCATGTCGATCAGTTACGCTGCGTAGCCCTCTCCGCCTCGTCCGCCGCTCCGCCCGCCCCCACCAGGCCGGAGCGCATCCCCGCCAGGCGGTCGGCGTAGCGGCGCATCTCGCGCTGCCCGACCGTGCCGATCAGCGCCGGGAGGTAGCCGCGCACGCCCTGCATCCCGCGCAGCCACCACTGCCCGTACACATGCGCCGAGCGCCGCTCGATGCCGTCCGCGATACGGTCCACCGCCGGGCCGAGCGGATAGGTCTTGTTCGACGGCCAGGGCAGCCGCTGCCTCAACTCCCGCATCACGTCGTCCTGATCGGCGCCGCGCACCATGTCGGTGTCGGTCCAGGACAGATACGCGACGCCCACCCGCACGCCCTGGTAGCCGACTTCGGCGCGCAGGCTGTGCGCGTACGCCTCCACGCCCGACTTGGAGGCGCAGTACGCCGTCATCATCGGCGCCGGGGTCATCGCGGCGAGCGAGGCGACCTGGAGGAGATAGCCCCGGCTCTCGGTGAGCAACGGCAGGAAGGCGCGGGCGGTGACGGCCGAGCCGATCAGGTTCACCTCGATCACCCGGCGCCAGGCCACCGGGTCGGAGTCCGCGAACGGACCCCCGTTCGCCACACCGGCGTTGGCGACCACGATGTCCACCTTGCCGAAGCGCTCCTTGACCTCCCGGGCGACCCGGCTCATCGCCTCGTGGTCGGTGACGTCGGCGTACCAGTAGCCGCCCTCGCCGTGCAGCCGCTCGGAGGCGGCCTTGAGCTCCTCCTCCTCCAGGCCGACCAGCGCCACCGTCGCCCCGCGCGCGGAGAGCTTGCGCGCCAGCAGCTCCCCGACGCCGCGCGCCGCCCCGGTGACGACCGCGACCTGTCCTTCGAGACCCACCCTGCTCATGCGCCCTCCTCCAGCGATGCGGGGGCGTTCCCCGCGACGTACGTGGTGACGAGTTCCCTGATCCGGCCGGTCACAGCCGCCGGTGCCTCCACCGGGGTCATGTGGCCCGCGCCGGGCAGCTCCTTCAGGCCGGCACAGCGGGGCAGCGCGGCGACCAGCGCGTGGGCGTGCTCCACGGGGGTGAGCCGGTCGGCGGTGCCGTGCAGCACCTCGGTGGGCACGGTCAACTGCCGTACGCCGTGGTCAAGATCGAGGGTGTCCAGGACCGCGCCCCAGGTGTACCGGGCGGTGCGCGGGCAGCCGTGCACGATGCGGGCGCAGGCGTCCACCATGTCCGGGGCCGAACCGGCGCCCATGGTCGCGTACTTGAGGACCGCGCGGGCCACCGGCGTGACCGGGCCGAGCGGGGCGCGCGAGCCGAGGACGCGCCCGCTCAGCCAGGTGCGCACCCGCCCGGCGGGCAGCGGTACGACGCGGGCGCGGGCGGTGAGTCCCGAGCTGCCGGTGCTGCACAGCAGGACGGCGGCCGCGTGCTCGCGGAAGCGGGGGCGGCCGGCCGCGGCCATGACGGTCATGCCGCCCATGGAGTGGCCGACGATCAGGGCCTGTTCGCCGGGCGCGAGGGTGTGGGCGAGGACGGCTTCGAGGTCGTCGGCGAGCGTGTCCGTGGAACAGGCCGGGCTCAGCGGGCTGCGTCCGTGGCCGCGCTGGTCGTAGGCGATCACCCGGTGGTCGCGCGCCAGGTCCCGTATCTGCGCGGCCCAGAAGGCGGTGGAACAGGTCCACCCGTGGGCCAGGACGACGACCGGGGCGCCCTCGGGCCCGTGCACCTCGACGTGCAGCCGGGCGCCGTCGGCGGAGATCACGTCCACGGTGCGGTCGGGAACGGGCGGGGCGTAGGGGCCGGTGGCGACCGGCGCGGGGCGGCTCACGCGCCGGCCTCGCTGCGGGCGGCCTGCTTCTCGGCGGCGGGCTTCTCCGCCTCGGACGCCTTGGGTGGCACCGCCTCCCGGGCGCGGATCACCTCGTACTCCCCGAGGTCCACCCGGCGCACCGCGCGGCGGAACTCGGCGGTCGTGCCCGGCCAGAGGGTGGTGTTGCGGCCGCTGGCGTCGAGGTACCAGCTCGTGCAGCCGCCGTTGTTCCACACCGTGCGCCGCATCCGCTCCTGCACCCGGTCGTTCCAGGCGTCCACGGCGGCCGGACGGGCGTCCAGGGCGGCCCGGCCGCCGAGCACGTCGAGCTGGCGCAGATAGTCGGCGAGGTAGTTCAGCTGGGACTCGATCATGAGGATCATCGAGGAGTTCCCGAGGCCGGTGTTGGGCCCGATGATGCTCAGCCAGTTGGGGAAGCCCGCGGCGGCGCCGCCGCGCAGCGCCTGCATCCCGCCCTTCCAGGACTCCGCGAGCGTGACGCCGCCCACGCCGACCACGCGCTCGGCGATGGGCATGTCGGTGACGTGGAAGCCCGTGCCGAAGATGATCGCGTCGACCTCGGTCTCGGTGCCGTCGGCGGCGACCACGGTCGAGCCGCGGACCTCGCCCAGCCCGCTGGCGACCACGTCCACGTTGGGCCGGGCGAGCGCCGGGTAGTAGGCGTTGGACAGCAGGATGCGCTTGCAGCCGATGCGGTAGTCCGGGGTGAGCTTGGCGCGCAGGACCGGGTCCTTGATCGCGCGCGCCATGTTCCGCCGGGCGAGCCGCTCGACCAGCCCGAGTTCGTCGGGGTGCTTGGTGAACGCCTGCACCTGGAGTTCCCGGATGCCCCACAGCAGCCCGCGCCGCAGCCGGGTGGTGAAGGGCAGCGCCTGGTGCAGCCGCCGCTCGGCGCCGCTGATGGCGCGGTCCACGCGGGGCATCACCCAGGGCGGGGTGCGCTGGAAGAGGGTGAGGCGCCCGACCTCCGGCTGGATCTCGGGGACGATCTGGATGGCGGAGGCGCCGGTGCCGACCACGGCGACGCGCTTGCCGCGCAGGTCGTAGTCGTGGTCCCAGCGGGCGGAGTGGAACACCTTGCCGGGGAAGGAGTCCAGGCCGGGGATCGCGGGGATCTTCGGGTCGGACAGCGGCCCGGTGGCGGAGACCACCACGTCGGCGGAGAGCGGACCGCTCGCCGTCTCGATGTTCCAGCGCAGCCGCTCCGCGTCCCAGGTCATCAGCTTGACCTCGGAGTCGAAGCGCAGATGCGGGCGCAGCCCGAAGGTGTCCGCGACGTGCTCCAGGTAGGCGCGGATGTGCTCCTGCCCGGAGAAGGTGCGCGGCCAGTCGGGGTTGGGGGCGAAGGAGAAGGAGTACAGGTGCGACGGCACGTCGCAGGCGCAGCCGGGGTAACTGTTGTCCCGCCAGGTGCCGCCCACCCCGCTCGCCCGCTCCAGGACGACGAAGTCGGTGATCCCCTCGCGGCGCAGCCGCACGGCGGCCCCCAGGCCGCCGAAACCGGACCCGATCACCGCCACCCGTACATGCTCGTGCTCGGCCATCCCGAAGCCTCCACGCATCAGCTTGGACTCTGCCAGTGAACACTGGCGCAATGGGACTGTAGAGCAGCTCCGTACCGAGCGGTAGGGGGCACGGAAGGAAAGTTACCGGCGGTACGCCATAGGCTGCGGGCGTGACGGAAGAGGGCGGACACAGCGCGGAGCAGACCGGCGGCGTACGCGAGTACCGCATGGAGGAGCTGGCCCGGCTGGCCGGCATCACCGTGCGCACCCTGCGCTTCTACCGCGAACGCAAGCTGATCCCGCCGCCACGCCGCGAGGGCCGTATCGCCTGGTACGACGACCACCACCTGGCCCGGCTGCGCACGATCTCGGCCCTGCTGGAGCGCGGCCACACCCTCAGCGGCATAGCCGAGCTGGCCGAGGCCCTCGACAACGGCCGCGACGTCGCCGACCTGCTGGGCGTGGGACCGCCCAGCGAGGAGGAGCCGGTCCGGCTCACCCCCGAGGAACTGGCCGCCCGCTTCGAGGACCACATCACCCCGGAGAACCTCGCCGCCGCCCTGGAGCTGGGCTACGTCGGCACCGACGGCGACGAGATCGTGCACATCAGCCGCCGTCTGCTCGACGTCTCCTCCGCCCTGGTCCGCGAGGGCATCCCGCTGGCCGAGGTCCTGGCGGCGGGCGCCCGCGTCCGCGAGCACGTGGACGCCCTGGCCGACCTCTTCGCCTCCCTGGTCCTGCGTCACGGCCCGGAGGAGGACCTGCACCGGCTGCGTCCGCTGGCGCGGAGCGTGGTGGAGGCGGAGCTGTCGCTGGCGATGGACCGGCGGCTCAGGAAGCCGGAGTGAACCGTCCCGCGGGGGCTCAGCGCTCGTAGACGACCGTCACCGGCGCGTGGTCCGACCAGCGCTCGGCGTGGGTGGCGGCACGCTCGACGTAGCCCTTGACGGCCCTGGCGGCGAGTCCGGCGGTGGCCAGGTGGTAGTCGATGCGCCAGCCGGAGTCGTTGTCGAAGGCGCGGCCGCGGTAGGACCACCAGCTGTAGGGGCCGGCCACGCCGGGGTGCAGGGCGCGCACGACGTCGACGTAGCCGCCGTCCTCGGGCGCGAGCACGCGGCTCAGCCAGTCGCGCTCCTCGGGCAGGAAGCCGGAGCTCTTGCTGTTGGCGCGCCAGTTCTTGAGGTCCGCCTGCTGGTGGGCGATGTTCCAGTCGCCGCAGACTAGGACCTCACGGCCGTCGGCGGCGGAGCGCTCGCGCAGTTCCTTGAGGTGGGTCAGGAACTCGCCCATGAAGCGGACCTTCTCCTCCTGCCGCTCGGTGCCCACCTCGCCGGAGGGAAGATAGAGCGAGGCGACGGTGACGCCGGGCAGCTCGGCCTCGACGTAGCGCCCGGAGCCGTCGAACTCGGCGGAGCCGAAGCCGGTGCGGACCCGGTCGGGCTCACGGCGCGTGTACAGCGAGACTCCGGCGCGGCCCTTGGCGGCCGCCGGGGCGTGCACGACGTGCCAGCCGTCGGGCTCGCGGACCTCCGCGGGCAACTGGTGCGGCTCGGCGCGCACCTCCTGGAGGCAGACCACGTCGGCCGGGGTCTGCGCCAGCCACTCCACGAAGCCCTTCTTGGCGGCGGCGCGAAGCCCGTTCACGTTCACGGAGGTAACAGTCAGCACCATGGCACGATACCGGCACACCCCGACAACCCGACGACGCTCCACAGCACGCATGGAAGTACGGTCACCAGCATGAACATACGCCGCGTCCGCTTCGACCACCCCGACGCCGTCAAGCTCAACGACGAGGTCCAGGCCGAGTACCACGTGCGCTACGGCGACGGCGGCGACGCCACCGCGCTGGACGTCACCGACTTCGACCCGCCCCGGGGCGTCTATCTGATCGCCTACGACGAGCGCGACCGTCCGGTCGCCACCGGCGGCTGGCGCGGCCAGGACAGCAACGGTGAGGGCAACGAGGACGGCGACGCCGAACTGAAGCGCATGTTCGTCGTCGAGGACATGCGCGGCCGCGGCCTCGCCCGGCTGATGCTCACCGCCCTGGAGGACGACGCCCGCGCGGCCGGCCGCCGCCGCATGGTCCTGGAGACCGGCACCCGCCAGCCGGAGGCCATCGCCCTGTACACCTCCGCCGGCTACACCCCGTGCACCAAGTTCGGGTTCTACCGGGAGTACGAGAGCAGCCGCTGCTTCGCCAAGGCGCTGTGAACGGGCGCCTCAGGGGTTCCAGTACACCGTGGTGAACGTACGGTCGAAGCGCCGGGCGACCAGATCCGCGCGCTGGATCGCCCAGTGCACGGTGGCACCTTCCCACCCCTCGATCCCGGGGCTCCAGTCGGCGAGCAGCACCCAGTCGGAGACGTCCTCGGACACCGGGCCGCCCCACCGGCCCGCCTCCGCCTCCTTCCACGCGCAGTACACGGCTCCGGCCAGCGGGTCGGTGCAGACGGCCTCCTCCGAGGCGTACCCGCCGATCTGCAGCGGTCCCCGGCTCGCCACGTCCCCGCGGACCTCGTCCCAGACCTCCACCAGCTCCTCGGCGCGCGGATGGCCGGGCAGCGGCTCGCTCCAGGGCTCCGCGGTCAGCTCGATGGCGCAGTGGTACGGCAGCGACACGTCGGCGGTCGCCCTCAACTCCCCTTCCGGAAACGCCTCCACCATCCTCCGGTACTCCTCGGTTCCGGCGAGCCCGCACGCGTACCGGTCCCGCTCCTCCACCTCCGCGCCGGCCGGGACGTACACCACGCTGCCCCTGTTCCCGTAGTCGCCGCCCTCCGGCACGGCGAACAGCAGGAGTTGCCCCTCGGACGGCAGTGGCAGGCCGGTCGCCCCGGTGGGCAGCGCCGCGAGATCGAGGGCGGCGACGAAGGGATGGAACGGCGGCTCGGTGCCGACCGGCAAGGGCACCGGCCCCCCGAACCACCCCACCACCGGCCCGTCCCCGCCCTCGGCCAACGTCACACAGGACCGGGCGAGCCCGAGCCACCGCTCCACGTCCTCGCCGGGTATGCCGCGCCCAAGCGCCATGTCGCGGAAGGGACTTGAGCGGTCCCACAGATCAGGAGTCATGGGGGAACCGTAGGGGGAGGGTCCGACAGACCCCGCAAACGCCGAGATCCCCGTCCGATGAATCGGACGGGGATCTCGTGACCGCCTCGAAGGCGGCGCTGCGTGGACCTGAGGGGATTTGAACCCCTGGCCCCCTCGATGCGAACGAGGTGCGCTACCGGACTGCGCCACAGGCCCTTGCAACGAGTGAAACTCTAGCATCCCGATCCGGGTGCTCGGAAATCCGCTCCCGGACTGGTCAGGGTGGGGGTCACTCGTTGGCGGCGCGGGGGCGCTCGTCGGTCTCGTACTGGTCGAAGAGGGGGGTGCGCCCGCGCTCGCGGGAGCGGCGGGCGGAGGCGGCGCGGCGGGCGGCGTCGCGGGCGTCCTCGGCGCGGGGCTCCGCGCCCTCCTCCGGCGTCTCCGCCTCGTGCTCCGACACCACCGGCCCGGAGCGGGCGGAGCTCCAGGTGTCCGGGGCGCCGAGGTCGACGTCGGGGGTGGCGCGCGGGGCGACCGGGGCGGTCACGTAGGTGGGCAGCGGGACCGGGACCGGGTCCCAGCTCTCGCCGTGGCCGGGCGGCCGGGTGCGCTCGCGCTGCTGGTCGACCCACTCGGCGTGGTCGGTCTGCTCGACGAGGGCGCGGCGGTCGGCGGCGAGCGCGGCGGACAGGGCGGGGTCGGTCTTCGGCCCTGATCCCTCCTCCGGTTCGTCGGCGACGGCACCCGAGTCGACCGCGGCGGCGCGGCGGCGCGGCCGGCGCGCGTTCTCGCGCAACTGGCGGGCGGCGTCCTCGGCGCGGCGGCGGTCCATCTGGTAGGCGAAGCGGCGCCGTTCCTGGGTGCGCAGATAGGCGATGTAGCCGCTGAGCAGGAGGGCGGGCACGGCGGGCGCCCACAGGAAGGCGAGCCCGCCGACGGCGGCGACGATCGCGCCGCAGGTGAAGGCGAGGAAGAGCACCACGGTGGTGCGTCTGCGGCGCGCGAGCACCTTGGAGCGCTGGGCACGGGCGGCGGCCGTCTGCGGTGCCGGGGCGCGCCGGGCGCCCTGGGACCGGCCGGAGGCGGGGCTTGTACCCCGCTGTCGCGCCGGCACCGGCGCCGACGCGGGCGCCGGGTGCGAGCCGGAGTGGTGTGCCTGGGCCGAGGGGGACTTGGGGGCCGGCTCGGGATGCCCGGGCTCCTCCGCGAGGACGTCCGCGCGCGCCTGACGACGGGTCGGAGGCATGGCGAAGGCCCGGACGTCCACCGAGTCGGTGGCGGTGTCCGGGTCACCGGCGTCCGGCTCCCCCTCCTCGGCGGAGCGCGCCCGCAGGTCCTTGGCGTACCGGCGCTCCATCCCCGCCCGTCCGGACAGCAGCCGGATGGCGGTGCTGAAGCGTTCCGTCGGACGGGCCTCGTTCAGCTCGTCCTGCCTACGGAGCCACATCGGCACCAAGTAGGCGGCCCAGGCCCCGACGATGACTGCGTAAATGAGGCCGCTGCTGCTCACGCCTCACACGGTAGAGGGGTTTGTATGGAGCCATCCGCCAATTGCGCCGGTGTGTCGCACGATCCGGTTGATATTCCGAGCTTTTTTTGCGACCGATGCGATCAGCCGACCGCCGAAGTCATGAATTGATATGCCTCGGAACGGTCGGTGACCGATCAAATTCGAACACTTATTCAATTTCCAGGGGTCGGCTGATTTCCGGACGCGTTCTCCGCGCGGGTGCGCCGCCAGCGGGAGAGCAGCCCGTCGGGGACCTCCTCCGCCGTGAGGGCGTAGACGAGGTGGTCGCGCCAGGCGCCGTCGATGTGCAGATAGCGCGGGCGCAGCCCCTCCTCGCGGAATCCGAGTTTCTCCACGACCCGGCGGCTGGGCCGGTTCTCGGGGCGAATGCACACCTCCAGCCGGTGCAGCCCGACCGAGCGGAAACAGTGGTCCACCACCAGCGCGACGGCGGTCGGCATCACCCCGCGCCCGGCGACCGACTCGTCCACCCAGTAGCCGATGTGCCCGGAGCACATGGAGCCCCAGGTGATCCCGGCGACCGTGAGCTGGCCGACGAGACGGCCCTGGTACTCGATGACGAACGGCAGCATCCGCCCCGCGTGCGCCTCCGAGCGCAGATGGCGGACCATCTGGCGGTAGGTCGGCCGGTGCGTGATCGGGCCCTGCGGAGTGGGCGGCGGGATGGTCGCCTCCCAGGGCCGCAGCCAGTCGCGGTTGCGCCGGTTCACCTCGCGCCAGGCCCGCTGGTCGCGCAGTCTTATCGGCCGGAGGACGACATCCGCGTCCGCCAGCGCGACGGGCCAGGACCGGCCGGTCAGCTCGCACCCCCGGGACCGGCGGCGGGCTCCGCCGCGGCGGGACGGGGGTGGTCGCCGCCGCGGATCTGGTCCACGGCGTGGATCAGCAGCGGCTCCAGGACGGCGAGGCCGTCGCGCACTCCCCCGGTCGAACCGGGCAGGTTCACGATCACCGTGCCGCCCGCGACGCCGGCGAGGCCCCGCGAGAGGACGGCGGTGGGGATCTTCTCCCGGCCGTACGCCCGGATCGCCTCCGCGATGCCCGGCACCTCGTAGTCGAGGACCTCGCGGGTCGCCTCGGGGGTGCGGTCGGTGGGCGAGATGCCGGTGCCGCCGGTGGTCACGACCACGTCGTACCCGGCCGCCACGGCCTCTCCCAGCGCCGCCTTCACCGGCTCGCCGTCGGGCACCACCCGGGGTCCGTCCACGGCGAAGCCGAAACCGCGCAGACCCTCGGCGACCATCGGGCCGCCCTTGTCGGCGTAGACCCCGGCGGCGGCCCGGTTGGAGGCAGTGACGACCAGCGCGCTGTACGGCGCGGTCAGGGCGCCGCCCAGCGGCGAATCCGCCCTCACGCCCGGCTCCAGTCGCCCGACTTGCCGCCCGTCTTCGTCTCGACCCGGACGTCGGTGATGACGGCGCCCTTGTCCACGGCCTTGATCATGTCGATCACGGTGAGCGCGGCGACCGACACCGCGGTCAGGGCCTCCATCTCGACGCCCGTGCGGTCGGTGGTCTTCACCGTGGCGGCGATCTCCACGGCGTCGTCCACGACCGCGAGGTCCAGCTTCACGCCGGAGACCGACAGCGGGTGGCAGAGCGGGATCAGGTCCGGGGTCCGCTTGGCGCCCATGATCCCGGCGATGCGGGCCGTGGCGAGCGCGTCGCCCTTGGGCACACCCTCGCCGCGCAGCAGCTCGATCACGCGGGGTGAGACGAGCACCCGGCCGGTGGCGCGCGCGGTGCGTGCCGTCACGTCCTTGCCGGATACGTCGACCATGCGGGCCGCGCCCGCCTCGTCGATGTGCGTCAGTCGGTCCTGCGTACTCATGGTGTGCCGTGCTCCCGGTCCCGGCCCGTCGCCGATGCTGGTTCTACGGGCCTGTGTGCGCGACACGGTACCTCCAAGTCGGCGCGCGCACCGGGTCGAGACCCCGCGCGGCCCCTGCCAGGACCGCGCGGAAGGTGCCCGGTCAGCCGAGCAGCACGACCTCCACCTCGGTGCCGGGCTCGGCCGAATCCACGTCCTCGGGAAGGACGATGAGGCAGTCGGCGTGGGCCAGCGCGGCGATCAGATGCGAGCCCGCGCCGCCCACCGGGGTGACCTCGCCGTCGGCGTACCTGCCGCGCAGGAACTGGCGGCGGCCCTTGGGCGAGCGCAGCGGCTCCCCGGTCTTCAAGATCGCCCGGGTGCGCGGCCGGTGCACGTCCTCCAGGCCCATCAGGGCGCGGATCGCGGGGCGCACGAACAGCTCGAAGGAGACGTACGACGACACCGGGTTGCCGGGCAGCGCGAGGAGCGGGGTGTGGTCGGGGCCGACCGAGCCGAAGCCCTGCGGCTTGCCCGGCTGCATGGCGAGCTTGCGGAAGTCGACGCCGCCGCCCGCCTCGTCCTCGTCGGAGACGGCGGAGAGCGCCTCCTTGACCACGTCGTACGCGCCGACGCTCACCCCGCCCGTGGTGACCAGCAGATCGGCGCGGACGAGCTGGTCCTCGATGGTGGAGCGCAGCACGTCGGCGTCGTCCTCGACGGCGCCGACGCGGTAGGCGATGGCGCCCGCGTCCCGGGCGGCCGCGGTCAGCGCGAAGCTGTTGGAGTCGTGGATCTGTCCGGGGCCCAACGCCTCGCCGGGCTGGACGAGTTCGCTGCCGGTGGACATGACGACCACGCGCGGGCGCGGGCGCACGCGCACCGAACCCCGGCCGATCGCGGCGAGCAGCGCGACCTGAGGCGGCCCGAGGACCGTCCCGGCGGCGAGGGCGAGGTCGCCGGCCCGTACGTCGCTGCCGCTGGGGCGCACATGGGCGCCGGACTCGACGGCCTCGTAGATCCGCACCTGGCCCTCGGCTCCCTCGGGTGCCTGCGAGCGGGCGCGCATCCCGGTCGCCGGACCCTCCCCGAGCCCGGCGTCGGTCTGCTCGACGGCGACGACCGCCTCGGCGCCGGGCGGCAGCGGGGCGCCGGTCATGATGCGGGCGGCCTGCCCCGGGCCGACCCGCACGAGGTCGGCGGCACCGGCCGCGACGTCGCCGACGACCTCCAGGACGGCCGGGTACTCCTCGCTCGCCCCGGACACGTCCGCGACCCGGACCGCGTACCCGTCCATGGAGCTGTTGTCGAACGGGGGCAGGGACACCGGCACCACCACGTCGTCCACGAGGACGCAGCCCTGGGCCTCCAGGACCGGCAGCTCGATGGGTTCGAGCGGGCGGATGGTGGTGAGGATGTCCTCCAGGTGCTCGTCCACCGACCACACGTGGTCCGGTCCGGCGGGACGGTTCGGGGCGGCGCTCAACGTTCCTGCATCTCCTCGGCTACGTACGTGCGAAGCCAGGCCCGGAAGTCCGGGCCCAGGTCTTCACGTTCGCACGCGAGTCTGACAATGGCGCGCAAGTAGTCGCCACGGTCACCGGTGTCATAACGGCGCCCGGTGAAGACGACGCCGTGCACGGGGCCGCCCGCCTTCTCGTCCTGGGCGAGCTGCTGGAGGGCGTCGGTGAGCTGGATCTCGCCGCCCCGGCCCGGCTCGGTGCGGCGCAGGGTCTCGAAGATGCGGGGGTCGAGGACGTAGCGCCCGATGATCGCGTAGTTCGAGGGGGCGTCCGCCGGGTCGGGCTTCTCGACCAGGCCGGTCACGCGGACGACGTCACTCTCGCCGGTGGTTTCGACGGCGGCGCAGCCGTAGAGGTGGATCTGCTCGGGGGCGACCTCCATGAGCGCGACGACGCTGCCGCCGTGCTGCTCCTGGATGTCGATCATGCGCTGGAGCAGGGGGTCGCGGGGGTCGATCAGGTCGTCACCCAGGAGGACGGCGAAGGGCTCGTGGCCGACGTGCGGGGCCGCGCACAGCACCGCGTGACCGAGGCCCTTGGGGTCGCCCTGGCGCACGTAGTGCATGGTCGCCAGGTCGCTGGACTCGCGCACCTTGCCGAGCCGTTGGGCGTCGCCCTTCTTCTGGAGCGCCGATTCCAGCTCGTAGTTGCGGTCGAAGTGGTCTTCGAGAGGGCGCTTGTTGCGTCCGGTGACCATGAGGACGTCGTCGAGGCCCGCCGACACCGCCTCCTCCACCACATACTGGATCGCCGGCTTGTCGACGACCGGCAGCATCTCCTTGGGAGTGGCTTTGGTGGCCGGCAGGAACCGGGTGCCGAGGCCCGCCGCCGGGATGACAGCCTTGCTGATCCTTGGGTGCGACTGAGTCATGCCGGCAACCCTATCCGGTGTCTTGGCAGGGAATCCGCTACTCCGGTTGGCTGACCCTCATATGAGTGGATTGAGTGACATGCCAGAAGAACAGACCGGTCCCGTGGGACGCCGAGGACGTGTCGACGAGCCTGACAAGCGTGCGTTGCGGCGGGAATTCCTCCAGGTGAGGAGCGCATTGCCGGAGGATGACATCCGGTCGTCAGCCGCCGCTTTCGCCGGGCAGGCGCTGCTCCTGCCGGAGCTGGCCGGAGCCCGCACGGTGGCGGCGTACGTCTCGGTGGGGAGTGAACCCGGCACCCGCGCGCTCCTCGACGCACTGCGCGCGCGGGGCGTGCGGGTCCTGCTGCCCGCCCTGCTGCCCGACAACGACCTGGACTGGGCGGAGTACACCGGCCCCGGCTCGCTGCTCCCGGTCCGGCACGGCGGCCGCATGGAGCTGCTGGAGCCCTCCGGGCCCCGGCTCGGCCCGGACGCCGTCACCACCACCGACGCGGTGCTGCTGCCCGGACTCGCGGTGGACGCGCGCGGGATGCGGCTCGGGCGCGGCGGAGGGTCGTACGACCGGGTGCTCGCGCGCCTGGAGAGCGCGGGCGCGTACCCGGCGCTCGTGGTGCTGCTGTACGACACGGAGGTCGTCGCGCGCGTGCCCGCCGAGCCGCACGACCGCCCGGTGCACGCCGTGGTGACCCCGACGGGCGTGCGCCGCTTCGTACGCCCCTGAGCGAACCCGATCAGCGGACTTTCCCCGGGACATGCGCGACGGCCCTCCACGCACGCGTGGAGGGCCGTCGCGGGGCCGAGTGCCGTCAGGGGATCACGGCTTGAGGACCAGGGTGTCCTTCGTGCTCCCGTCGACCGCCTTGCCGGTGAACGACCAGGGCAGCAGCTCGCCCTTGGCCCACTTGTCCGTCTGGTCGGTGTAGTGGGCGCTGAAGGCGTGACCGGAGGCGCCGGAGACGTTGATCCACTTGGACTTGTCCAGGTCGGCCAGGTTGACCACCATCCGCATGGACGGCACCCAGACCACGCCGTAGCCGCCCGCCGCGTTCCAGCCGGTGGCGTCCACGGTGGCCTCGCCGCCGCTGAGCTTCCAGGGGCCGCGGTTGAGCGCGTACCGCAGGAACTCGGGGCCGTCGGTGCCGAGCGTCTGGTTCTTCAGGAACAGCCGGTGCAGCCGGCCCCAGCTCCAGGTGTCGATGTCCTTGCCGAGCTTGGCGGTCAGCTCCCAGCGCGCGTCGATCATGGCGCGGGTGAAGAGCTGGTCGCGGTTCCCGGCGGCCGGGCGGTTGCCCGCCTTCGGGGCCTTCCACCAGTCGCTGTCGGGCTTGTCCATCAGGGTGCGCACGACCTCGAACCAGCGGTCGCCGCCGTCCGGCTGCGCCTGGTCGGCATCGCGCTGACCGCACTCGCGCACCTTGGTGTCGTCGTCCACCGGACCGGTGGAGTCGGCCCGCTCGACCCACAGGCACTGGCCCTTGACCCGCAGCTCCTTGGGGAGCTTGTCGCCGAACGCCAGCTTGAGGATGTTGCGCCAGACCGCGTTGAAGTACGCGGCCGCCGCCGAGTCGGCGTCCTGGGTGTAGTCCCAGCCCTCCAGGAGCTTCTGCGCCTGGCGGACGTCCGGGTCGTCCAGGTTGAGCTTCAGCAGCTTCGGCACCAGCAGCCGCGCGATCTCGCTGCTGTTGTCCGTCTGCATCTGGCGCATGTCGTCGGTCGAGATCTTGCCGCCGTCCTTGATCTTGGACTCGATCAGGTCGGTGATGCGCTGGCTGCGGGTGCCGTAACCCCAGTCGGTGGTCAGGGTGTACGGGTACTTGTCCTTGTCCACCACGGCCTGGTTGGCGGTGACGATGTAGCCGCGCTTGGGGTTGTACTCGTACGGCAGCGCGTCCTGCGGGATGTAGCCCGTCCAGCGGTACTTGGAGTCCCAGCCGGGGGCCGGGAGCGAGCCGTCGTCGGCGGCGGAGCGCGTGGGGATCTTGCCGGGCAGGGTGTAGCCGATGTTCTTCGCGTCGGCGTAGACCAGGTTCTGCGAGGGCACGTCGAACAGGCGGGCGGCGGAGCGGAAGCTCTTCCAGTCGGACGCCTTGTCCATGGCGAACACGGCGTCCATGGAGGTGCCCGGCTGCAGCGCGGTCCACTTCAGGGCGACGCCGTAGCCGTCGCCGCGGTCGGGGGCGGCGGTGTCGACACCGGCCTTGCGGCCCACCTCGACCAGTTCGTCGTCGCGGTCCGACAGCAGCGGCATCCCGTCGGCGGTCTGGCGTACGACGATCTTCCGGGACGGGCCGCCCGCGACCTTGATGGTCTCCTCGCGGGTACGGAAGGGGCGGACCTTGCCGTCGTAGAGGTAGCCGTCGCCGGTGATCTTCTCCAGGTAGAGGTCGGTGACGTCGACCCCGGAGTTGGTCATGCCCCAGGCGATCTGGCCGTTGTGCCCGATGATCACACCGGGCATTCCGGCAAAGGTGTAACCCGTGACGTCGTACTGGCACTTGCTGCTGACGGTCCGGCAGTGCAGACCCATCTGGTACCAGACCGAGGGCAGCGTGGCGGACAGGTGCGGGTCGTTGGCGAGCAGCGGCTTGCCGGTGATCGTGTTGTCGCCGGAGACGACCCAGGAGTTGGAGCCGATGCCCTGGCCGTTGACGCCGACGGCGGTCGGGAGGTCGTCCAGGACCTTGGAGAGACCCATGAGCTGGCTGGTGACGGCGGAGCCGGAGTTCGCGGCGGTGCCGGAGGTGCCCGTGGAGCCGGTCGTGCCCGTGGTCCCGGTGGTGCCCGTCGTGCCCGTGCTGCCCGTGCCCGTGGCGCCCGAGGTGCCGTTCTCCCCGAAGGTCTTGGTCAGCTCGTCGTACTGGCCGGTCTGCACGATCGGCTTGTTCCGGCTGTACGGGTAGTCCGGGTAGAGGTCGCGGATCTGCTGCGGGCCGAGGCGGCTCGTCATCAGGGCGCGGTCGGCCTCGTCCCGCATGTTGCCGCGCAGGTCCCACGCCATCGCCTTCAGCCACGACAGCGAGTCGACCGGGGTCCACGCCGAGGGCTTGTAGTCGTTGGTGAGGTTCAGGGCGGCGTACTCCAGGGAGACGTCCTTGCCGTCCTTGCCCTGGAGGTAGGCGTTGACGCCCTTGGAGTAGGCGTCGAGGTACTTCTTGGTGGAGGGCGACAGCTTGGTGTCGTACTCCTGCTTGGCCACGCGGTCCCAGCCGAGCGTGCGCAGGAAGGCGTCGTTCTTGACCTGGCCCTTGCCGAACATCTCCGACAGGCGCCCGGAGGTCATGTGCCGGCGCACGTCCATCTCGTAGAAGCGGTCCTGCGCCTGGACGTAGCCCTGCGCCATGAACAGGTCCGCGTCGGAGGAGGCGTATACCTGGGGGATTCCGTAGCCGTCGCGCTTCACGTCCACCGGGCCCGACAGACCCTTGAGCGTGAGTGAGCCGCTCGTCTGCGGGAAGGAGGCGCGCACGGTGCTGACGGTCCAGTACGCGCCGAAGGCGATGCCGCCGATGACGGCCAGAACCAGGACCAGCACGATAAGTCGGGCTTTGCGCCCCTTCTTCCTGCCGGACTTGCCAGGCTTGTCACCTGTTGTGGCGGTGGTGTTGGGGGGCATCGCTGTCCTTGCTGTCCTAACGCGAGCGGCAGGTCGGGCCATGACTTTGAATGAGCGCTGGAGCAACCATAGGCGCAGGGCCCCGAGCCACTTGACGCGGAGTCGGGAACTGGCGCGCACGGGCGTTCGATCTTGCCAACGCGAGCGTCAAGGAAACGTCAAGAGTTAGGTAAGGTAACGAAGTACTTGGGTGCGGTGCGCCGCAGCCTCGGGTCTTGTGTAGTGAGCCCCGCCCCCGCGCCGGACGCGGGGCAGAGGAAGGGAAGCGCCGCTGACTGTCCACCACCTCAACCAGCTCCTGCTCGCCTGCTCGCTCGTGCTCCTGGTCGCGGTCGCGGCCGTGCGGATCTCCTCGCGCAGCGGGCTCCCCAGCCTGCTCGTGTACCTGGGGATCGGCGTCCTCATCGGCTCCGACGGCATCGCGCACATCCACTTCGACAACGCCGAGATGGTCCAGGTCATCGGGTACGCGGCCCTGGTCGTGATCCTCGCCGAGGGCGGTCTGGGCACGAAGTGGAAGGAAGTGAAACCCGCGCTGCCCTCCGCCTCGGTGCTGGCGACGCTCGGCGTCGCGGTCAGCGTCGGGGCCACGGCGGCGGGCGCGCACTATCTGGTGGGGCTGGAGTGGCGGCAGGCGCTGATCATCGGTGCGGTGGTGTCCTCGACGGACGCGGCGGCCGTGTTCTCCGTGCTGCGGCGCATCCCGCTGCCCGCGCGCGTGACGGGCACGCTGGAGGCCGAGTCCGGCTTCAACGACGCCCCCGTCGTCATCCTGGTCGTCGCCTTCTCCCAGACGGGCCCGATCGACCACTGGTACGTGCTCCTCGGCGAGATCCTCCTGGAGCTGGCCATCGGCGCCGCCCTCGGTCTCGCGGTGGGCTTCCTCGGCTCCTGGGGGCTCAAGCACGTCGCGCTGCCCGCCTCCGGCCTCTACCCGATCGCCGTCATGGCCATCGCCGTCACCGCGTACGCGGCGGGCGCCCTGGCCCACGGCAGCGGCTTCCTCGCCGTGTATCTGGCCGCCATGGTGCTCGGCAACGCCAAGCTGCCGCACTGGCCGGCCACCCGGGGCTTCGCGGACGGGCTCGGCTGGATCGCGCAGATCGGCATGTTCGTCCTGCTCGGTCTGCTGGTGACCCCGCACGAGCTGGGCGACGACATCGTTCCCGCGCTGGTCATCGGCCTGGTGCTGACCATGGCGGCGCGTCCGCTGAGCGTGGTGCTGAGCCTGACGCCGTTCCGGGTGCCCTGGCAGGAGCAGGCGCTGATGTCCTGGGCGGGACTGCGCGGCGCGGTCCCCATCATCCTGGCGACGATCCCCATGGTGAGCGGCATCGAGGGCAGCCGCCGCATCTTCAACGTCGTCTTCGTCCTGGTCGTCGTCTACACCCTCGTCCAGGGCCCGACCCTGCCCTGGCTCGCCCGCAAACTGCGGCTCGGCGAGGAGGGCGAGGCGTCCGACCTCGGGATCGAGTCGGCGCCCCTGGAGCGGCTGCGCGGCCATCTCCTCTCGGTCGCGATCCCCGAGGACTCCAGGATGCACGGCGTGGAAGTGGGCGAGCTGCGGCTGCCGCCCGGCGCCGCCGTCACCCTGGTCGTGCGCGACGGCAAGTCCTTCGTGCCCTCCCCGACGACCGCGCTGCGGCACGGGGACGAGCTCCTCGTGGTCGCCACCGACCCGGTGCGCGACCAGGCCGAGCGGCGGCTGCGCGCGGTCACCAAGGGCGGCAAGCTGGCGGACTGGCTGGGAACGGGACAGCCGGACGGCGGACGTCCCCGGCGGTGAGGCGGGGCGCCTCCGGGGTGCCGGGGAGTGCCGCCGCGGGCGCCGTGAGGTGCCCGTTCTCACAGGCCGCGTGCCGGGAGCCCGCTGTACGATCAAGGCATCTGATCGAACCAACTCTGTCTGATCCGTCTGACGCAGAGCTGGCGCGACCGTATGGCGGCCGGAACGCCTCTTTCGTAGTGCAGCACCGGTATCTACCGCAGTCCCGCGCAAGAGGACAGCTCTCGGTGCCCCCCGCACGGGCGCGCTACCAGGTGGAAGGAAGGCACGGGCCGTGGAGTCCACGGTCATCACCGAGCCGGCCGGGCAGCGGCCGGCTCCGTCCCGTCCGGGCTACGGACAACTGCTGCGCACCCGGGGCGCCTGGACCTTCCTGGTCCCGGGCTTCGCCGCGCGCCAGCCGTTCGCGATGCTCACCATCTCCATCGTGCTGCTCGTACGGCACACCACCGGCTCGTACGGCGCCGCCGGTGCAGCCGCCGCCGTCACCGGCGTCTCCATGGCGCTCTGCGCGCCCTACGGCGGCCGTCTCGCGGACCGCTACGGCCAGCGGGCCGTCCTGGTCCCCGGTGTCGTCGTGCACGCGCTGGCCGGGCTCGGCCTGACCGCGCTCGCCCTGTCCCACGCGCCCCTGTGGGCGCTGTTCGCGGCGGCCGTACCGACCGGTGCCTCGGTGCCGCAGGTGGGCCCCATGGTGCGCGCCCGCTGGGGCGTGAAGCTCCAGGGGTCGCCGCTGATGAGCACGGCGGCGGCCTTCGAGTCCGTCACGGACGAGCTGACCTTCGTGGTCGGCCCCCTCCTCGCGACGGCCCTGTGCACGACCGTCACGCCCTCGGCCGGGCTGGTCACCGAGGCGCTGCTGACCCTGGTGGGCGGCCTGCTCTTCGCGGCGCAGCGGGGAACGCAGCCCTCCGTGGACGCGCATACCGCCGACGAGCACGCGCGCGTACCGCACAGCTCCGCCCTGCGCGTGCCCGGCGTACGCGTGCTGATCGTGACGTTCCTCGGCATCGGGGCGGTCTTCGGCGGGATGCAGGTCTCGCTGGCCGCGTTCACCGAGTCGATCGGTGAACCGGGCCTGAACGGCGTCCTGTACGGCGTCTTCGCGGCGGGCAACATGCTCTCCGGCTTCGTCTGCGGCGCCGTCGCCTGGCGCGCCACGCCCCGGCGACGGCTCGCGGTGGGATACGCCGGGCTCGCGCTCACCGCGTCCGCGCTGTGGACGGCGCACTCGCTGCCGCTGCTGGCCGGGCTCGGTCTGCTGGTCGGCGTCTGCATCGCGCCCGCGCTGATCACCGGCTACACGCTGGTCGAGGCGCTCGTTCCGGCGGGCGCGCGCACCGAGGCGTTCACCTGGCTGACCGGCGCGGTCGCACTGGGCCAGGCGGCCGCCGTCACCGTCGCCGGGCAACTGGAGGACCGGCTGTGGGGCGGCGCCGGATTCCTGGTGCCGATGGCCGGTACGGTGCCCGCGCTGGCGACCCTGTTGCTGCTGCGTTCGCGGCTCGTGCCCCGGCCGCTGAACCGTACCGTGGCACGTGGCGTGGGTCACCGCGCGCCGGTCGCGGTGGACTGATCCCCGGGAATGCGTCAAGATGGACCGTCGTTAGCACTCATTGAGTGAGAGTGCCAGGAGGAAGACAGTGCCTACCTATCAGTACCAGTGCAAGGACTGTGGCGAGGGCCTCGAGGCGGTGCAGAAGTTCACCGACGACGCCCTGACCGAGTGCCCCAACTGCGGCGGCCCCCTGAAGAAGGTGTTCTCCGCGGTCGGCATTGTCTTCAAGGGCTCCGGCTTCTACCGCAACGACTCGCGTGGCGCGTCGTCGAGCAGCAGCCCGGCCACGAAGTCGTCGTCCTCGTCGTCGTCCGACTCGAAGACGTCCTCGTCTTCTTCGGCGTCCACGTCGTCGTCTTCGGCGTCCTCGTCGTCCTCGTCCGGCTCCGCCGCCTGAGAACCGCGCTTTTCGACCCTGCCGTCCGGCTGTCCGTGACGGTGGGGTCTTCGGCGTTCCCAGGTTCCGGTCGGCCTGGCGCTGACGTTCTCGAACCGTTCCCGATGACCCCTGGGACCCGTTTTCGGCTCCGGCTAGGGTGCTCGGCATGGCGAACGCAGAGATCGGCGTAATCGGCGGGTCGGGTTTCTACTCCTTTCTGGAGGACGTGACCGAGGTCCGGGTGGACACCCCCTACGGCGCGCCCAGCGACTCCCTCTTCCTCGGTGAGATCGCCGGCCGGCGGGTCGCCTTCCTGCCCCGGCACGGCCGGGACCACCACATCCCGCCGCACCGCATCAACTACCGCGCCAATCTGTGGGCGCTGCGTTCCGTCGGGGTCCGCCAGGTCCTCGGCCCCTGCGCGGTGGGCGGGCTGCGCCCGGAGTACGGCCCGGGCACGCTGCTGGTGCCGGACCAGATGGTGGACCGCACCAAGTCGCGGGAGCAGACCTACTTCGACGGGCTGCCGCTGCCGGACGGCACGGTGCCGGGCGTGGTGCACGTGTCGCTGGCCGACCCGTACTGCCCCAACGGCCGGGCCACCGCGCTGAAGGCGGCGCGCGGACGGGACTGGGAGGCGGTGGACGGCGGCACGCTGGTCGTGGTCGAGGGTCCGCGCTTCTCCACCCGCGCCGAGTCGCTGTGGCACCAGGCGCAGGGCTGGTCGGTGGTGGGCATGACGGGGCATCCCGAGGCGGCCCTCGCCCGTGAACTGGAGCTCTGCTACACCTCGCTGACCCTGGTCACCGACCTCGACGCGGGCGCCGAGACCGGCGAGGGCGTCTCCCACGAGGAGGTGCTGCGGGTGTTCGCGGCCAACGTGGACCGGTTGCGGGGGGTGCTGTTCGACGCGGTGGCGGCGCTGCCCGCGACGGACGAGCGGGACTGTCTGTGCGTGGGGGCGCTGGGCGGGCTGGAGCCGGGGTTCGCGCTGCCGTAGGGGTCTGCGGGCCGTACGGGGGCCGCGGGGGCTGACGCCGGGGGCTTTCCGGGGTGTTCCCGGGGGCTTGCGGGGGCTTGCGGACGCTTGCGGGGGCTTCCTGGGTGCTCGCCGCCTCGTTCGGGTGACGCAGTTTTCCACAGGCGTCCGGCCGTTCACAGCTCCCGACGAGCCTCGGCGAAAGCCGTCATCGTGGGCATCGCAAGCAGCCGATTCCCTCGCAGCAGGCGGTGATCCCGATGCCTTCGGTCAACCTCGTTCCTTCCCACGCCCCGGCGTTCCGTGTCCCGCGTCCGCCCGGCACGGACGTCCCCGCGACCCGTGAGGTGCCCGGCTTCGCGCCGGTGTGCGTACGCGGCGGGGGACGGTACGCGGCGCGGCGACTGCTGCGGAGCCGCAGGCGGGCGGTCGCGGCCGGACTGGCCGTGACGGCGGCGGCGCTGGTCGCGGCGGGGCCGCGGGCGATGTCCGGACCGCGGGACGCGGGCCCAGAGCGACCACGCGGCCGCCCTGCCGCGGAGCCGCCGCGCCGGCACGGCCCGGCGGAGCTGGTGCGGGCACCGGTGCGGATCGCGGACGCGGCGACGGTGCGGCTGCTGCGGCCCGGCGACCGGGTCGATGTGATCGCCGCCGAGGAACGGCCCACGGGCGGGGGTGCCCAGGTACTGGCGCGCGGCGCGCGGGTGACGCGGCTGCCGGAGCCGCTGGGCCGGCCCGAGGACGAGGTGAGCGCGGGCGGCGCGCTGGTGGTGCTGGCCGTGCCACGTGCGACGGCGGCCCGGCTGGTGGGCGCGGACCCCTCGGCGCGGCTGGCGGTGACGCTATGGTGAGCGGCCCGCGCCCGCTGCTCGCAGGCTCGCTGTCAAGTCGCTCGATCGAGCGATGGGATTGGACACGATGGCCGCGCGGTGCCGTAGGTTGCGGAGCGCTTTGTTCCACAACCTGTGCACACGACGAGGAGAGTCACCGAGGTGAGCAAGACGAAGAAGGAAGCCGCGAGCATTCTGGACGGCTTCAAGGCGTTCTTGATGCGCGGCAACGTCATCGACCTGGCGGTCGCGGTGGTCATCGGTGCCGCCTTCACGAACATCGTCAACTCGGTGGTGAAGGGCGTCATCAACCCGCTGGTCGGCGCGTTCGGTTCGCAGAACCTGGACCACTACAGCCTGTGTCTGCAGGACCCGTGCAAGATGGCCGCGGACGGCACGGTCAAGAGCGGTGTGCCGATCCTGTGGGGCTCGGTCGCGGGCGCCGCGCTGCAGTTCCTGATCACCGCGGCGGTGGTCTACTTCCTGATGGTGCTGCCGATGGCCAAGTACCTGGCCCGCCAGGAGGCCCGCAAGAAGGCCCGCGAGGGCCAGGCGGCGACCGAGCAGACCCCGGTGACCGAGGTGGACGTGCTCCAGGACATCCGCGACCTGCTGATCGCGCAGCGCAACGGCAGCGCGGACGGCGCGGTCACGCAGCAGCGCACCGCCGGGCCGGACGAGCGCTAGCGGCGCCCTTCCGTGCCGCTCAGAAGTGGTGGGGCGGCTTCTCGTCGAGGAAGCGCTTCAGGTCGGCGGCGCTGTCGCCGTCCGGGCGCTCGCCCCACCCCCGGTCGGTGTCGTCGGAGGACTGCTGGCTCAGCGGGTCGTCGAAGACGAGCGCGGCCTTCGGGTCGCGCGGCTCGGGTGCGGGGGCGGTGCTCATGGCACCAGGGTACGACCGCCCCGCCCGGCCACGGTTCGGCGCTCACCGAACCGACCGGTTCCTAGGCTCCCGTCATGAACACAGCGACAGTTTCCGACCATGTGACCATCGAGCCGAGCATCCTCTACTTCGGGACACCGGTGGTGCTCCTGACGACGGAGAACGAGGACGGCTCGGTCAACCTCGCCCCGATGTCCTCCGCCTGGGCGCTCGGCCGGACCATCGTCCTGGGGCTCGGCCGAGAGGGCCAGACCGCGCGCAACCTGGGCAGCCGCCCGGACCTGGTGATCAGCCTCCCCGGTCCGCAGCAGTGGCAGGCGGTGGAGCGCCTGGCCCCGCTCACCGGCCGCCATCCGGTCCCGCCGGCGAAGGCGCACGGCTTCCGGTACGAACCGGACAAGTTCGCCGCCTCCGGTCTGCGCCCGGAACCCTCCCATCTGGTCCGCCCGCCCCGGGTGGCGGAATGCCCCCTCCAGATGGAGGCACGCGCCGAGCGCGTCCGCCTCGACGTCTCGGGCGACCACCTCGTCGTCGAGGCCCGGGTCCACAAGGTCCACGCGGACCCCCGCCTCCTCGTCCCGGGCAGCCACCACATCGACCCCGCCGCCTGGAGCCCGCTGATCTACAACTTCCGCCATTACTTCGGACTGGGCCCGGAGCTGGGCCACTCGTACCGCACGCGGACGCCCCGGGCCACGGGGGCGGCGGAAGCGGTGTGAGCGCCCGGGGCGCCGGGTCAGACTGAGGGGCATGACGGCTGACGGGCTGTTCGCCCGGGCGACCGGTGCCCGGCCGCTCGACCCCGAACAGCCCCTGGCGCTCAACGGGCTCCTCGATGCGGGCGCGGATCTGGTGACGCGCGCGATCGTGCGCGCCGTGCATGCTGCGCGCCCGGTGGCCGGTCCGGGCGGGGAGCGGCCGTCGCACGAGGAGCTGTACGGAGCGCGGCGCGTGGGCGGGGCGGTCCGGTAACGCCCGCTTTTTCCAGGGTGGTTGGGGCTGCCGTGACAGAAGAAACGGACGGATTTTTTTCACGGAAGCCCAGCTCGCGGGAACCATCCGCGCCCGGCGGGCGTTTACCCCTAGTACGTTTCTCGGTTCCCGGGCACGATGTCCGACCGAGGGGCTACGGTATGCACCCACCAGGTGACATGCAGCGACGCCGGGAGAAACCTTGAGCGTTCCGTACGAGACGGCGGAGTACGAATCCGCCGAGTCGCCCGAGTCTCCCGAGGAGCACCTCGAGCGGCTCCTCGGCCGCACCCTGAACTCCTTCGAGCTGCCCGACGAGGTGATACGCCGACTCGACTGCGCGCTGGCGCACGACAGTTCGCTGCACTCCGCGCACCACAGCGCGGGGCTGCACCGCGAGACGTACCGCCACACCTGGCTCCTCGCGGACGGTTCGGCGGTCACTCTGTGGGAGCTGGTCCACAACACCGCCCCGGGCGGCGACGCCCAGCACGAGGTGTACATCGACGAGGAGGAACTCCAGACGGCCACCGCACGCCTCGCGCTCCCCCAGGAGACGCCCGACTTCGAACTGCCGCTGCTGGCCGAGCTGTCGGCGGTCCCCGAGCCGCGCCATGTGTACGTCGCGGACAACTCGGCGGACCACGCCCGCCGGCTGCTGCGCCGGGCGGAGAACCCGGACCGGCCGGACGCGGAGACGGCGGCGCTGCTCGCGACGACCGCCGCGCACCAGATCACCCAGGCGTTCGGCCGCCCCGGCCGGAAGACGGCGCGGGCCGGGCTGAGCTTCGCGCTGTACGAGCACGCGTTCCTGCTGCGGGACGGCCGGGAGATCTCCCTGTGGGAGGTCGAGCACACGGCGACGCCCGACGGGCGGCACATGTGCGAGGTGTACACGAGCCAGGACGCGGCCCGGGACGCCATGGAGCGGCGGGCGGCCACGCACGGCTGACGGTTCACCCCCGCCCGAGACGTACCCCGGGTGCCGAAAAGGCGTCACGGCCCGGGACTCGGAGGTCCGGGCCGTGACGCCTCGCGTCGAAGGCGGCAGCCTCAGGCGGCTATCGGCTGCTTCGCGCCCGGCTTGTCCTCGGCCGGCGTTCCGGCGGAGCCGGAGGCATTGTCGCCGGGCTGCTTGCGGGTGCCCTTGAGGAGGATCACCAAGGCGGTGCTGACGCAGACGCCCGCCGCGATGGCGACCAGGTAGAGGAACGCGTTGCCGATCAGCGGGACCACGAAGATGCCGCCGTGCGGGGCGCGCAGGGTCGCGCCGAACATCATCGACAGCGAACCGGTGACCGCGCCGCCGACCATCGCGGACGGGATGACCCGCAGCGGGTCGGCCGCCGCGAACGGGATGGCGCCCTCGGAGATGAAGGAGGCGCCGAGCACCCAGGCGGCCTTGCCGTTCTCGCGCTCGGTCGGGGTGAAGAGCCTGCCGCGCACGGTGGTCGCCAGGGCCATCGCCAGCGGCGGGACCATGCCGGCCGCCATCACCGCGGCCATGATCTTCATCGCGGAGTCACTGGGGCTCGCGACGGCGATACCGGCGGTGGCGAAGGTGTAGGCCACCTTGTTGACCGGGCCGCCGAGGTCGAAGCACATCATCAGACCGAGGAGGGCTCCGAGCAGGATGGCGTTGGTGCCGGTGAGGCCGTTGAGCCAGTCGGTCATGCCCTTCTGGGCGGCGGCGATGGGCTTGCCGATCACCACGAACATCAGGAACCCGACGATCGCCGAGGAGATCAGCGGGATCACCACCACCGGCATGATGCCGCGCAGCGCCGCCGGGATGTTCACCCGCTGGATCGCCATCACCACGCCACCGGCGATCAGACCGGCCGCGAGACCTCCGAGGAAGCCCGCGTTGATGCTGAGCGAGATCGCGCCGCCGACGAAGCCGGGGACGAGACCGGGCCGGTCGGCCATGCCGTAGGCGATGTAACCGGCCAGGACCGGGACCAGGAAGTTGAAGGCCATGCCGCCGATCTGGAACAGCAGCGCGCCCCAGCTGTCGGCCTGGGTCCACACGAAGTGGTCCATGACGGAGGGGGCCTTGTTGACCGTCCAACCGCCGATCGCGAAGCCGAGGGCGATGAGCAGACCGCCCGCCGCGACGAACGGGACCATGTAACTGACGCCGGACATCAGCCACTTGCGGAGCTTGGTGCCGTAGCCCTCGGTGGAGTCGCCAGCGCGTTCCACGGGGGTTCCTCCGGCCGCGGCACCCGCGGGGGCGGTCCGCTCGCCGCGCTCCGCCTTGGCCCGGACCTCGGTGATGAGGTCGGCGGGCCGGTTGATGCCCGCCTTCACGCCGACGTCCACGGTGGGCTTGCCCGCGAAGCGGTCCTTCTCGCGCACCGGCACGTCGTGGGCGAAGATCACGGCGTCCGCCGCCGCGATCACGGCCGGGTCGAGCCGGGTGAAGCCCGCCGAGCCCTGGGTCTCCACGACCAGCTCGACGCCCGCCTCGCGGCCCGCGTTCTCCAGCGACTCGGCGGCCATGTAGGTGTGGGCGATGCCGGTGGGGCAGGAGGTGACGGCGACGATCCGGAAGGGCTGCGGAGTCTTCTCGGCCGCCGTCTCGTCCGGGGCCGCCGGAGCCGTACTGCCCGCCGCGGCGTCGGCGGAGGCCGCCGCCGACGCCGTGGCGGTGTTCTCGGGGGCGCCCTTCGCGCCCGGGTCCGCGACCTCGGCTTCCGCGGTCCGCGCCTGCGCCTGCGCCTGCGCCTGCGCCGGAGACTCCTCGCCCCGGATCAGCGCCGCCGCCGTACCCGGGTCGGAGACCGCCCGCAGCGCGTCGGTGAACTCGGTGTTCATGAGCTGGCGTGCCAGCGAGGAGAGGATCGTGAGGTGGGCGTCGTCGGCACCGGCGGGCGCCGCGATCAGGAAGATCAGGTCGGCCGGGCCGTCCGCCGCGCCGAAGTCGATCCCGGCCGCGCTGCGCCCGAAGGCGAGTGTCGGCTCGGTGACGTGTTCGCTGCGGCAGTGCGGGATGCCGATGCCGCCGTCGAGGCCGGTCGGCATCTGCGCCTCACGGGCGGCCACGTCGGCGAGGAAGCCCTCCAGGTCGGTCACCCGGCCCTTGGCCACCATCCGTTCGGCGAGGGCACGCGCCGCCGCTTCCTTGCTCTCGGCGGACAGGTCGAGGTCGACCAGGTCCGCGGTGATCATCTCGCTCATCGCGGGCTCCTTTGCTCGCGTATCGCCCAGGGGGTGGGGTGGGCGTGACGGGGGACGAGGGTGCTGCTGTGGGGGAAGGGGGAGGTGTGGAACAGGGCGGTCACGGCGTCGGCCGCCCGGGCGGACCGTCGGGACGGGAACGTGGCGCTCATGACACCGGCTCCCTGAGCGGGCGGTCGGACGGGATGTCCGCCGTGACCGTCACACCCGCCGGGTCCAGGTCGGCGGGCGTCGGCATCACGCTGCCGGGCAACTGCACGGCGGCCGCGCCGTGCGCGACGGCGGAGGCCAGGGCCTCCGGTCCGCTGCCGCCCGCGATCAGGAACCCGGCGAGCGAGGAGTCACCGGCGCCGACGTTGCTGCGTACGGCGTCGACGGGCGCGGTCGCGAACCAGGCGCCGTCACCGTCCACGAGCAACTGGCCGTCGGCGCCGAGGCTGGCGAGCACGGCGCGGGCGCCCATCTCGCGGAGTTCCTCGGCGGCCTTGACCGCGTCGCCCACGGTGAGCAGGGGGCGTCCGACGGCCTCGGACAGTTCCTCGGCGTTGGGCTTGACCACGTCGGGCCGGGCGCGCAGCGCCTCGAAGAGCGCGGGTCCCGAGGTGTCCAGGGCGATGCGCTTGCCCGCGGCGTGCGCCCGGGTGACGAGGTCGGCGTACCAGGCGGGGGCCAGGCCCCGGGGCAGGCTCCCGCAGCAGGCGATCCAGTCGGCACCGGCGGCGTGCGCGCGGACGGTGTCGAGGAGCGACTCCTGCTCGTCCGGGGAGAGTTCGGGTCCCGGCGCGTTGATCTTCGTGAGGACGCCGTCGGCCTCCGCGAGCGCGATGTTGGACCGGGTGGCCCCGGCGATCGGCACCGGCGCGACCTCGATGCCCTGCGCGTCGAGGAGTTCGGAGATGAGCGCGCCGGGGGCGCCGCCCAGGGGCAGTACGGCGACCGTGCGCCGTCCGGCGGCGGCGACCGCGCGCGAGACGTTCACACCCTTGCCGCCCGGGTCCATGCGGTCACCCAAGGCGCGGATGACCTCGCCGCGCTCCAGGGCGGGGACCTCGTAGGTGCGGTCCAGGGACGGGTTCGGGGTGACGGTGAGGATCATGCGCGTACTACTTCCGTGCCGCCGCGCTCGATGGCGGCCGCGTCGTCGGGGCTCAGCCCGCTGTCGGTGATCAGCAGGTCCACGTCGTCCAGTCCCGCGAAGCGGGCGAAGTGCTCCTGGCCGTGCTTGGCGGAGTCCGCGAGGAGGACGACCCGGCGCGCGGCGGCGACGGCCGCGCGCTTGACGGCGGACTCCGCGAGGTCGGGGGTGGTCAGCCCGTGCTCGGCGGAGAAGCCGTTGGCGGCGACGAAGGCCACGTCGGCGCGGATCTCGCCGTAGGCGCGCAGCGCCCAGGCGTCCACGGCGGCGCGGGTACGGTGCCGGACCCGGCCGCCGATCAGATGGAGCTGGATGCCCGGGTGGTCCGCGAGACGGGCGGCGATGGGCAGGCTGTGGGTGACGACGGTGAGCGAGGACTCCAGCGGGATCGCGGCGGCCAGCCGGGCGACGGTCGTACCGGCGTCGAGGATCACCGTGCCGTCGACGGGCAGTTCCGCGAGGGCCGCCTTGGCGATGCGGTCCTTCTCGTCGGCGGCGGTGGACTCGCGCTCGGTGAGGTCGGGCTCGAAGTCGAGACGCCCGGACGGGATGGCCCCGCCGTGCACCCGGCGGACCAGGCCCGCGCGGTCGAGGGCCTTGAGGTCGCGGCGGATCGTCTCGGCCGTGACCTGGAACTCCTCGGCCAGCGACAGCACGTCCACCCGGCCGCCCTCACGGGCCAGCCGGAGGATCGCCTGCTGCCGCTCCGGTGCGTACATCTCCGCCGCCTCCGCGTCGTCTCCGGACCGCTGTTCGGTCGTCGTACGGTTCCCACCGTCCGGACATCGCCATTGATGCCCGAACGTGTGGTTTCACTCGGAGGCTACGCCGAGATTTCCGGAAAGTAAACGGGTTCGGACGTGATTCGGGCATGAACGGACTTCCAGGCGGACAGGAACGGAAACCTCCCGGGAAAGCGGCCAGCTTCTGTCCTCGTTCTCCGTCATCCTCGATCCATGACGACGGACACCCCCGCCCGCCTGCTCCGCCTCCTCTCCCTGCTCCAGACCCCGCGCGAGTGGCCCGGCGGGGAGCTGGCGGACCGGCTCGGGGTCTCCCGCCGTACCGTGCGCCGGGACATCGAGCGGCTGCGCGAGCTGGGTTACCCGGTGCAGGCCACCCTGGGCTCCGAAGGCGGGTACCGGCTGGTCGCGGGCAAGGCGATGCCCCCGCTGCTGCTGGACGACGAGGAGGCCGTGGCCATCGCGGTCGGGCTGCGCGCGGGGGCGGGGCACGCGGTGGCGGGCGTGGACGAGGCGTCGGTACGGGCGCTCGCGAAGCTGGAGCAGGTGCTGCCCGCCCGGCTGCGCCACCGCGTGACCACCCTCCAGGCCGCGACCACCCCGCTGACCGGCGGCAGCGGCCCACGCATCACGCCGGAGACCCTGACCGCGCTGGCCTCGGCGGTCACCGGACGCGAACGGCTGCGCTTCGCCTACCGCGCCGGGGACGGCGGCGAGTCCCACCGGCTGACCGAGCCGTACCGGCTGGTGTCCACGGGCACGCGGTGGTACCTGGTCGCCTACGACCTGGAGCGCGAGGACTGGCGGACCTTCCGGGTGGACCGGGTGAGCGAACCCTTCGCCACGGGAGCCCGGTTCACCCCCCGGGACCTGCCCGAGGGCGGCGTCGAGGAGTACCTGCGCCGCTCGATCCACCTCCACCAGGGCAGCTACACCTTCACCGTCCGCTTCACGGAGCCGCCCGAGACGGTCGCCACCCGCCTGCCCAGGCGGCTCGGCGCACTCGAGAGTCACAGGGACGGCGGCTCGGTGCTCACGGGGACGAGCAGCGAGCCGGTGGAGTGGCTGGCGGTACGGCTCGGGCTCGCGGGGTACGACTTCACGGTCCTGGAGCCGGAAGAACTGGTCTCCTGCGTGCGGGAGTTGGGCGCGCGCCTGAGCCGGGCGACGGACGCGTCCGGCACCTAGGGCCTGTCTGACCATTCCCGCCCTCCCCCCACTCCTAGCCCCTCCCCGGCTCCTCCTCCCAGTCGAACCCCGTCAGCGCGTCCAGGTTCCGCAGGGCCAGCGCGGCGGGACCCGTGGCACCGGTGTGCGGGGCGGTGGTGTGGGCCCAGGACTCGACGGCGACCCGTACGGCGGCGCCCGCGACGGCCGCGGCGAAGCGGAGGCGGGGAGTGACGGGGGCGGGCTGCCCCTCAACGCCGACGGGAGACCCGGCTCCCGCCGAGGAGCCCGTGCCCGATACGGGACCGGCGCCCGCCACCGGACCGGCATCCGCCGCGAGCCCGACACCCGTCGCGGCGCCGGCGCCCGCCGAGGATCCGGCGCCGGCCGCGGAGCCCGTGGCCGTCGAGGACCCGGCGTCCGCCCCGGGCCCGGCAACGTTGTCGGACTCCTCGGCCGACCGGGTCGGCGCCGCCGCCCCCGTACGCCGCTCCGCCAGCGCCCGTGCCAGCTCTTCCTCCGCCTCCTGGCAGACCTCCGCCCACACCTTCCGCAGGGCGGGCCCGGTGTGGGCCATGCGGACGAGGGTGCGGGCCCACTCCCAGGTGGAGGCGGAGACTCCGCTGCCGGGGGCGAGGGTGTGTTCGACCGCGTGACGCAGCGCCCCCGGGATGGTGAGGTGCGCCGGGGCGGCGCGGACCGCCTGGGTCCAGCACTCGGCGCCGGCCGCGTAGAGCGGGGCGACTGCCTCTTCCTTGGAGGCGAAGTAGCGGTAGAAGGTGCGCGGGGCGATGCCGGCCGCCGCCGCGATGTCCTCGGCGCGGGTCGCCTTGAGGCCCTGCCGGACGAAGAGGGTGGCCGCGGCGCGGGCGATCTCCATACGGGTCTCGGCCTTCCGGCGCTCGGTCAGGGACGCCGAGGGCGAGGCCGGAAAACGCTGCCGGTGTGCGGTGGTGCCGGTGGTGCCGGTGGTGCCGGTGGTACGGGTGGTGCTCACGTCGGCAGGCTATGCCCATGTGGCAGAATCTGCCATTCGATGGGCCACCCCGCGGTTCAGGTGCGGGGTGGCCCGTCTCTCCACAGAATTCTCGCGCCGCCCCGTCCCACGCAAAAGCCGGGCCCGGCGCCTGGGGGGGGTAGGCGCCGAGCCCGGCTGGGGAGTCCCGGCGCCGGGGGGGATGGCGCCGGAACTGGCTCATAGGTGGTGCGTGGGGGAAGTGCGGCAATCTCAGGTGGGGAGTGCGGCCCCGGGAGCATTCGAACTCCTGGGCCCGGAAGGGTTGTTCCCCCGGGGCCGGGCGTTGAAGCGGCGGTACCGCGCCATGTTGGCGCGGTCCTCCGCCACCCGGCCGCACTGGACGTGACGATCAGGCGGCCGCGTCGAACCCGGTGTCGCGGGCCAGCTTCTTCAGTTCGAGCAGGGCGTGCTTCTCGATCTGCCGGATGCGCTCGCGGGTCAGACCGTGCTCCTTGCCGACCTCGGTGAGGGTGCGCTCACGGCCGTCCTCGATGCCGTACCGCATCTTGATGATGGAGGCCGTGCGCTCGTCCAGACGGCCGATCAGGTCGTCCAGTTCCTCGCGGCGCAGCAGGCTCAGCACCGACTGCTCCGGGGAGACCGCCGAGGTGTCCTCCAGCAGGTCGCCGAACTGGGTCTCGCCCTCGTCGTCCACCGACATGTTCAGCGAGACCGGGTCGCGGGACCAGTCGAGCACGTCCGTCACGCGCTCCGGCGTCGACCCCAGCTCGGCGGCGATCTCCGCGGGCTCCGGCTCGCGGCCGTTCTCCCGGTTGAACTCGCGCTGGACACGTCGGATGCGGCCCAGCTCCTCCACCAGGTGGACGGGGAGCCGGATGGTGCGGGACTGGTCGGCGATGGAGCGGGTGATGGCCTGACGGATCCACCAGGTGGCGTACGTCGAGAACTTGAAGCCCTTGCGGTAGTCGAACTTCTCGACCGCGCGCACCAGGCCGGCGTTGCCCTCCTGGATCAGGTCGAGCAGGGGCAGACCGCTGCGCGGGTAGCGCCGGGCCACGGCCACGACGAGGCGGAGGTTGGAGCGGATGAAGACGTCCTTGGCCCGCTCGCTCTCCTCGACCAGCGTCTCCAGCTCTGCGCGGCTCGCCTCGGCGGCGGTCTGCTCCGCTCCGTCGAGCACCTGCCGCGCGAACACACCCGCTTCGATGGCCTGGGACAGCTCGACCTCCTTGGCGGCATCGAGGAGCGGCGTGCGCGCGATCTCGTCGAGGTACATGCCGACCAGGTCCCGGTCGGCTATCTCGCCGCTGTGGACGCGAACGCTGCTTGCCGAGTCGGCCGTCTCGCCGGTGACCGACCTACGACGGGCGACGGCACGGGTTGCCATGCGTGCTCCCTTGCGATTGGGCGGGTAGGTCTTGAAATGAACGCTCAGCACTCCCGGGACTCTCTCTCGGGACTCTCCTCGAGTGCCCTGCATCCGTGGGAAACAACGACTGGAATCCGGACAGAATTCCCCACCCGCCCCCCGAATTTCCTGATCATGCAGTACCCTGCGGGCCACACAGGGAGGGGCGACGGTGTCCGGACGCACGCAGGCGCAGGTCAGACCCAGCACGGAGGCCGACCTCGGCGCCCTCACGGACCTCTACAACCACTACGTACGTGAGACGGCCGTCACCTTCGACACGGCGGAATTCACCCAGGAGGCCCGACGGCACTGGCTGCTCTCCCACCCGGAAGACGGCCCGCACCGCCTGATGGTTGCCACGGACCCGGATTCCCGGCGGGTCCTCGGGTACGCCACCTCCGGCCCGCACCGGCCGAAGGCGGCGTACGCGACCTCCGTGGAGACCTCGGTGTACCTCGCTCCGGGCGCGACGGGCCGGGGTGTCGGCACCCTGCTCTACACCGCCCTCTTCGCGGCACTGGCCGAGGAGGACGTGCACCGCGCCTTCGCCGGGATCGCGCTGCCCAACGAGGCGTCCGTCCGGCTGCACACCCGCTTCGGCTTCCGGCACCTGGGCACCTTCGGCGAGGTGGGCCGCAAGTTCGGCCGCTACTGGGACGTGGCCTGGTACGAGAAGGAGCTGCCGGGCCGCTGACGCCGCCCTCGCCGGCGAGCGGTCACCCGAACTGCAGCGACCGCTTCGCCAGCCCCATCCAGAAGCCGTCGATCACCGAGCGCGGCCCGTCCAGGTCGCCGTCGGCCGCGCCCATGGCGACGAAGAGCGGCGCGAAGTGCTCGGTGCGGGGGTGGGCGTAGCGCCCGGCCGGAGAGGTCGCCTGGAAGTCCAGCAGCGCGTCCCAGTCGCGGGCCTCCAGCGCCCGCCGCCCCCAGTCGTCGAACTCGGCGGACCAGCTCGGCACGCCCGCGTGGCGCAGGGCGGCCAGGTTGTGGGTGAAGAAGCCGGAGCCGACGATCAGCACCCCCTCGTCGCGCAGCGGGGCCAGCTTGCGCCCGAGGTCCATCAGGCGGGCCGGGTCGAGGGTGGGCAGCGAGACCTGGAGGACGGGGATGTCGGCGTCCGGGAACATCTCGACCAGCGGGACGTAGGCGCCGTGGTCCAGACCCCGGTCGGGGATGTCCTGGACGGGCGTGCCGGGGGCGCGGAGCAGCTTGCGGACGGAGTCGGCCAGCTCGGGGGCGCCGGGGGCGGCGTAGCGGACGCGGTAGTAGTGCTCGGGGAAGCCCCAGAAGTCGTAGACCAGCGGGACGGTGCTGGTGGCACCGAGCGCGAGCGGGGCCTCCTCCCAGTGGGCGGAGACGACGAGGATCGCGCGTGGCCGGGGCAGCTTGGCGGACCAGGCGGCGAGCTGGCCGGGCCAGACGGGGTCGTCGGCGAGCGGCGGGGCACCGTGGCTGAGGTAGAGCGCGGGCATACGGTCCGGGCGGGCGGGCTCCTGCTGGACGGCGGCGGACACGGCGGACATGACGGCGGCTCCCGGTGGTCGGTCACCCTGAGAGGAATACTTTAACTCTCAAGCTTTATGGAAACAGCGTACGCCCCGGTTGTTCAACTTTCAAGGACACGCCTCGTACAGTGGGAGGCATGAACACGGCATCGGACTCCGCCGACCGGCACCGCTGGCTCACCGACGAGGAACAGCGCGTCTGGCGCTCGTACCTGCATGCCACGACGCTTCTGGACGACCATCTCGACCGGCAGCTCCAGCGCGACGCCGGTATGCCCCACATGTACTACGGCCTGATCGTCAGCCTCGGCGAGGCACCGCGCCGCAGGCTGCGGATGACCGAGCTGGCCCGGAAGTCGAAGATCACCCGCTCCCGGCTCTCGCACGCCGTCGCCCGCCTGGAGAAGAACGGCTGGGTGCGGCGCGAGGACTGCCCCTCAGACAGGCGCGGCCAGTTCGCGGTGCTCACCGACGAGGGCGCGGAGGTGCTGCGCCGGACCGCGCCCGGCCATGTGACCGCCGTACGGCAGGCGCTGTTCGACCGGCTCACGCCGGAACAGCAGAAGACCCTCGGCGAGATCATGCAGATCGTCGCCGAGGGTCTTCAGCCGAGCGAAGCGGGTGCCGACCTGCCCTGGCTGCGCTGAGCCGGGCAGGCCCTCCTCACGTCAGGGGCCGGCGGCTCAGTGCGCGACCACCGGGATCTGCACCTCGTCCGCCACGCCCTCACCGTCGCCGGAGGCCACCTTGGTGGAACCCGGACGTCCGGCGTTGACGAAGGTGAACGCGATCAGCGAGGCCAGCGCCAGGATGCCGACCGCGAACCAGATCGCCGTGCTGTAGCCGTGCACCATGCCCTGGAGCTGGACGAGCTGCGCCTGCGGCTTGGAGGCCGCACCGGCGATGTGGTCCTTGATGTACGACGTGGTCGCGGACGCGGCGATGGTGTTCAGCAGGGCGGTGCCGATCGCGCCGCCCACCTGCTGCGAGGTGTTGACCATCGCGGAGGCCACACCGGCGTCGCGGGGCTCGACGCCCATGGTCGCCAGCGACATCGCGGGCATGAACGCGGTACCCATGCCGAGGCCGAGCAGCACCATGGCGGGCAGCAGCGTCGTGGCGTAGGAGGTGCCGACCTCGAGCTGGGTCAGCAGCAGCATGCCGACGCCGGCGACGAAGAAGCCCGGGCCCATGAGGAAGCGCGCCGGGACGCGGGTCATCAGGCGGGCGCCGATCTGGGTCGAGCCGGTGATCATGCCCGCGACCATGGGCAGGAACGCGAAGCCGGTCTTGACCGGGGTGTAGCCCTTCACGATCTGCAGGTAGTAGGTCAGGAAGAGGAACAGGCCGAACATGCCGATGATGGCGAGACCGAGCGAGAGGTAGATGCCGCCGCGGTTGCGGTCGGCGACCACGCGCAGCGGGAGCAGCGGGGCCTTGACGCGGGACTCGACCAGCACGAACGCCAGCAGCAGCACGGCGGACCCGACGAACATGCCGATGGTCAGGCCGTCGCCCCAGCCGTCGGACTCGGCGCGGGTGAAGCCGTAGACCAGGGCGACCAGGCCCAGGGTCGAGAGGATGACGCCGGGGACGTCCAGCGGGGAGCGGTTGCGGCCGCCCTCCGGCTCACGGATGACGAACCAGGCGCCGAGCGCGGCGACGACGGCGAACGGGACGTTGACGAAGAAGGTCCAGCGCCAGTCCAGGTACTCGGTGAGGAAGCCACCGAGGATCAGGCCGACGGCGCCGCCGCCGCCCGCGATGGCGCCGTAGATGCCGAACGCCTTGGCCCGCTCCTTGGCGTCCGTGAACATCACGGCGAGCAGGGAGAGCGCGGCCGGGGCCAGCAGGGCGCCGAAGACACCCTGCAGGGCGCGGGCGCCGAACATCATGACGCCGCTGGTGGCGATGCCGCCGAGCGTGGAGGCGGCGGCGAAGCCGATGAGACCGATCAGGAAGGCGCGCTTGCGGCCCCACTTGTCGGCGATGCGGCCACCGAAGAGCAGCAGGCCGCCGAAGGCGAGGGCGTAGGCGGTGACGACCCACTGCCGGTTGCCGTCGGAGATGCCGAGGTCGCGCTGGGCGGACGGCAGGGCGATGTTCACGATGGTGGCGTCGAGGACGACCATCAGCTGGGCGAGCGCGATGAAGACGAGCGCTTTCCAGCGGTTGCTGTCGCCGCCGGACGCGGCGACGGGAGCCTTGTCGGCTGTCTGAGACATGGGGGTACCCACTCCGGTACTTCGTGAGGAGGAATTCGCAACGGAATTCGTGAGGATTCGTGAGGCTGGCGAGCACCTCGCGGGCGATTCGTACGGCGCTGTACGGACGCGAGGCGTGCGGTATCGGCGGCGCGCCCTCGGGGCGGCCGGAAGCGTGTGGGTCGCGGAGCCGGGGCGCGGGCCCGGCCGGACCGGTCGGTCAGGCGGTCAGATCGGTTCGGTCAGGGCCGGCGCAGGTCCTCCATGGTCACGGCCGTACCCGGCAGGGCGGAACGGGCCGGGGCCCGCAGACCGTCCAGGAACAACTGGAGATGACGGTGGACGAAGCGGTCGACGCTGAAGCAGGCCGTGCCGGCCGGGGGCCGGCTGAGCTGCGCCGCGGCGACCAGCAGGTCACCGACGCCGACATCGGTCCGCAACTGCCCGGCGGCCTTCGCGCGGTCCATGATCTCCGCGACCAGCCCCTCGATCCGTCGGCGCGCGGCCTCCAGGTCGGGGTGGTCGTGGTCGAAGTCGCTGGAGATCATCGGACACAACGCGCTGATCCGCTCCTCGGCGGCGGCGTGCACGAAGCGCTCCAGCGCGGCGAAGGCGTCGCCGGTCTCCGTGAGGGCCTGCTCGGCCGCGCGGGCCGTGCGGTCCATCACGGAGCAGACGACCTCACGGGCCAGGGCGTCGCGGTCCGGGAAGTTGCGGTACAGCGTGGCGTTGCCGACGCCGGCCCGGCGGGCGATCTCGTCGAGCGGCACGTGCAGGCCGTGTTCGACGAACATCTCGCGGGCGGCGGTGACGATCCGCTCCCTGTTGCGCAGCGCGTCGGCGCGGGGCCGGGACGCCTTGCGGGCGGGGGCTGCGGTCTGCACGGCGAACTCCACTTCGGACGAGTCGGGTGGGTGGACAGAAGGCTTGCCGATCCGGCGTTCCGGGGAGCGCTTCCCCGTTTCGCGCGGACACAGGTCTAAACGGGGAGGGGTTCCCCGGTTATTTCCCGTCGGGGGAAATTTTCAATGTGACCTGGGTCACGCCGCCGTGGACCTCTGTCTCACTTGCCGCGATTCACCCCCAGCGTATGCGATTCACACCTGCTCGTACGGAAATCCCACGATCGGTCTCTCCCAGCGCGCGACCCCGACACGCCCGACACAGGGTGAGCGCATGGGTGCAGCCGGAGACGGGTGGCTGCCGTGGAGCGAGAGGTCCATGTATGCAGCCGCAGTCACCCCGCCGCATACGCTCGCGCCGTGTGGCCGCCCTGGCCTCCGTGACCGTCCTGACCTTCGCGGTCAGCACCTCGGCCGGGTCGGGACCGCTCACGGCGCATCACTCCGCGGGCCCCACGGGCCTCACCCGCACCAGCGCCGCCCTGGCTCCCTGCATGATCCACGGCGGCTCCGACGTCCAGATGACCGAAGGCGTGCCCACCACCGGCGGCTACGCCCGCTCCACCGGCACCGTCCACGCGCTGACCCTGATGATCGACTTCCCCGACGCCAAGGGCCGGGGCAGCGCGCTCGACCGCTTCCACGAGTTCTTCCCGCAGACCCAGGAGTGGTTCCGCAAGGCGTCGTACGGCCGCCTCGACTACCGGGCCGAGACCCCGATCACCCACTGGCTGCGGATGCCGAAACCGTTCAAGGACTACGGCATAGAACGCGGCGCCCCCTTCGACCCCGGCTACCGCGACCTGGTCCACGACATCGTGGCCGCCGCCGACCCCGAGGTGGACTTCCGCTCGTACGACCTGCTGAACGTCCTGGTCACCCCCAACGCCGGGCCCTCCGCCCTGGACACCGTGCTCTCCGTGACCTTCGCCGGCAACGGGGACGCCCCCATCGCCGACGGCACGCCCGTCGCCAACGCTTCCTTCGTCTACTCCCGCCAGGACGACGGCTCCGGCACCTACGACAAGACCGGATACCGGGTGCTCCCGCACGAGAACGGCCACACCTTCGGGCTGCCCGACCTCTACACCCAGGACGGCGGCGGCTCGGTGGGCCACTGGGACATCATGAGCGAGGACTGGGGCGCCGGCAACGACCTGCTCGGCTGGCACAAGTGGAAGCTCGGCTGGCTCGACACCTCCCAGGTCGCCTGCGCGACGGCCAAGGGCAGCACGGAGTACACGCTGACCCCGCTGCACGAGAAGGGCGGCGGCAAGCTGATCCTGGTCCCGGTCGACGGCCGCACCGCGTACGCGCTGGAGCTGCGCACCGAGGGGGGCAACGACGAGGACGTGTGCCGCCCGGGTGTCCTCGTGTACAAGGTGGACGCCGACATCGACACCGGCCGGGGACCGGTGACCGTCGCCGACGCCCACCCCGACAGCGGCGGCTGCACCCGCAGCCCCAACGTCCAGGCCGAACTCTCCGACGCGGCCTACACCCCCGGCGAGACCTTCAGGGACCGCGGACACGGGATCACCGTGCGGGTCATGAGCGCGGACGGGTCCGGGAAGTACCGGGTGCGGGTGACGCGGGCGAAGGGGGTGCCGGAGGGGACGGGAGCCGCGGGGGCGGTGCCGGAGACACTGGGTCGCAGGTGAGGGCCCTCAGGCGGTGACGCCGCCGTCGACGACGAGATCGTGCCCGACGACGAAGCTCGACTCCTCCGACGCGAGCCACAGCACGGCGTTGACGATCTCCCGCGTGGAGGCGACCCGCCCGGCGGGTACGGCGGTGGCGAGCCGCGCGGCCCGGTCTGCCTCGCTCTCCCCCGGCCGCAGGGACATGGTGGTGTCGGTCGCCCCGGGGCTGACGGCGTTGATCCGGATTCCGTCCCCGATGTGGTCGAGGGCGGCCACGCGGGTGAGCGCACTGACGGCCGCCTTGGAGGCGGCGTAGGCGGCCATGCCGGGACGGCGCCCGTGATAGCCGATGTTGGACGCGGTGTTGACGATGACGCCACCCCCGTGTGCCCGCATGTGGCCGATCTCCTCGCGCAGGGCGAGCAGCACGCCGTTGAGGTTGACGTCGAGCACGTGCTGCCAGTCGGCGGGGTCGAGATCCCCGACGGGGGTGGGCCTGCCGAAGATCCCGGCGTTGTTGTGGGCGACGTGCAGCGCGCCGTACCGCTCCACGGTGGTCCGCACGAGCCGCGCCATGTCCTCGGCGCGGGTCACATCGGCGACCACCGCACTGGCGACGCCGCCCTCTCCCTCGATGATCCCCACGGTCTCCTGGAGCGACTCCCCCCGGGGTCCGGCGACGACCACCCTGGCCCCCTCCCCCGCGAACCCCCTGGCACTGGCCCGCCCGATCCCCGCGCCACCCCCGGTGACGACGACGACCTTGCCCTCGAACCGCCCGCCCATACGCACTCCCAGCCGCGTGCACCCCCACGCCGCCGGCCGACGACGCGCGAGATCAACCAACGCGCGTGGGACCCGAGTTAATCCACCCGGCCGATCCCGCCCTGATCTCTCCCCACTCCCCACCCCTCGATCCGCTACGCTGTCATGGGCAGCCACGACGTGGCCGCCCACACCCTTGCCGGAGCCCCACCGCTCCGCAAGGCCCCGCCTTCGTAGCTCAGGGGATAGAGCACCGCTCTCCTAAAGCGGGTGTCGCAGGTTCGAATCCTGCCGGGGGCACCAGAGGAAAGCCCCCGTTCCGTCCGGACGGGGGCTTTCTCCGTTGTGGCGGTCCGCGTCGGTCAGTAGTTGGCGTTGGAGATCATGTCGCCGTCCGAGCCGTAAACCGTGACGAGGCCGTTGTCGGACTTGTAGCAGGAGGTGAAGGCGCTGGCGATGAGTTTGGCGTCGCCGGCGTCGGCGCTCATGAAGCCGCCGGTGAAGTCGGTGTAGACCTCGGCGCTGTCGAGGAGGTCATTGCGCTTGTCGGTGCCGGTCACCTTGGTGACGTGCTTGACGGCGGCCTTTTCGGTGGGGGTGCCGGTCTTGGCGACACACGCCTTGAACTGGTCGGCCTGCGACTTGTTCTGTTCGGCGGGCTTCTCGGCCGGCTTCTCGGCCTTCTTGGGTGCTCCCGCCTTCGGCGCGGCGATCGTCCTGTCCTTGCCGCTGTCACTCGAGTCGCCGCCGCTCATCGCCGCTCCGGCGATGCCCAGGACGACGACCAGAGCCACCACACCGAGACAGCCGAAGCCGACGATCTTCCCCGCGCTCGACTTCTTCGGCGGCTGCGGCGGCACGCCCCACTGCTGCTGCGGCCCGGGACCCGCCCATCCGGCCGGGGGCTGGCCGGGCTGCTGCGGCCCGTTCCAGCCGGGCTGCTGAGGCGGCTGAGGCTGCTGCGGGTACTGCTGGTCCATGGGTCCCCCGAGGGCTACGAGTGTGCAGTGCGCATGTATGACTCGTGGAGGAGTTGTGTGGTTGTACGCTCCACCAAGATTTTTTGAGCACCGGTCAGGCCGCGGGGGCTTCAGGTAAAGGGTGCGTATTGATCGCCGCCTTGAGCCTGTAATTCCATGGTCACATCGCTCTGACGCCGGATAACCTGCCGCCTCGCCCGTCGGAAACAGAAAGCGTGCCGGTAGAAACGTGAACGTCCGTCTTCTCATGCAGTTCGTGGTCATGATGGCCATAGCCCTCGGTCTGTTCTTCGCCGGTATGGCGGAGGGCGGGATGATGCTCGGTCTGCTGGGGATGGTGTTCTCCCTCTTCGTGCTCGTCCCGCTGGTCCAAGCCCTGTTTCCGCCGTCCTTCTTCCCGGCTCCGCGAGGGGCGCAGGCCACCTGCGCTCTGTACCGGGGGTGGGCAGCGAAGGTAGCTCTCCGTCTGGGGACGGGGCCCTCCCGCACGGTGCAGGCGGACGCCGTACGGCTGCGGACGGGCGTGCGGCTCAGCATGCTCACGTACGGGCTGCGCGACGGGAGCCAGACCCTCGGGCATCTGCTTCTCGACCAGTCGGGGGACGGCACGGTCCGGCTGGCCTGGCGCGGGCGCAAGAAGGGCGCTGCCGACGAGCCGATCAACGTCCAGTGGCCGGTGGTCGTACGTCCGGAGCGGCAGCAGCAGAACGCCGTTCAGGCCCGTATGGGGTACACCGCGGCCGTGGACCTCGGCGACGCGTCGTATTGGCTGCGCCCCCACGACGCCGCCCTGCTCCAGCTCGTTCTCGCGAACGGTGCGCCCGTCGCCCCGCACTTCCCCCACTGACGTACGGCAGGGGAACGGCCCCGGACTTCTCGTCCGGGGCCGTTCCCGTGAGGGGTCAGGCGTCAGCCGTTCAGGCTCGCGCCGAACAGACCCCCCGTCGGGTCCGTCAGCTTCAGGGACTTCGCGTCGAAGACGGTCGTGCCCGAGGCGGTGATGCCGGAGGCGGTGGCGGGGAACTCCCAGACGCGGCCGGTGTCGTGGTCCTCGCCGGGTGCGGCGACGGTGAGGTCGGCGCGGCCGTCGCCGTTCACGTCCCGCAGGGAGACGGCGCGGCCGAAGACGTCGTTGGTCTCGTTGCCGCCGGGGACACCGGGCGTGCCCTGGTGGAACACCGCCGCGCCCTTGCCGGTGAGGCCCTTCGCGGAGCCGTACAGGAGGGTGACGGAGCCCGCGTTCCCCGCGGAGCCGATGGTCTCGAAGGGGGCGCCCACCGCGAGGTCGTCGTAGCCGTCGCCGTTGACGTCCCCGGCGGAGAGGGCCGCGCCGAAGTAGTCGTTCACCTCGTCGGTGCCGGGCACCCCGGGGGTCGCCTGGCTGAAGTCGGCGGAGCGCGCGGGGCCGTCCGGGCCGCCGTACACCACGTGGACGGAGCCGCCGTGGGAGAGCTCGGAGCCGCCGCCCCCGCCGGAGGCGATGTCCGCGTAGCCGTCGTGGTCGAAGTCGCCGCTCGTGAAGGCCACGGCGCCCGCCGAGGGGTAGGTCCAGGAGGGCTCCGGGGCCAGCCCGGAGGGGGTGCCGTGCTGGTAGCCGATCTGGTTGAGGAACAGGTCGGCGCGGCCGTCGCCGTCGAAGTCGCCGACCGTGCCCCGGGGTTCGTGGAGCTGGTCGCGGAAGACCTCGTGGGCGGCGGGCGGGGTGGTGCCCGGCGTGAACGGACCGGACGTGACGCTCACGCTGTGGAACTTGGGGTCGGGGGCGACGTTGAGGCTGACCAGGTCGGTGGCGCCGTCGCCGTCGACGTCGGCGGGGAACAGCCCTCCGCTGCCGAGCGAGTTGACGTTCGAGGCGGGGGCGGGCAGGAACGTGCCCCCGGCGAGTCCGGAGGCGCTGCCCCACAGGATGGTGGTCCGGCCGTTCTGGACGCCGTCGGCACCGGCCTCGCCGGAGGCGGAGACCACGAGGTCGGCGTAGCCGTCCCGGTTGAGGTCGGCGCTGCCTCGCTTCGCGCCGAAGGAGTCGTTCGCCTCCGGGGCGCCGGGGACCGAGGGACTGGCCTGGCTGATGACGCGCCGGGCGGCGGTGTCGAGCCCCTTCTCGGAGCCGGGGATCACGACCAGGTAGCCGGCCGACTTCGCGCCGTTCACCGTGCCGCGCGGGACGCCGATCACGAGGTCGCGGTAGCCGTCGCCGTTGAAGTCGTACGCCTTGGCGGCCCCGGCCGCGGTGGCCGGGGCGGCACCGGCCGCCAGGAGCCCGCCGGTGAGGGCGGCCGCGGCGGCGGTCGCCAGGGTGAGGCGTATACGGGAGTGCATGTGTGTCTTCTCCTGGGCTGACGGGAAGGGACGCACAGCAGACCGGCAGGATTCGCTCTTGGTTGTACTCGGGACCAATCCACCGCGCCCGCGGTCTCGGATTACGCGGAGATGTTCTGGTTCGTCGCGCCCGGGGAGTTCCGCAGTGAAGGAAGCCGTCCACATCGGCCCAAGTCCGTCGTCCAAACCTGATCTCCAGCGCCTGGTGCACGAGGTGGCTCTCGGGGACCAGGAGGCGTTCACGGCGCTCTACGACGCGGTGGCCGGTTCCGTGCTGGGGGTCGTCCGGGCCGTGCTGCGGGACCAGGCGCAGTCGGAGGAGGTCGCGCAGGAGGTCCTGGTGGAGGTGTGGCGTACGGCGCCCCGCTACCGCCCCGAGCGCGGGACCGCCGTCAACTGGATCCTCACGCTGGCGCATCGGCGCGCGGTGGACCGGGTCCGGTCGGTCGAGGCCGCCGCCGCCCGCGACACCAAGGCCGCCCTGCTGGACCGGACACCGGCGTACGACCAGGTGACCGAGCAGGTCGAGAACCGCCTGGAGCAGGAGCAGGTACGGCGCTGTCTGCGCACGTTGACCGACCTGCAGCGGCAGGCGGTCACCCTGGCCTACTACCGGGGACTGACCTACCGCCAGGTCGCCGAGTCGCTCGCGCTGCCGCTCGGCACGGTGAAGACCCGTCTGCGCGACGGACTCGTCCGGCTGCGCGACTGCCTGGGGGTGACCGCGTGACCACCGCCGATCCGCACCTGCTGACGGGTGCCTACGCCCTGCACGCGCTGCCCGACGAGGAGCGCGCCGCCTTCGAACGCCATGTGTCGGGATGCGCGTCCTGCGCCCAGGAGGTGGCGGAGTTCACCGCCACGGCCGCCCGGCTCGCCTCGGCGTCCGCCGTGCCCGTGCGCGACGCGATGCGCCGCGAGGTGCTGCACCGGGTCACCACCGTGCGCCAGGTGCCTCCGGCCACCGCGCCCCTGGACGAGGTCCGGCGCCGACTGCCGCGCGGGCGCGGGCCGGCCCGCTGGGCGCTGGCCGCCTGCCTCGCGGCCGCGGTGGGCTTCGGCGGTACGGCGGTGTGGCAGTACGAGCGCGCCCAGGACGCCCGGCAGCAGGCGGCGCGCGCCGAGCGGCAGGCCGACGAGGTGGCCGGGGTGATCAGCGCGCCGGACGCGCGGAGCCGGTCGGCGCGGGTCGCGGGCGGCACCGGCACCCTGGTGGTGTCCGCCGGCCGGGACCGGGCGGTGTTCGTGGCGTCGGAGATGCCCGCGCCGCCGAAGGGCAAGGTGTATCAGCTCTGGTTCGCGGACGGTGACCGGATGCGTCCCGCGGGCCTGATGAACGCCGACCGCGCCGCGCAGACCGTGCTGATGCGGGGACGGGTGGACGGCGCCTCCGCCATCGGCATCACCGTCGAGCCCGCCGGTGGCTCGCCCCGGCCGACCAGCGCTCCGGTCGGTCTGCTGACCATGCCGTCCTGAGCCGGACGACGGCGCCACCCCGGCACGACGACGAACGCGCCGTACGGTCCCTCCGGGAAGGAGACCGTACGGCGCGTTTCCGCATCCGGCGCGGGCGTCAGCTCTTCGGCATCAGGACCGAATCGACGATGTACACACGGGCGTTGGCGGTGCTGACGTTGCCGCAGACGACCTTCGCGGAACCGTTGACGGTGTACGACTCACCCGAGCCGGAGGTCGTCAGCTTCGACTTCTCCAGGGTGTCGAAGGAGCCGTTCGCCAGGTCGGCGGGCATGAGCTGCTTGCCGACGACGTGGTAGGTGAGGATCTTCGTCAGCTCGGCCTTGTCGTTCAGGACCTTGTCCAGGGTCGCCTTCGGGATCTTCTTGAAGGCGTCGTTGGTCGGCGCGAACACCGTGATGTCCTGCGCGTTGTTGAGGGTGTCGACCAGCCCGGCCTTCTTCACCGCCGACACGAGCGTGGACAGGGCGGGGTTGTGGGAGGCGGCGGTGGCCACCGGGTCCTTGGCCATGCCGTCGAAGGAACCGGCGCCGTTCTTCGGCACGGCGGCACAGGCGGAGCCGAAGGGCTGACCCATGGCGGAACCGCCCATGTCGCCGCTGCTCTGCGAAGCGGAGGCGGAGGCGGAGGACTTGCCCGACGCGCTCGGCTTGCCGGAGTCACCGTCCTTGTCGCCGGAACAGGCGCTCAGCGCCAGCGGCAGCACCGCGGTCGCGGCGAGGGTGACGGCGATACGGCGGGCACGGGTGTTCATCAGAGATCTCCTCTTGAGGGTGCGGCGGACTGCCGCGTTCAGGGTTGAAGGGAAAGGGAGTTGGTCCGGAGGGGGCGTGAACGCCCCTGGTCTCACTCGACGGTGACCACCACCGAGTGCCGCCCGTCGGCGCCGTCGGGAACCGTGCGCGTACGGCGTGCGGGCTGCACGGCGCCGGTGCGGTCGGTCGCGCGCACGGTGAGGGTGTGTCCGCCCTTGGTGGCCTGCCACGGAAAGGACCACTGCCGCCAGGTGTCCCGGCCGGCGTCCTCCGCCAGTCGGGCCTCCTGCCAGGGGCCGTCGTCGACGCGCACCTCGACCTTGTCGATGCCCCGGTGCTGAGCCCAGGCCACGCCGGCGACCATCACCGGACCGGCCTTCGGGCGGGCGAACGGCTTCGGGGTGTCGATCCGTGACTGGGTCTTGACCGGGGCCCGGCGCGCCCAGCCCCGCTTCACCCAGTAGGGGTCGTAGGCGTCGAAGGTGGTGAGTTCGAGTTCCTCGATCCACTTGCAGGCGGAGACGTAGCCGTACAGGCCCGGCACCACCATGCGGACGGGGAAGCCGTGGGCGAAGGGCAGCGGTTCGCCGTTCATGCCGAGGGCGAGCAGCGCGTCGCGGCCGTCCAGCACGTCCTCGACCGGCGTGCCCAGCGTCATGCCGTCGACCGAGCGGGCCACCAGTTGGTCGGCCGGGCCGCCCCGGGACGGCGGGCGCACCCCGCACTCGGCGAGCAGGTCCGCGAGCCGTACGCCGAGCCAGCGGGCGGTGCCCGTGTAGGGGCCGCCGACCTCGTTGGAGACGCAGGTCAGCGTGATGTCCCGCTCGACCAGTTCCCTGCGCAGCAGGCTGTCGTAGGTGAAGACGGCGGGCCGTCGTACGCCCCGGCCGTGCACGCGCAGCCGCCAGGTGTCCGCGTCGATCTTCGGCACGACCAGGGCGGTGTCGACCCGGTAGAAGTCCGTGTTCCCGGTGACGAACGGGCTGATCCCGGGGATGCGGAGCCCGGCGCGGGCGGGGACGGGCCGGGCGGGTGAGCCGGGGCGGGGCAGGACGACGGCCGCGCGGGAGGCGACCGCGCCCCTGCCGCTCGCTCGGTTCAGGTACCTGCCGGTCGCCCCGGCGGCGGTCGACGCGGCCGCGGTGGCCGCCGCCGTGAGGACGAAGCCGCGGCGGTCGAAGGCGCCGGTGGTCGCGCGGGTGGGGCCGGACTCGTCGCGCCGGTGCCGGAGGCGGCCCGCGAGGGCGTACAGGAGCAGCGCTCCCGCCGCGGCGCCGACCAGGGACGGCAGGGCGTCGGTGAGTCCCGTGGAGTCGGGGCGGCCGGTCGCGGCCACCGCGCCGACGGCCCCGAAGAGCAGGACCCCGGCCGCCCCCGCGCGCCGGAACCGTGACGCCAGCGCGCCCAGCCCGGCCGCCAGGACGGCCAGCACGACCACGATGCCCGCCTGGAGCACCAGCTTGTCGGCGGTCCCGAACTGGCGGATCGCCCAGTCCTTCACGGCGGCGGGCGTGCCGTCGATGGCCGCGCCGCCCACGGCGACGACGGGACCGGACTGCGGACGCACGGCGGCGGCGGTCAGCTCGGCCGTCGCCAGCGCGCCGAAACCGGCGAGCAGCCCGCTCAGCGCGCCAAGTGCCCGGCGCAGCGGGCCCGGGTGGGCCGCGGGATCTTTCTCCTCGTCTCTCACGAGGGGAATCCGGCGCTGTGACCTGGGCGGATGGGTGCGTTCCCCGGATCAGGTGAAAATCGATCCGGGACCCATCCGGGCCGGTGCGCGGCCACGTATTACCTGTTCGGGGTCGTGAGGGTCACCTGCTCGGGGTCCCGAGGGCAAGGACCCTGTTCGTCGCCCGCGCCGGGCCGCCGGCGCTGCCGCCCTCGGGATCAGCCTCCGCCCCCGCTAACGCCGCCGCTTCGCGCCCGCGCACTCCACGCACATCGTGGCGGCGGGCCGGATCGCCAGCCGTTCCGGCGGGATCGGGCGGCCGCACGTCTCGCAGTGGCCGTAGGTGCCCTCGGCGAGGCGGGTCAGGGCGTCGTCCAGGGTGTCCAGGTGAGCCTCGGCCTGCTTGAGCAGGGAGGCGACGTGGGCCCGCTCGAAGGCGGTGCTGGAGCCGTCCGGGTCGTGTTCGTCGTCCACCGCCACCAGGGCGTTCGCCTCGACGATCGCCTGGAAGTCCCTGCTCAGCGCCTTGATCCGGGCGTTCGTGGCCTCGCGCTCCGCTGCCAGGCGGTCGCGGACCTCCGTCGTCCAGTCGGTCATTTCACCGCAAACGATGCCTTTCGCGGGCGTATTCCGTTCCGTCGCGCGGGCGTATGCCGTGCGCTGATTCTTTGCGCGGTCATGACCCGCGCGCTCGCATCCGTGCGCCTCCCTGTCGAGTCCTTCTCCTTGTCCGGGCCGACCGGACAAGTCGCGTCGGAGAATGGAGTGCCATGGACGGCGCCGTCGTCGCAGTGGTGGTCGTGGCCGTGTTCCTGCTGCTCGTGCTGAAGAGCGGGATGCGGGTGGTCAACCAGGTGGAGCGCGGGGTGGTGTTCCGGCTGGGGAAGGCGCTGCCGGGGGCACGGCAGCCGGGGATCACCTTCCTGGTGCCGTTCGCCGACCGGATGCGCAAGGTGAACGTGCAGGTCGTGACGATGCCGGTGCCCACGCAGGAGGGCATCACCAAGGACAACGTCTCGGTGAAGGTCGACGCCGTCGTGTACTTCCGGGTGGTCGACCCGGTGCGGGCCGCCATCGAGGTGCAGGACTACGTGTTCGCCGTCGGCCAGGTCGCCCAGTCCTCGCTGCGCTCCATCATCGGCAAGAGCGACCTGGACGACCTGCTCAGCGACCGTGAGCGGCTGCACGAGGGGCTCGCCCTGATGATCGACAGTCCGGCAGCGGGCTGGGGCATCCACATCGACCGGGTCGAGATCAAGGACGTCCAGCTGCCCGAGTCGCTGAAGCGGTCGATGTCCCGCCAGGCCGAGGCCGAGCGGGAGCGGCGGGCGCGGGTCATCACGGCCGACGGCGAGTTCCAGGCCGCGCAGCAGCTCGCCAACGCCTCGCGGATCATGTCGGACACGCCGGAGGCGATGCAGCTCCGGCTGCTCCAGACGGTCGTCGAGGTGGCCGCGGAGAAGAACTCGACGCTGGTCATGCCGTTCCCGGTCGAGCTGCTGCGGTACTTCGACAAGGCGGCGCAGCAGTTCGCGGGCGGGTCGGGGGCCGGCTCCGGTGCCGCCGCACCCCAGCCGGCTCCGGCTCCCGAAGTCGCCGCCGCTCCCGAGGTCGCCCCCTCTCCCGCCGCTCCCGAGCTGACCTCGCCCGAGGCTAAGCAGCTTCCCGAGCCGCGGCCGCGGGAAGACTCCGGCCGGCCGTAGCGAGGGCCAGCGTCACGGTCGCCGAGGCCGCCGCCATCACGGTCATCGCCGTCGCCGGAGAGGTGAGCTGGGCGACCGTACCGGCCAGTGTCGCGCTCACGCCCTGGAGGGTCAGCATTCCCGCCGAGTGCAACCCCAGGGCGTGACCGGCGAGTTCGTCCGGGGTCAGGCTCATCAGCCGCTCCTGCTGGACCAGGCTCGCGCCGAAGCCGACGGAGGCGAGCGTCACGCACACCACCGCCACCGGCAGCGGCGGGTGCGCGGCGAAGAGCAGATACGGGCCCGCCAGCAGGAGCAGCAGCGGGGTCGCGAGGCGGGTACGCACCCCGGGCGGGATCAGGCGGCCCACGGACACGTCCCCGGCGAACATGCCGAGCGCCGCGCAGGCGAACAGCGTGCCGGCCGCGCCGGGGGCGTACGACACGTAGAGCGATTCGCAGCCGACGACCAGGCCGTTGGGCACCCACAGTCCCAGATAGGTCAGGCGGCGCGAACGGTCCGCCCACAGGCGGGCGTTGGTGCGCCAGGTCACCGCCGGGGACGGGCGGCCGCCGAGGCGGGGCGGGCGAGGGGTCAGGCCGAGGCGCAGCAGCAGCGCGGCCGACAGATACAGGGCCGCGGCCAGGAGCAGGCAGACGCGCGGGGAGAGGGCGGTCAGCAGGGCGCCGCCGGTGACGTACCCGGTGATCTGCGTCAGGCCGCTCATCATGTTGAACAGCGAACGCCCGGGCAGATAGCCGTCCTTGGTCAGGATCTCGTTCAGCAGGCCCCAGCGGACGCCGACGCCGAGCGAGGCGACGAGGCCCAGCAGCAGGACGATCAGGACGAGGAGCCCCGCGGGCAGGCCGGGCAGCGCCTGGAGTGCCGTACCCGCCGCGAAGGTCAGCGCGATGACGGACAGGGCGGTGCGCGGGGGCAGCCGGTCGGCGCCGGAGAGCAGCACGGTCGCGCCGAGGACCTGGGCGAGGGAGGAGCCGAACATGCTGACCGCCGCGAGCAGCGGGGAGCCGGTGGCGCGGTAGACGAGGGTGCCGAGGGCGAGTCCGCCGAGGGTCTGGGCGGCGGTCTGGGCGGCCGAGCCGAGGAAGAGCGGGGTGAACTCCGGGGTGCGGAACAGGGATCGGTAACTGGACATGCCGGGAGTCTCGAAGGCCCTCGCCCGCGCCGATATTGTTTCGCCGGTGCGCGAAAGGTAGTGAGGGGACGCCGACTTGGGATGGTGGCAGCTCGACGCCGACACGCTCGCACGCGGACGGTTCGTGATCTCACCGCTCGCCGAGACCTTCGCGGCGCTGTGGCTGCTGCACACGGGGAGTGGCTCGCATCCCGGGGAGCGGGAGTGGCTGACGACGCATCTCCCGGGCTACCGCGCCCTGTTGGACTCGGAGCCGGTCACCGCACGCCTCGTCCGGGCCGGGCTCGGCCGTAACTGGACCGCCGACTTCCTGACCCCGGCTCCCCGCCCCGGCGAGGACTTCGCCACCGAGGTCGCGCGGGTACGCGCCGCCCGTCCCGCGGACGCCCGCGCCCACCTCCTGCTCTCGCTGGAGGGACCGCTCCCCGCCGTACTGGAGCGCGACGACCTGCCCGAGCGGGCGGCCGCGCTCCTCGAGTGGGTGTGGGAGGAGACGGTGCGGCCCACCTGGGAGCGGCGCCGGAAGGTCCTGGAGGCGGATGTGCTGGCGCGCACGGCGCGGGTGAGCCGGGAGGGCTGGGCCGGGGTGCTCGACTCGCTCCGGCCGGGACGGACGCGGTGGCTCGGGGACAGCCGGCTCCAGGTCAACCTTCAGTCGTACCCCCCGCGCGACATCACGGGCGCCGAGCTGTCCTTCGTTCCCGTGACCGCGCAGCGCGGTGGCTGGGTGGCCTGGGAGGACGGGCTGCGCTACGCCAAGATCTACCCCTGCGCCGGTTCCCTCGCCTGGCACCGGGACCGCTCGGCCCCCGCCGCCCTGGCCACCCTGCTCGGCTCCGGTCGCGCGAGCGTCCTGCTCCTCCTGGACTCCCCCATGAGCACCACCCAGCTGACCGCCGTCACCGGCCAGACCCTCGGCTCGGTCGGCCGCCACCTGAAGGTGCTCCTGGACGCGGGCCTGCTGGTACGCCGCCGGGCGGGCCGCTCGGTGCTGTACGAGCGCACGGCGGCCGGGGACGGGCTGGTGGCGGCGGGACGGCCCGCCGCCAGGGCGGGGTGACCGGGCTGGTCACCCCCGACGGCCACTCCCCCGGTTAGCATCCGCCCATGACGACAACCGATGACAACACCGCCGTACTGGACACCCCCATCGGCGCCCTCCAGGGCGGCGAAGCCGATCTCGCGCAGTACGCGGGCGGGGCCGTCCTCATCGTGAACGTGGCCTCCAAGTGCGGGCTGACCCCGCAGTACACCGGTCTCGAGCGGCTGCAGGAGCGCTACCGCGACCGCGGGTTCACCGTGGTCGGGGTGCCCTGCAACCAGTTCATGGGGCAGGAGCCCGGCTCCGCCGAGGAGATCGCGGAGTTCTGCTCGGCGACGTACGGCGTGACCTTCCCGCTGACCGAGAAGGTCGAGGTGAACGGCGCCGACCGTCACCCGCTCTACCAGCGGCTCGTGGAGGTCACGGACGCCGAGGGCCACACCGGTGACATCCGCTGGAACTTCGAGAAGTTCCTGATCGGCCGCGACGGCGGCGTCGTCGCCCGCTTCTCCCCGCAGACCGAGCCGGAGTCGGCGGAGATCGTGACCGCGATCGAGGCCCAGCTCGGCTGAGCGGTCGCCTCGGGCGGTCCGGGCACCAAGGGTGTCGGCGGGGAGGCCGGCGTGCGGGTGTCCGGACGGCCGAGGCCGCTCACTCGGAACGCGGAGCCCCCTCGGCGAGGACGGCGTCAGGCCGAGAGGGCTTCACGGGGTGGTGCGTGTGCTGTTGTCGTCGAAGCATGGGTCGCGCTTCTACGAGGGCGGAGGACCGGGGACGGTCCCTTACGCCTTGACCGAGGCCACGAAGGTGTTCCAGGCCGCGGCCGGGAAGGCCAGCACGGGCCCCTCGGTGACCTTGGAGTCGCGAACGGCGAGTTCGGCGGCGGTCGGCGACTTGACCTCGACGCAGGCGCCGTTGCCCGCGGAATAGGAGGACTTCATCCACGTCTCCGAAGCGCCCTGAATCAGTGCCATGTCCACTCCTGTTGCGAGTTGCGGTGGTGCGGTTCACGCCAACCCTGTCGATCGATTGGCGTGATCGACGCTACCCGGCAACAGGCTTCTGCGGATGGGCCGTTCACCCGAGCGGATGGCATATTCCAAACGCGCCTCCGCTCGGACGGCCCGACGGTGTACGATCCCTCGCCGCCTGTCCGGAGACCTCAGTCCGCGAAGTTTTTGGCCGCCTTCGCGATGAACTCCCGGGAAAGTTCCACACTGAGGGACTGTGCCCGCAAATGCTCGTACATCACGGCGTACTTCTGCACGTCGGGCGCCTTCTCCAGATACAGGTCGCTGGTGACGCCTTCCAGGTAGACCACGCTGGAGTCGGCCGCGTCGGCGAACTCCAGGATGGCGTACTGCCCGTTGAGCCCCGGGTGCGCGCCCGCCTCGAACGGCAGGACCTGCACGGTGACATGGGGCAACTGGCACATCTCGATGAGGTGCTCCAACTGCTCGCGCATCACCAGCCTGCTGCCCACCACCCGGTGCAGCGCCGCCTCGTCCAGGACGACCCAGAGCCGCAGCGGGTTGCCCTCCGCGGTGACCCGCTCCTGCCTGCGCATACGGACGTTGACCCGCTTGTCGATCTCGGCGGTCGAGGTCTCCGGCAGCGCGCCGCGCACCAGCGCCTCGGCGTACGCGCGGGTCTGCAACAGACCCGTCACCAACTGGGGTTCGTACACGCGCAGCGACTGCGCGTCCGTCTCCAGACCGATGTACACGCTGTACGGGATGTCCCCGAAGGTGTGCCACCAGCCCTGCTGGCGGGAGTCGCGGGCCATCTCCATCAGCGAGTCGACGACCCGCTGGTCCTCGACCTCGTAGACCCCGCACAGGTCGCGCACGTCGCGCTGGCTGATGCTGCGGCGGCCGTTCTCCAGCCTGCTGATCTTCGACTGCGACACGAGCAGGCGGTCGGCCACCTCTTCGGCGGTCATGCCCTTCTGCTCACGGAGTCTGCGCAGCTCCTGGCCGAGACGGCGCCGCCTGACGGTGGGATTGACATTGGACGCCACGGTTAGCGCACCTCCGGCTGCCTGCCTGTTCCTGACACTTTGTGTATCTGCTGTTCAGCAGACTGCCACCAAGGTGCTTTCCAGCGCTGGAAAACATCGGATATGCGGCGCGTACGCGTCAGTTCGGACATGATTCGGGTGAACGCCGAGGCGGCGGGGCGACGTTCGCCCCACCGCCTGTCGTCGGCCGCGTGCGTGGATCAGTGCGCGGCGGCCCGTGCCATGGAGCCGTGATGCGGCTGCATCGGCACCCCGCGCGCCGGTTCGGCCCGTGCGGGACCGTTCGGCCGGGACGGCCCGGCCGGACCCCGGCGCGGCTGCGCGACGGCACCGTTCTGCACGTCCATGACGGCGTGGGCGACGAGCCCGCCCATCGGGTCGTGCCGGATGAGGTCGCGCAGCCGGGACCGGGACGAGCGGCCCTCGTTGCCCGGGTAGAGGTGCTTGCCGAGGCCGACGGCGTGCGCCAGCGCGGCGAGCGCGGCGGTCCGCGGGTCCGGTGGTACGCCGGTGCGGATCGCGGCGTCCAGGCGGGAACGGATCTCCCGGCTGATCGCCGTGTCCGTCGCCTGGTACCGCGTCGTCGGCAGCACCCCGCACATCTGGCCCGGCACCGCGGCGACCATTCCGCACCGTTCGAGGTGGGAAAGGTAGGTCTGGCGCAGGCCCAGTCGTGGGCCGCCGATCCAATGGACGGCACGCACCGGAGCGCCGCGCCTGCGCAGCAGCTCCAACGCGCTGTCCAGAGTCGGATCTCCTGTCGGCCGTGGCACCACCACGGCGATACGATCCCCGTCTGGGGCTATCCGTCCGGCCAGCGCCAGCTCCACTAGCTGTGCACCGGCCAGACCGAGGTCGAGCGACTGCGGCTGCGCAGTGGTACCCGTGGCCGGGTCCAGTGCGAGCAGCAGAAGCTCTTCCGGAAGTGTTCTGCGGCTCCTGCCCATCCATGCCTCCCCGCGTGGATGAATGACAGGGTGACGCCTCTCACATTCATCTGTCGAGGGCGCGTGCCCGGTTCGTGGGGGAACCGGTAGGTATGTCGTTCTCGTCTACCGCCCTGGGCAAGCCCCCACACAGGACACTGGTACATGGTTCGGACAGGGCGCGCGGCGAGCGTGCGGCGCATGGAGGAGGCATCGGTGGCGGGCGAGTCCCCCGACAGGTCGAAGCAGGGAAACTCCGTCGGTTCGGCGGAGGGGGTGGATTCGGCCGAGTCCGAGGAGAGGTCCGCGGGGGCGGGGGCGAAGGGGGGCGCCAACTCCGTTGCGAGGGACGGTGAATCCGCCGAGAAGGCTGCCGCCGCGACGACCTCGGAGGGGCTCGCCTCCGGCGGCTCCGGGAGCGGTGGAGACAACGTTTCCGCGGACTTCGCGGACGCGGCCGAGAGCGGTTCCGCTTCGCGCGCCGATGACGCCTCCGAGCCGTCCGTGGCCGGCTCTCCCGAGGGCGGTCACGATGCCGCCGGCACGGGCGAGAGCGACGACAAGGAGCCCTCCGGCGCCGCCAAGCGCAACGGCTCCCCCTCCGGGGTCGCCGACGCCCCCAAGAGTCCCGCAGCGGACGCCTCTCGCGCGGCCAAGGACTCCCCCGGCGCGGGCGACGGTTCCGCTTCGGATGCCGCCGGTGTCGCCGAGAAGGGCGACAAGCCTGGGGGGACGCCTGACGCCGAGTCCGGCTCCGCCGAGGACACGTCCGCCGCTGCCGCCGAGTCGGGGTCCGGCGACAAGACCCCGGGCGCCACGTCGGCGCCGGAGTCCGACGCCGGGTCCGGCGACGCCGGACAGAAGCCCGGTGACGGCACCGGCCCCGCCGAGAAGTCCACCCCCGGCTCCGCCGGGCGGAAGGGCACGGGCGAATCGGCTCCCAGCACCAAGCTCGACGCCGAGTCGGCCCCGGAAGGGAAGAGCGCCTCCGACGACAAGGGCGCTCCCGGCTCCGAGGCGAGCTCCGCCGACACCTCCGACCGCGAGTCCGCCGCCGCCTCCGGGCAGGGACGGGCCGACAAGTCCGACGACACGTCCAGCACCAAGCCCGGCTCCGCCGCCAAGCCCGCCGGTAAGTCCGACGACACGTCCAGCACCAAGCCCGGCTCCGCCGCCAAGCCCGCCGGTAAGTCCGCCGGTAAGTCCGCCCCCGCCGACCGGGCCGAAGGCGACGCCGCCCCCGCGGACAAGGCCGACGACGAGTCCGGCTCCGCCGACAGCGCCGACCGCAAGGCCACCCCCGCCTCCGAGCAGGGACCGGCCGACGAGACCGAGGACACGTCCGCCCCCTCGGACAAGGGCGACGGCAAGTCCGGCTCCACCTCCAAGGCCGGCCCGGCCGACAAGGCCGACGACAAGTCCGGCGCCAAGCCCGGCTCCGCGGACAAGCCCGGCGGCAAGTCCGCCCCCGCCGACAAGCCCGGCGGCAAGCTCATCCCCGCTCCCACCTCCGCCCCCGCCGACAAGGCGACCCCCACCGATCAGCCCACCACCACCCTCCGCTCCCCCAAGCAACCGCAGCCGCCCAAGGACCAGCCGACCACCACGCTGCGGGCGCCGAAGGGCGTTGATCAGCCGACCACGATGCTGAAGGTCGGGGGGAAGGAGAAGGGCGACGAGAAGGAGGCCGAGAAGACCAGTCGGTTCGTCGCGCTCAAGGGGGACATAAGGACCGCCCCGGCGGAGGAGACGCGGACCGTGCCGCAGGTGGGGCCGGAGCGGACGACGCAGCAGCCGTTGCCGCCGAAGCCGCCGCTGGACCTGCTGGCGGAGCTGACGAACACGCCGCCCCCGCCGGAGACCCCGGTGCGGACGCTGGTGCGCAGGGTCAAGATCTGGACGCCGCTGGTGCTGCTGCTGGTGGTGATCCTGGGCGTCGCGCAGGCGCTGCGCCCGCTGCCCGCGCCCACGCTGGACCTGACCGCGAAGGACAGCTACACCTTCGAGGGCGGGAAGGTCGACGTGCCGTGGCCCACGGAGGGTCAGGCCGCGCTGGACGTCCAGGGCGTCGGCACGTTCGGCTCCTCCGGCTCGGACAAGCCCGTGCCGACCGCCAGTGTCGCCAAGGTGATGACCGCGTATCTGATCCTGCACGACCACCCGCTCAAGAGCGGCGCCGCCGGTCCGAAGATCGAGATCGACAAGACGGCCGAGTCGCAGTCGAAGGCGGGCCAGGAGTCGACGGTGGACGTCACCGCCGGTGACCGGATCACCCAGCGCGAGGCGCTTCAGGACATCCTGCTGGCGTCCGCGAACAACATCGCCCGTCTGCTCGCCCGCTGGGACGCCGGTTCCGTGGACGCGTTCGTCGCCAAGATGAACACGACCGCCAAGCGGCTCGGCATGAGCAACACCAAGTACACCGACCCCTCCGGCCTGACCGACTCCACGGTCAGCACCGCGCGGGACCAGGTGAAGCTGGCGAAGGCCGCGATGACGTACCCCGCGTTCCGCGAGGTCGCGGCGATGATGTCGTACACCGACTACAAGGGCACGTACCACTCGAACTGGAACCAGCTCGTCGGGCACAACAACGTCGTCGGCATCAAGACCGGCACCACCACCTCCGCCCTCGGCAACCTGGTGTTCGCCGCGAAGCGGGACGTCGACGGCGAGACCCGGATGATCATCGGCGCGGTGATGCGGCAGCCGGCGGGCGGCCCGGAGAACACCATCCTGAGCGCCGCCCTGGACCACAGCGACAAGCTGATCCGGGCCGCGCAGGGCGCCCTGAGGTCGGCGACGGTCCTGAAGAAGGGCACGGTCGTCGGATACGTGGACGACGGTCTCGGCGGCCGGACGCCCGTCGAGGTGACCGAGGACGTGAAGGCGACCGGCTGGGCGGGTCTGAAGGTGAAGCTCTCCTTCACCGGCGGCCCCGTCCCGCACACGGCGAAGGCCGGCACGAAGGTCGGTTCCCTGACCGTCGGTGACGGCTCGACTGGCGCCGTCAAGGTCCCCGTCGCGCTGCGTGACGACCTCGCGGAGCCCGGCCTCGGCAGCAAGCTGACGCGCCTGGGCTAGCCCCGCAGCCGCAGCGCACCGCCCCCACGCCGCGTCCCCGCCGCATGTGTTCCCGCCCGGGAGCCGTGCGGCGGGGTGCGTGCTAGCGTCACGAAACGGGGCAGGTCACCGGTCACGGGACAAGGCCGCAGCGGGACGAGGACCGGCCGGGAGCACGTACGGGACAGGTGGCCGGGAACAGCAGACGGGACACGGGGAGTGCCTTCAGGTGGCCACAGCCGAGCCGACACGCGCCGACCACACCGAGGGCGGAGGTCGCATGAGCCCTGAGCCCGGTACGGACGTCACGGGTACCGCCGGGCGGACGCCGGTCCCCGCCCGTCAGGACGCCACCGCCCCTGCCGCCTGGCGCCGTTGGCCCCGCGAGCACCCCGTCCTGTTCATCACCGCGCTCGCCGCGGTGCTGCACGTGATCTGGTTCTTCACCTCCGCCAACAGCGGCGGCGACCTCGCGGCGCAGGACGCCTGGGCGGAGTTCGTCGGCCGGCACCCGGACTCGGCGTACAACCTCGCCTGGTACGGCGGGATGCACCCGGTGTCGTACAGCGTGCTGTCGCCGTATCTGATGTCCGTGCTCGGCGTGCGGACGACGATGATGATCGCGGGGACGTTCTCCGCCGGGCTGCTGACGCTGATCCTGGTGCGCGGCCGGGCGGTGCGCGAGCCGCTGTGGCCCGCGCTGGCCGGGGTGTTCGCGCTGATGGGCAACGCCGCCTCGGGCCGGGTGACGTTCGGGCTCGGCACGATGTTCGCACTCGGCGCCGTTGCGGCGGTGTTCTGCTGGCCGTACCAGGGCCGGTACGCGAGCTGGGCGAAGGCGCTGGCGGCGGCCCCGCTGGCGCTGCTCGCCGGGGTGTTCGCGCTGCTTGCCGGGGCGGTGTCGGGCTGGGTGGCGTACGGCCTTGCAGCGCTGTTCGGGATCGGCGCGGTCGCGGTGCTGCTCTACTGGCCCTACGAGGGGCGCTACAAGCGCTGGGCGAAGGCGCTGGCCGCCGCCCCGCTGGCGGCGCTCGCCACGATGTCCTCGCCGGTGGCGGGGCTGTTCGTGGGGCTGGTGGCGGTCGCCCTGTTCCTCCAGAAGCGGCGCCCGGGCGCGTGGGCGCTGGGTCTCGCCCCGGCGGCCGTGGTGGCGCTGTCGGCGTGGCTGTTCCCGTTCTCCGGCACCCAGCCGATGACGTTCGGTTCGGTGATCATGCCGCTGCTGTACGGGCTGCTGTGTCTGGCGCTGGTGCCGCGCGCGTGGGTGACGGTGCGGCTGACGGCCGGGGTCTACAGCGTGGCCGTGGTGCTGGTGTGGCTGATCAGCTCGCAGATCGGCACGAACATCTCGCGTCTGCCGATGCTGTTCGCGGGCACGGCGCTGGTGGCCGCGCTGCCGTTCGCGGTGCCGCGCTCGCGCAAGTGGTACGCGCTGGTGCTGGCCGTCGCCGGGTTCGTGGGCTGGATCGGCTTCAAGTCGGTGGACGACGTGATCCACACGACCCCGGCGGCGTCCTGGGCACGTGAGCTGGCCCCGCTGGTGAACGAACTCCAGCAGGTGGGCGCGGAGAAGGGCCGGGTGGAGGTCGTCCCGGCCCGCTCGCACCGCGAGGCGTCCGCGCTGGCGCCGTACGTGAACCTGGCGCGCGGCTGGAACCGTCAGGCCGACATGGAGCGCAACCCGCTCTTCTACGACGACACCCTCAACTCGGCCAACTACCACGAGTGGCTGCAGCGCTGGGCCGTGCACTACGTGGTGCTGCCCAAGGCGGACGACCCGGACGGCGACGGCGGGGAGCGCGAGCGGGAGCTGGTGCTGCGCGGGATGCCGTATCTGAAGCAGGTGTGGGGGAACGCGGACTGGCAGTTGTTCCGGGTCACGGACCCGGTGCCGCTGGCCGAGCCGAACGCGGTGGTGCTGCGCGCCGAGCAGGGCGAGATGACCCTGCGGGTGAGCCGGGCGGGCCGCGTCCTGATCCGCATTCCGTACTCGCCGTGGCTGAGCGTGGTGGACGAGCACGGCAAGCCGCTCAAGCCCCCGCAGGAGACGGAGGCGTCCAGGAAGCGGGCGGACGGCGTGCCGAAGACGTACGTCAACGTCAGCGGCTGTCTGGCGGAGACCCCGCAGGACGCGGAGGGCGACGCGTGGACGGTGCTGCTGGCGCCGAGGGCGGGGACGTACCACCTGGCGGCGCCGTACCAGTTGCCGCGCGGGACGCCGTGTCCGCAGGAGCTGAAGGACGCCAAGGGGTGAGTTCCGGCCGTACCTCGGCTCACATCGGCTCACACCTGTGAACGCGTGAGCAAAGCGTTCACACCTGACCGGGATTGGTCTCGCGAGGCCGGTTTGCGCGGCTGATCGGACCGTTCACGGTCCATTACAGTGCTGCCCGTCGGCCGGACGCGAGGTGCCGTGAGGGGGTCTGCATGGGTGCGACGAGCGGCGCCGTCTGGGGTCGCACCGAACAGCAGGACTTCCGCAGCCGGGTGCGCGGCACCCTGCTGGGCATCGCGCTCGGGGACACTCTCGGCGCGCCCGTGGACGTGCTCGGGCTTGACGAGATCCGGTCGGCGTACGGCGCCGAGGGCGTGCTCGACCTGGGCTTCGCACACGGGCGGCGCGGCGCGGTCACCCACCACACCCAGCTCACCCTGTTCACGGTGGACGGCCTGATCCGGGCACAGGTCCGCCGGGACACCGGCGCCTGGCATCCGCCGACCGATCTGCACCGGGCGTACCTGCGCTGGCGGGCGACCCAGCGGGACTGGGGGCCCGACGAGCGGCGCAAGGAGGACGGCTGGCTGGCGCGCGAGGAGTGGCTGTACGCCCGCCGGGAGCCGCCGAGGTCGCTGCTGAGCGGGCTCGGCGACGAGGTGATGGGCACCCTGGAGCGGCCGAAGAACCCCGGTGAGCTGGGGCCCGAGGCGGTGGCGCGCTCGGGTCCCTTCGGGCTCCTGGTGGGCTGGGAGCCGCAGTTGGTGGCGCAGTTGTCCGTCGAGTGCGCGGCGCAGACCCACGGGCACCCCGTCGCGTGTCTGGCGGCGGGGGCGTACGCGGTGATCGTGCACGCCCTCGCGCGCGGTGAGGATCTGGACGCGGCCGTGTGGAGCGCGGTGGCGCTGCTGTCGGCGCGGCCGGGCCACCAGCCGGTCGTGGAGGCGCTCCAGCACGCCGTGAACGCGGTGCGGCTGGGTCCGCCGAACCCCGTCCGGGTGGAGGAGCTGGCGGGCGACGGCACCGCGGACGGCCTGCTCGCGGCGGCGGTCTACTGCGCGCTGGCCGCTGACGACGTACGCCTCGGCCTGTGCCTGGCGGTGAACCAGTCCGGTCCCTCCGCCGCCGCCGGGGCCCTCACCGGGGGCCTGCTCGGCGCCCTGCACGGCGAGACGGCCCTGCCCCCGGCGTGGCTCGCCGAGCTGGAGGGCCGCCCCACGATCCTGGAACTGGCCGACGACTTCGCCATGGAGATGACCCAGGGTCCGGCCCTGCACAGCCCCGCGGGTTCGGCGCCGGGGTGGCTGGCGCGCTATCCGCGCGCCTGACCGTCCGCGCCCGGCTATCCGCGCGCCTGAGCCGCCGGGGCGGGTACGGTCGCCTCCGTGCCGTCGCCGTCGGTGTTGATCCGCTCGATGACCGCGACCCGCTCGGGGGTGTCCTCGGGCTTGATCAGACCGATGACGACGTAGAGCACCAGGGAGACGGCGAGCGGCACCGAGACCTGGTACTGGAGCGGGACGCCGCCCTGGACGTGCCAACTGATCGGGTAGTTGACCAGCCAGAAGGCGAGCAGTCCGGCGGCCCAGCTGGTGAGCGCGGCGGTCGGGCCCGAGCGGCGGAACGGGCGCAGCAGGCCCAGCATCATGGGGATGGCGATGGGGCCCATGAGCCCGGCGACCCACTTGATGACGACCGTGATGATGTCTTTCAGGGCGGGCGAGTCCACCTGGGTCGCGACCGCCATCGACAGGCCGAGGAAGACGACGGTGGTCACCCGGGCCGCGAGGAGTCCCACCCGCTCGCCCCAGTCCCGCGCCCGCCGCCACAGCACGGGCACCACGTCGCGGGTGAACACGGCGGCGACGGCGTTGGCGTCGGAGGAGCACATGGCCATGGTGTGCGAGAAGAAGCCGACGACCACGAGCCCCAGCAGACCGTGGGGCAGGAGCTGTTCGGTCATCAGGGCGTAGGAGTCGGAGCCGTCGGGCTTCTGGGCCGTCACCAGGAGCGGGGCGAGCCACATCGGCAGGAACAGCACCAGGGGCCACACCAGCCACAGCAGCGCGGAGAGCCGGGCCGAGCGCTCGGCCTCGCGGGCGGAGGCGGTGGCCATGTAGCGCTGGGCCTGGTTGAGCATGCCGCCGTTGTACTCGAAGAGCTTGATGAACAGGAACGCCAGCAGGAAGACGGTGCCGTAGGGGCCCGCGAGCGGCTGGGTGTGGCCGTGCAGGGCGGGCCGGTCCCAGGCGTCGAGCAGACCGATGTGCCGGTCTCCCAGCTTCACCGCGACGGCGACGAGCATCGCGATCCCGGCGAGCAACTGGATGACGAACTGGCCGAGTTCGGTGAGCGCGTCCGCCCACAGGCCGCCGATGGTGCAGTAGACGGCGGTGATCGCGCCCGTGATGAGGATGCCCTGGTTCAGGGAGAGGCCGGTGAACACCGAGAGCAGGGTGGCGATGGCGGCCCACTTGGCGCCCACGTCCACGATCTTCAGCAGCATCCCGGACCAGGCCAGCGCCTGCTGGGTGCGCAGGTCGTAGCGGTTCTTCAGGTACTCCAGCGGGGATGCCACACGCAGCCGGGAGCGCAGGCGGTTGACGCGGGGCGCGAAGAGCCGGGAGCCGATGGCGATGCCGAGCGCGATGGGCAGCGCCCAGGTGACGTAGGAGGTGACGCCGTAGACGTAGGCGATACCCGCGTACCCGGTGAACATCACCGCGCTGTAGCCCGACATGTGGTGCGAGATGCCGGACAGCCACCAGGGCATCCGGCCGCCGGCGGTGAAGAAGTCGCCCACGTCGTCCACGCGGCGGTGCGACCAGACGCCGATGGCGACCATCACGCCGAAGTAGCCGATCAGCACGGCCCAGTCGAGACCGTTCATGTCTCACCCTCCAGCGTCCGCAGCCGTGTTCGGCAGTCTGGGATGTGAACTCCGGCTACGACCATGGGGGTTGAGGCGGGGAGGCGTCGAGTCACAGGCAGGTAAAATCGTTCGCCTGGGTGACTGGCGTTCAGATGTGTGAACTCGATCGGGGTGCGGTCAACGGGGGCGCGCCCAGTCGGGCACCCAGGTGCCGGGCGCGTCGTGGCCGGGCGTCGCTCCCGCGAGGTAGGCGCGCAGGGCGGTCAGGGCCGGGTGCGGGTTGTCCCGGTGCCAGAGGAGGGAGTGCGGGTAGACGGGGGTCGGGTCGGTGACCGGGATGCGGCGCAGACCGTGGGCGGCGGGCCAGACGAGGCGGGTGGGCTCGCCCATGAAGGTGGCCAGGGCGGGGGTGTCGGCGATGGTGTCGAGGAGGGCGTCGGAGCCGAAGTTGGGGCCGGTGACCTCGATGGTGAGGCCGAACTCGGCGACGAGGTCGTCGTAGTAGGCGGCCCACTCGGTGCCGGGGGCGATGCCGGGCATCCAGATCCGGTGCCCGACGAGCTGGGCGAGGGTGACGGACCGGGCGCCCGCCAGTGCGTGGGCAGGGCCGGTGAGGAGCTGGAGCGGCTCGTCGAGCACGCGGACGGACGCGATGTCCTCCGGCAGGGGCCGGCCGGGCGCGGCGACGGCGCGGAAGGACGCGTCGATCGCGCCGGAGCGGATGGCGGCGACGGCCGTCTCGATGTCGAACAGCGTCATCACGTCGAGGTCGATCTCGGGGTGTGCGCGGTGGAAACCGCGCATCAGGCCCGACTGCGCGCTGCGCGAGGTGAGCACGTCGACGCGCAGCGGACGGCTCCCCCGGTGCACGGAGGCCACCGCCCGCCCGGCCACGCGCAGCAGCTCGCGCGCGTGCGGCAGGAACGCTTGGCCGTCGATGGTCAGCTCGGCGCCGCGCGGGGTGCGGGTGAACAGCCTTACCCCCAGGACGCGTTCCAGCGCGGCGATCCTCTTGGACACGGCCTGCTGGGTGACCGCGAGTTCGGCGGCGGCATCCCGGAACCGCCCGGCGTCGGCGACGGCGACGAAGGTGCGCACGGTGTCGAGGTCCATACGGCCAGGTTAGGACGACAACCGCTGGTTGTGCCGGGCGGCTCCGCGGTTGTTTGATCCCAGGCCGGCGGGGCCGCTTTGATGCCTGTGGTCGCGGATCGGTTGTGGAGGCGGGTGACGGGCATGAGGAGCGGGCGCGGGCTCGGGCGGGCCTTCGGGTGGCTCTGGGGGGCGTACGGGACGAGCGCGCTCGGCACCTGGCTCGCCTTCGGCGCGTTCCCGCTGATCGCCGTCCAGGTGCTGCACGCGGGCCCGGCGGAGGTGGCCGCGCTGTCCTCGGCGGGGGCGGCGGTGGGCGCGGCGGTGGCGGTGCCGCTCGGGCCGTGGGTGGAGTTCCGGCACAAGCGGCCGGTGCTGATCGCGATGGACCTGGTGCGGTGCGCGGCGCTGCTGACGATCCCGGCCGCGTACGCGCTCGGCGCGCTGACCTTCGTCCAGTTGCTGCTGGTCTCGGTGGTGGTCGCGGCGGCGGACATCACCTTCCGGGCGGCTTCCGGGGCGTACCTCAAGACGCTGCTGCCGCCCGGGGACCTGCTCGCCGCCAACGCCCGCTTCGAGTCGACGGCCTGGACGACGACGATCGTCGGGCCGCCGCTGGGCGGCGCGGCGATCGGGCTGCTGGGACCGGTGGCGACGGTGGTGGCGGACGCGGTGAGCTACCTGCTCTCGGCGCTGGGGCTGCGCGCGATCGGGGGCGGGGAGGCGCGGCCCGCCCCCGGTCGCCAGGTGAGCGCGCGGCTGCGCCCCGGTGACCTGGCGGCCGGCTGGCGGTACATCCTGGCGGACCCCACCCTGCGCCCGCTGTTCCTCAACGCATCCTTGTTCAACGGCCTGTTGATGGCGACCGAACCGCTGCTCGCGGTCCTGATGCTCGGGCGTCTCGGGTTCGCGCCGTGGCAGTACGGCCTGGCCTTCGCGGCGCCGTCGCTGGGCGGACTGCTGGGCTCACGGCTGGCCCGCCCGCTGGTGGCGCGGTACGGACAGGACCGGGTTCTGCGCGCGACGGGGACCCTGCGGGCGGTGTGGCCCCTCGGCCTCGCCTTCGTGGGCCCCGGCACGGGCGGGCTGCTGCTGGTGATGGGGGTCGAGCTGGGGCTCATCTTCTGCTGCGGGGTCTTCAACCCGGTGAGCGCGGCCTGCCGCCTGGAGCGGACCCGCGCGGACCGGGTCACCCGTGTGCTGTCCGCCTGGACGGTGACGACGAAGGCCACGACGGCCCTGCTGACGGCCGTGTGGGGCGTCCTGGGCACGCTGCTCGGACCGCGTACGGCCATCGGGCTGGCGGGGCTGCTTCTGCTGGCGACGCCGCTGCTGCTGCCCCGCCGTACGGCGGAGGTGCCGGCCGAGTCCGAGGCGGCCCCGGCTCACGCCTGAGGCGACCGCCGCTCCGGCAACTGGTTGACGACCAGCGCGACTCCGCTCACCAGGACGATCCGGGTCGCGGCGTCCAGACCGTTCCACGCCTTCGACTGCCACATGGCGAACCACTCCCCGCCGATGGCGATGAACCCGGCGCCGAAGAGGAGTATCAGCATCAGCAGGCCGTAGGTGGAGACCCGGCGGGCCCGCTCGGCGTCCCGCCGCGCCCACAGCCAGGTGCCCCGGACCAGCACGACGGCCGCGACCGTCTCCCACGCGATGATCGCCACGTACGCGGTGTCCTGAAGCGCGGTGCTGGTGATCGCCCGCCACATCAGGGCGTCGTCCTTGAACGTCGTGTCCATCGCCAGCACATGCCGGACGTACTGCTGGTTCGACCCGAAGTCGGTGATGTTCCCGAGGGCGACGAGGGCGATGTACAGCGCGAGCACGCCCGTGAACACGCCCGCGGCCAGGGAGAGACCGGTGCGGGGCGTGGTCGGGGTGGGGGCGCTGATGTCGGTGGGAGTGGTGGTCATGGCTGAATTCTCCCTGGAATGAAGGGAGTTATGCCGCACGCATCGCGCCAGAATGCGGGGGCGGAGGCAGGGTCACGCCCGGAAAACAGTAGCCATGGACATAGTAGCCATGTACCGTATCTCGCATGAGCAAGGGTTCACCGCCGGGCCCCACGCCCGGATTCCTGGTATGGCGGCTCGCCAACAAGTGGCGGGTCGCGGTCGATCGCGCGGTGGCTCCGCTGGGGCTCACCCACGCGCAGTACTCCCTGGTCGCGTCGCTCCACGGGATGCAGCGCACCGGCGAGCGGCCCAGTCAGCGCCGGCTCGCGGACCACACCGGTCTGGAGGCGCTGTACGTCTCGAAGCTGGCGCGCGCCCTGGAGTCGGCGGGGCTGATCGAGCGGACTCGCGATCCCCGCGACCCGCGCGCCGTCCAGCTCGCCCTCACCGAGCGGGGCCAGGAGGTCACACGGCGGGCCATCGCGGTGGTCCAGGAACTGCACCAGCAGTTGCTGGAACCCCTCGGCGGACCCGGCGCCCCGCGCACCCGCGCGTTCACCGACGAGCTGACGACCCTGCTCGACGCACCTCTCGCTCCCCCCGTCCCGCACGACCAGAGCACCTAGAGGAGAACATCATGGCCACCACCGCACCTCTCGCCGACGCCCGCGTTCTCGCCCTCGCGCACTACGCCGCCCGAGGCGTCCTGGAGCACGTCCTGGCGCGGCATGGCGTCACGTTCCAGCAGCAGGTCGTCCTGCGCACCGCGATCACCGCCGAGGTGCCGCAGACGCCGGACGAACTCGTCGCCCAGGTCCAGGGGCTCCTCAAGGCCGATCCGGCGGACATTCGCGCGACCGTCGACGATCTGCTGGCCGAGCGGCTGCTGGCCGAGGACGGTACGCGCCTGCGCCCCACGGACGAGGGGCGCGAACTGCTCGCCGCCGTCGGCGCGGAGACCGCGCCCGTCTCCGCCCGCGTCTGGGGCGGCATCCCCGCCGAGGACCTGGCCACCGCCGGCCGCGTCCTCGCCCTGGTCACCGAGCGCGCCAACGCGGAGCTGGCGGCACTGGACGCCTGACCTCCGGTCCGGTCACCGGACGTCCTGGAAGGTGAAGGCGTGCGGGGTGGGGCCGTGGGTGTGGAGGTGTTCCAGGCGGGAGACGCCGTCCTGCCAGATGGGGGTCGCGGCGTCGGGGACCCACCAGAGCACGTGGGTCGGGTGGCCCGTCCGCTCGAACCAGTCGTAACGCCTGCGCAGCGCCTCGCGGTGCAGGCCGGTGTAGACGGCGTCGAAGGCGGGGCGCGGGCCGGTCCAGAGGGAGAGGGTCGCGGCCAGGGCGGTGGTGTCCGGCGTACGGCCCTTGTCGTACCAGACAGGTACGGCGAACTCACCCCACGCACCCCAGTCCGCCCCGAAGAGCACGCCCTGGGCACCGTCCGCCGCCTCCGCGTGCCCGAGGTAGCCGGGGTGTCCGCTGATCTGCGGGTAGACGGCCGCGCCGACGCCGTAGAACTCGCGCGTGAGGGGTGTGGGGTCGGCGAGAGGGGACTTCAGGACGCCGAAGGTGTACAGCGCGAGACGGGTCATGCGGCTCTCCCTTGGCCGGGGGCGACCGTGGGAGATCGCCGAAGACCCGGTGAAGGTAGCGGCCTGCGCGGGCCCTGTCGATATTGCGTTTTTCCTCTTCCCGTGGCCTTCCGCCAGGGGCCGGGCGGCGAGTGCCGCGCACGGAAACCGTGTGGCTGCCGGGGGCGCGAGGTCGGTATCGTCCGGGCTCCCGCCCCCGCCGCCCACGCGGCCCGTACCCGGAGTGCGACACCGATGACCAGCCGGCCGACGACGACCCTGTGGCGCCCCACCGGCCCCGAAGAGCTGGAGTTGGTACGGGAGTCGGACTGGCGTGCCTGGCCGCCCCGGCTGCCGGAGCAGCCGATCTTCTACCCGGTCCTCAACGAGGACTACGCGGTGCGGATCGCGCGGGACTGGAACGTGAAGCACGACGGCGCCGGCTTCGTCACGCGTTTCGAGGTCGAGTCGGACTTCGTGAGCCGGTATCCCGTCCAGCGGGCCGGCGGGGAGACGATCCTAGAACTCTGGGTTCCCGCCGAGGAGTTGGACGACTTCAACGCCCATATCGTCGGCGAGATCCAGGTGGTCCACGAGTTCCGCTGAGCGGTCAGGCCCGTGCGCGGGCGGGCACCTCGCGGGCGAGGGCGATCGCGACGCCGGCGAGGAGCGTTCCGGTGATCCGGCGTTGCAACTTGGCCCAGGTCGGGCGGCTCTTGAGCAGGGCGGCGACGGATCCGGCCGCGAGCACGATCAGCGCGTGCACGGTGAGGCCCACCACGATCTGTACGGTGCCGAGAGCGAACCCCTGGGCCGTGGTGTGGCCGCGAGCGGGATCGATGAACTGCGGGATCAGCGCGAGGTACAGGACGGCGACCTTCGGGTTGAGCAGGTTGGTGACCAGCCCCATCCGCACCAGCTTCCCGTACGAGTCGCGCTGGAGGCCGCGTGGCTCGAACAGCCCGTGACCTCCCTGCCTGAGCGCCTGCCAGGCCAGAAAAGCGAGGTAGGCGGCGCCTACCGCCTTGAAGCCGATGTACAGCCACGGGACGGCGACGAAGACCACCGCAAGGCCCACGTTGGCCAGGGTCATGTACACGAGGAAGCCCACCGCGGTCCCGATCAGCGAGACCAACCCGGCCACGCGGCCCTGACCGACGCTCCGGGACACCAGGTACATCATGTTCGGTCCCGGCGTCAGTGCCATGCCCAGCTCGACCAGGGCCATTCCGCCGGCCGCCGCCATGGAGATCACCACGCGCGCCACCCTGCCACGGCTTGGCGGGCGGCTCCCGCCTTCACTTCTTCTCCCCGAACGCCTGGGCCACGGCAAGGCTGTCCTCGTAGACATGGTGCCGGGTGACGAGCCCGTTCTCGACCGTGAGGTGCAGGGCGAAGCGGGCCCGGTAGGGACGCCCCGTGGCGCGCGCCGTCTGGCGGATCTCGCCGAGTACGACCGCGTCGTCGCCGTCGACGAGGACGCGCCCGATCTCGGTGGCGGCCGCGCCCGGCACGTGGTGTTCGGTGAGTTCGCGGACGTGGGCGGCGGCGTCGGCGCGGGTGTGACGGGGGCGGATCCAGGGGGTGGCGGTGCGGCCGTGTTCGGACTCCGGCCAGTTCAGTCTCCAGTCGACCTGCTCGGCGTACAGCTCGGCGACGCGGTCCGGGTCGCCCTCGCCGATGCGGCGCAGCAGCTCTTCCACCACGGCGCGGGTGGCCTGGGGCCGGGCTGGGGTCACGTTCGCCCTCCTGGATGAGGTTCCGGTCAGTCGGTGAGGGGCCGGCCGACGACCTGGTCGAGCCGGAGGTCGCGCAGGACGGCTCGGTCCAGTCTGGTGCCGGTGATGTCGGTCAGGCCGTGGGACGGGGTGCCGGTGAGGACCCGGCCGAAGTGCGCCCCGGTCAGGTCCGCCGCCCGCAGGTCGGCGCCGGTCAGATCGCACCCCGCGAAGGAGACCCCGCGCAGAGAGGCGCCGCTCAGGTCCGCCCCGCGCAAGTCGCACAGCTTGAAGCCGCACCCGTCCAGCGTGGCGTGCCGCAGGTCGGCCCCGCGGAACGAGCACCGCGTGAACCGCAGCTCCCGCAGGGACACCGAGGCGAGGTCCTCACCGTCGAAACGCTCCCCGCGCAGAGCCTCGTACCTGCGACAGGAGGCGAGCTGTTCCTTCGCCGTCCTCACTCCTCCGCCCATGACCGACATCATGTCAGCCCGACGGGGCGTCCGTCGTGGGCATTTCACCGGCCCCCGGTCGTCCGCCCCTAGGCAGAGCGGGCGGCGAAGCGGAGGAAGTCGGTCCAGGCGGTGGCGGGGACGGCGAGGTGGGCGCCGTGCTTGTTCTTCGAGTCGCGGATGTGGATGGTGGCGGGGGCGAGGGCGACTTCGACGCAGGCCGAGTCGTCGTTTCCGCTGTAACTGCTCTTGACCCACTTCAGGGTTGAATCCATGTCTCTTCTTCCAGCACCTTTGCGATGAAGGTCAGTGACTCCGGGGGCGTGAGGGCTTGGGCTCGGATCATGCCATAGCGCATGTCCAGGGTTTGGACCTCATGGGGATCGCTGATCACTCGGTCGTAGAGCTGGCCGGTGGTCTGCCCGAGCGACTTGCCGCTGCGGAGCTTCAACACCCGGAACTGACCATTCATGCCCGCGTGGTCCTCGCAGGCCGTGGGCATCACCTGAATTGACACGTGCCGCAACTGGCTCATCTCCAACAGGTGTTCAAGTTGCTCCCGTAGAACTGCCCTGCCTCCGACCGGACGCCGAAGCGTCACCTCCTCCAGCACGAAAGTGAGGAGAGGACGTGGCACCCGCTCGAAGACCGACTTTCGCGCCATGCGTGCCGCTACGAAGCGGTCGATCTCCTCCTCGGTGTACGCGGGGCGACGCATCTCGTAAAGGGCCTTCGCGTACGCGGGCGTCTGCAGGAGGCCGTCGATGTGCAGAGCCATGTACGCCCCCATCTCCGTGGACTCGTCCTCCAGCTTCTTCAGGTCCCGTACGTTCTTCGGGTACCTCGCCCTCTCCACGTCCGCCTTCATCGCCGCCAACTTGCCACCGGCGCGCACCACTTCATCAGCCCGGTCCAAGAAGTCCGGCTTCGGCACGCGCCGTCCCCGCTCCACGGACGCCACCATCTCCCCGCTGTACCCGATCGCCGCACCCAGCTCCGGCTGGGTGAGCCCCGCCGCTTCCCGCCACGCCCTGATCTGCCGTCCGACCGCACGCAGTACGGCCTCGGCCTCCTCGTCCTCCACCCGGCACCCCTCTTCCGCGTACCAGCCGTACCGTCACCCGGGCCACCCGTACAGTCACGCTGCGTACGGTGGTCGTCGCTGTTCAGGGTAGGGACAGGCGGCCACGCTGGGTGATGTGAATCAGAAATCCGAGGTGCGGATCCAGTTGTCCGCCACCCGCAGAGGCGCGCGCCTGGCGCGGCTGCTCACCGAGCGTCAACTGGACGAGTGGGGTATGCCGTTCGAGGCGGCCACGCAGGTGGTGGCCGAGTTCGCGGCGAACGCGGTGCTGCACGGCCGGGTGAGCGGGCGGGACTTCCGGCTGGAGTTGCGGCGCCACGACGACGGCACACTGCTGATCGAGGTGACCGACGCGCGCGGGGACCGGCTGCCGCGACCGCCGGAACCCTCGGCCGAACTGGCCGAGGGCGGGCGGGGGTTGCAGGTCGTCGCCGCGTACGCGCAGCGCTGGGGGGTGAGGGAGGCCCCGGCAGGGGCGAAGACCCTGTGGGCGGAGCTGGCGCCGGGGGCGGCGGACGTTACTTGACGACCGCCACGCGCGTGCCCCGGTCGCCGAAGGCCCACAGCGCGGCGCCGTCCGCCTTGTGGAGGCGGATGCCGGTGGTCTGCTTGCCGCCCGCGGGCGGGGGCGAGGAGCCGTCGATGGCGTTGGAGAAGGCGGCGTCGCCGGCCGGGGTGTGGGTGAAGTACAGGATGTGCTCGATGGCGACCCCGTCGGAGCCGGTGGCGGCCGGCAGACGGCCCAGGACGGTGTAGCGGCCGGGCTGCGGGCTGACCGTGCCCGGCCACACCGTGAACGTGCGGACGGCCTTGCCGGTGGCGTCCACCAGCCAGACCCGCTTCTCACCGACCGCGTAGACGATCCGGCGGCCCTCCCCGGAGGCGTCGGGGAGTGCGGGCGGGCCTGAGGGCTTGGGGGCGTCGGCGGTCGGGCTCGCGGTGGCGGAGGCCGTCGCCGAGGGGCGCGGTTTCGCCACCGCCGCCGTGGGATGCGGGCCGTGCTCGGCCTGTATCGCGAGGGCGATGACGGCGGCGGTCGCGCCCACCGTCAGTCCGGAGACCCAGGCCCACGAGGGCAGTCGGGCAGCCACGGGTACGCATCTCCTCCGCTGTGAGTCCCCCTTCTACATCCGGGGTCGGATCATCGTACTCAGTCCAGGACCGGCAGCAGATCCGGCAGGTGCCCGTCCGAGGTACGGGCCGCCTTCCGACGCTCCTCGGACACCTCGCCGTAGAGCGTCGTACGGGGCTTCGACGGGCGCCCGGCCGCCTCCGCGACCGCCTCCAGGTCCCGTACGGACTTGTACGAGCCGTACGACGAACCCGCCATCCGGGAGATCGTCTCCTCCATCAGCGTGCCGCCCAGGTCGTTCGCGCCGGAGCGCAGCATCTCGGCCGCGCCCTCGGTGCCGAGCTTGACCCAGCTCGTCTGGATGTTCGGGATGTGCGGGTGCAGGAGCAGGCGGGCCATCGCCGTGACCGCGCGGTTGTCCCGCATGGTCGGGCCCGGGCGTGCGATGCCGGCGAGGTAGACGGGCGCGTTGGTGTGGATGAACGGCAGCGTCACGAACTCGGTGAAGCCGCCGGTGCGCTGCTGGATGCCGGCCAGGGCACGCAGATGGCCGAGCCAGTGGCGGGGCTGGTCCACATGGCCGTACATCATCGTGGACGACGAGCGGATGCCCAGCTCGTGGGCGGTCGTGATGACCTCGATCCAGGTGGCCGTGGGCAGCTTGCCCTTGGTGAGCACCCAGCGGACCTCGTCGTCCAGGATCTCGGCGGCCGTACCGGGGACGGAGTCCAGCCCCGCCTCCTTGGCCGCCGTCAGCCACTCGCGGATCGACAGACCCGTCCGGGTCGCGCCGTTCACGACCTCCATCGGGGAGAAGGCGTGGACGTGCATCCCGGGGACGCGCTCCTTGACCGCCTTCGCGATGTCGAAGTACGCCGTGCCGGGCAGGTCGGGGTGGATGCCGCCCTGCATGCAGACCTCCACCGCGCCCACGTCCCACGCCTGCTGGGCGCGGTCCGCGACCTGGCTCAGGGAGAGGGTGTAGGCGTCGGCGTCGGTGCGGCGCTGGGCGAAGGCGCAGAAACGGCAGCCGGTGTAACAGACGTTGGTGAAGTTGATGTTGCGGGTGACGATGTACGTGACGTCGTCGCCCACCACGGACCTGCGTACGTCGTCCGCGATCCGGCACAGCGCGTCCAGCGCCGGGCCGTCGGCGTGGAGGAGGGCGAGCGCCTCGTCGTCGGTCAGCTTCGTCGGGTCGTCCGCGGCAGTGCGCAGGGCCTGGCGCACGTCCGTGTCGATGCGCTCGGGGGCCATACCGGGGGCCGCCGCCTCGCGCAGCTCGGCCCAGTCGCCGTAGACCTCGTCGAAGTCGTCGCGGCGGTCGGAGGTGCGCCCCGCGGTGTCGATGGTGGTGTGCAGGTCGGTGCGGCCGCTCGCGGTGAAGACCTCCTCGGGCTCCTGCCAGGGCAGCCCCTCGGGGAGCACGTCCGGGCGGGCGAGGCCGGTCTCCGGGTCGGCCAGGGCGGCGACGTGGGGACGCAGGCGCGGGTCCAGCCAGGGCTCGCCCCTGCGGACGAACTCCGGGTACACGCACAGCCGTTCGCGCAGCTCGAACCCGGCCTTCCGGGAGCGCTCGGTGAGCTGCTCGATCTGCGGCCAGGGGCGCTCGGGGTTGACGTGGTCGATGGTGAGCGGGGAGACCCCGCCCCAGTCGTCGATGCCGGCGCCGATCAGCCGCTCGTACTCGCCGTCGACCAGGTTCGGCGGGGCCTGGAGGCAGGCGGCGGGGCCCATGATGTGCCGGGCGACGGCGACCGTGGCGATCAGCTCGTCCAGCTCGGCGTCGGGCATCCCGCGCATGGCGGTGTCCGGCTTGGCGCGGAAGTTCTGGATGATCAGCTCCTGGACGCCGTGGTAGGCGCGGGCGACCTTGCGCAGGGCGAACAGGGACTCCGCGCGCTCCTCGTAGGTCTCGCCGATGCCGATCAGCAGACCGGAGGTGAAGGGCACGGAGGAGCGTCCCGCGTCCTCCAGCACCCGCAGCCGTACGGCCGGTTCCTTGTCCGGGGAGCCGTGGTGCGGGCCGCCGGGCTCGGACCACAGCCGGGTCGCCGTCGTCTCCAGCATCATGCCCATGCTCGGCGCGACCGGCTTCAGCCGCTGGAAGTCCGTCCAGCTCATGACGCCCGGGTTGAGGTGGGGCAGCAGCCCGGTCTCCTCCAGGATGCGGATGGAGATGGCGCGGACGTACGCGATCGTGTCGTCGTAGCCGTGCGCGTCCAGCCACTCCCGCGCCTCGGGCCAGCGGTCCTCCGGCTTGTCCCCGAGGGTGATGAGCGCTTCCTTGCAGCCGAGCGCGGCGCCCTTGCGGGCGACGTCCAGCACCTCGTCCGGGGACATGAACATTCCGTGTCCCTCGCGGCGCAGCTTGCCGGGGACGGTGACGAACGTGCAGTAGTGGCACTTGTCCCGGCACAGCCGCGTCAGCGGGACGAACACACTCTTGGAGTACGTGATGACACCGGACCTGCCCGCCTGCTCGAGACCCGCGTCCCGCACGCGCGCGGCCGACGCGGCGAGGTCGGTCAGCGCCTCCCCGCGCGCCTGCAGCAGCACCGCCGCCTCGGCGACGTCGAGCGCGACACCGTCCCGCGCTCGTTTCAGGGCGCGACGCATGGAGTTCTCGGTGGGGCCGGTTCCGGGGGTCGCGGAAGTCGTCATTGTGTGAGCATACGTTCGGCGGCACGGGGTGCCAGGGGGCCTTCCCGGCCGCGGGTCGCATCGGTGGCCGGCCTGCTCAGCGGATCGTGACCGTGTACACGTAGCGGGCGGGGCAGTCGTCCGGGGTGCCGGTCGCCCGCGCTCAGGGGTGACCGCTTCGACGCCGTCCACTCACCCGCCAAGCCGGCGCCGTGCCCCCGCCCGCCTTGTGGAGGGATTGTGGAGCCCCCCGCGCCGCCTTGTGATCGGCGTCTCGCACGGCTGACGGAAGTGGGCCCAAGAAGGCAAACTGGCCTTGCACGAGGGATGGCTAGGGGGCGAGCGCATGGACGGTGGGCCGCGGGTGCCTGAGCAGCGGGTCAGCGGCTTCGCCGGGTTGCGGTTCGGGGTGCTCGGGCCGGTGCGGGCGTGGCGCGGGGACGAGCCGGTGAGCACCGGGTCGCCGCAGCAACGCGCGCTGCTGGCCGCTCTGTTGCTGCGCGAGGGGCGTACGGCGACGGCGGCCGAGCTGATCGACGCGCTGTGGGGCAGCGAGCCGCCGCCCCGGGCGCTGGCGGCGGTGCGTACGTACGCCTCGCGGCTGCGCAAGGCGCTGGGCCCGGGCGTGCTGGTCAGCGAGTCCGGCGGGTACGCCGTGCGGGGGCTCGGCGAGGGCTCGCTCGACATCACCTCGGCGCAGGAACTGGCCGCGCGGGCCGAGAAGGCGCGCGGCGAAGGGGACCTGCCCGAGGCGGGGAGGCTGCTGCGGCTGGCGCTCGCACTGTGGGACGGGGAGCCATTGGCGGGAGTACCGGGGCCGTACGCCGAGACGCAGCGGGTCCGGCTTGAGGAGTGGCGGCTCCAACTCCTGGAGTCCCGGCTGGACATGGACCTGGAGCGGGGCAATCACGCCGAGGCCGTCTCGGAGCTGACCGCCCTCACGGCGGCGCATCCGCTGCGCGAGCGGTTCCGCGAGCTGCTGATGGTGGCGCTGTACCGCAGCGGCCGCCAGGCGGAGGCACTGGCCGTCTACGCGGACACCCGGCGGCTGCTCGCCGAGGAGCTGGGCGTGGACCCGCGCCCGGGGCTGAGCGAACTCCAGCAGCGCATCCTGCGCGCCGACCCCGCCCTCGCCGGACCCACCCCGCCGCCCGCCGAGCCCGCGATGGTGGCGGTCAAGCCCGCCCAACTGCCCGCGTCCGTGCCGGACTTCACGGGACGCGACGCGTTCGTGACCGAGCTGAGCGAGGTGCTCGCCTCGGCATCGGAGGCGGAGGGCCGGGTGATGGCGGTCTCCGCGCTGGCCGGGATCGGCGGCGTCGGCAAGACCACGCTCGCCGTGCACGTCGCCCACCGCGCCCGTGCCGCCTTCCCCGACGGGCAGCTCTACGTCGACCTCCAGGGCGCGGGCCCCCGCCCTGCCGAACCGGAGACGGTGCTCGGCTCCTTCCTGCGCGCCCTCGGCACCCCCGACCGCTCGATCCCGGACTCCCCGGAGGAGCGCGCGGCGCTCTACCGCTCGGTGCTCGACGGCCGCCGGGTCCTCGTCCTGCTGGACAACGCCAAGGACGCCGCCCAGGTGCGCCCGCTGCTGCCGGGCACCGCGGGCTGCGCGGCGCTGGTGACCGCACGGGTGCGGATGACCGGGCTCGCGGGCGCCCATCTGGTGGACCTGGACGTGATGTCCCCGGAGGAGGCGCTGGCCCTCTTCACGCGGATCGTCGGCGCGGAGCGGGTCGCCGCCGAGCGCGAGGCCGCCCTCGACGTGGTGGCCGCGTGCGGCTTCCTGCCGCTGGCGATCCGGATCGCCGCCTCCCGGCTCGCGGCCCGCCGCACCTGGACGGTCTCGGTGCTCGCCGCGAAGCTCGCCGACGAGCGCCGCAGGCTGGACGAACTCCAGGCCGGGGATCTCGCGGTGAAGGCCACCTTCGAGCTGGGCTACGGCCAGTTGGAGCCCGCGCAGGCGCGCGCGTTCCGGCTGCTCGGTCTCGCCGAGGGCCCCGATCTGTCGCTGGCCGCCGCCGCTGCCGTACTGGACCGGCCGCAGGAGGACACCGAGGACCTGCTGGAGTCCCTGGTGGACACCTCGCTCCTGGAGTCCGCCGCGCCCGGCCGCTACCGCTTCCACGACCTGGTCCGCCTCTACGCCCGCTCCTGCGCCGAGCGCGACGAGGCGGCGCCCGGCGAGTGCGCGGCCGCGCTCTCCCGGCTGCTGGACTTCTACCTCGCCACGGCCGCCCGGGTGTACGCCATCGAGCGCCCCGGCGACCGCACGGTGGAGCACCTCGACCCGGCCGCGCACGAGGGACTGGCCTTCGCCGGGCACCGCGACGCGCTCGACTGGCTGTACGCGGAGGCGGACCCACTGCTCGCGTGCGTACGGCAGTCGGCGTCGGGGGCGACCCTGCGGCGGGCGGTGGACCTGCTCCTCGTCTCCAAGGACCTGGCCGAATCCGGCGCGAACGCCCATCAGTTCGGGGCGGCGGCGACCGCCGTACGGGACGCGGCGCGGGCCGCGGGGGACGCGCGCACGGAGGGCCGGGCGCGCACCACGCTGGCCCAGGTGCACATGGCGGCGGGGCGCTTCGACGAGGCAGAGGCGGAGGCGCAGCGGGCGGTGGAGCTGGCGGACGCCGCCCGCGACCCGTGGATCGACTGCAACGCCCCGAGCGAGCGCGGGATCGTCGCCGCCTACCACCAGCGCAACGAGGAGGCGGAGACCTACCTCCAGCGCACCCTGGACGCCTATCGCGCCGACGGCAACCTGCCGGGGGAGGCCAGCGCCCTGTGCAACCTGTCCCGGGTGCGGCTCGCGATGGGGCAGGTGGAGAGCGCGGTGGAGCTGGCGGAGGCGGGGGTCGCCGTCTACCGCGACCTGGGTCTCTCCGTGCGCCTGGCGAACGGGAGTTACGCCCTCGGGCTGGCGCTCGCGGAGTCGGGGCGGCAGGAGGAGGCGGAGGCGCGCCTCGCCGAGGCGCTGACCATCTTCCGCGACAGCAGGCAGCGGCTGTGGGAGGGGATGACGCTCTTCCGGCTCGCCGGGGTGCGACTCGCGGCCGGGTGGCCCGCCGCCGCCGCGGCACAGGCCGAGCAGTCCCTTTCCGTGCTGCTGCACGTCGGCGGCGACTGGCGCCGGGCGGGTGTGCTGACCGTGCTCGGCAAGGCGCTGGACGCGCTCGGGGAGTCGGACCGGGCGCGGGCCTGCTGGACGGACGCGCTGGCCGTCTTCGAGCGGCTGGACTCCCCCGAGGCCGCCGACCTGCGGAGACTGCTCACACCGGCGGCGACGGGCTGACAACGGGGGCCACGGAGCGCCGCGTTCATCATTCGTTTATCGTGCCCGAGCACTCTCTAGGCAGTCGGCTCGTCGTTCACGGGGGACGTACGGGCCGGCTGGGCCCCGGCCCGTCCGGAAGTCCTCGGGGGAGCGGCCGGACGGGCCTGCCGTCCCAGCACACCTTCACAGCAACGGAGTTCAGGATGAGCGACGCCAAGAAGTCCGACAAGGTCACTCCTCAGGAGAGCCACATCACCGGTGGGGAGACGGCGGACGCCGCCGAGGTGACCCCGCAGGAGAGCCACATCACCGGCGGTGAGAACGCCGAGGAGCTGGACGACGTCACCACCCTGGAGAGCCACATCACCACCGGCGACCCGCGCTGAGACTGCTCCACAGGGGGGAGCACGGGGGAACACGGGGGCACGGGGGAACACGGGGGACGTGAGGCCGCGGCGGCGCGGAGGGGGGACGCCGCCGCGGCCTTCGCGCGTTCACCAGCCGATACGGGCCGCCACCGGCAGATGATCGCTCCCGGTGGCAGGCAGCGTCCATGAGCCGTCCGGCGTCACGCCCCTGACCAGGACCTGGTCGATCCGCACCGCCGGGAACGCCGCGGGCCAGGTGAAGCCGAAGCCGTCCCCGGCGACGTCCTGGGCGGAGCGCAGCCGCGCGGTGATCCCCGCGAACGCCCGGTCGTCCAGGGTGCCGTTGAGGTCCCCGAGCAGCACCACGCGCCTGCTCGGGTCGTCCGCCAGCGCCTTGCCGAGGGCGCGCGCGCCGATGTCCCGGCTGTCCGTCCAGAAGCCCTTCCCGGGCATGAGCCGTACGGACCCCAGGTGGGCGACGTACACCGTCAGCGGGCCGTGCCCGGTGGTCACCGTGGTACGCAGCGCGCGATTGCCGGGCAGCCTGTCGGCGGCCGGCTTGGTGGCCGCCAGCGGGCCGAAGTCCATGATGTCGATCATCCGCGTGCCCGAGATCGGCAGCCTGCTCCACAGCCCGACCGTGCCGCGCACCACGTGGTGCGGATACGCCGTCGCGAGCCCCTTCTCGTACCGCGGTGTCGCCCGCGGGGTCAGCTCCTCCAGGGCCAGCACGTCCGCGCCGGATGCGGCCAGGGCGCGGGCGGTGGCGGCCAGGTCGGGATTGTCCGCGCCGACGTTGTGGGAGACGACGGTGAGGTCGCCGCCCGGCCGGGACTTGTCGGTGAGCACCTCGCCGAAGAGGCTCAGCCACACCGCGACCGGCAGCACCAGCGCGACCACCGCCGAGGCGGACCGCCGCCACAGCGCCCCGGCCAGCAGCACCGGGACGAACAGGCCGAGCCACGGCAGGACGTTCTCCAGCAGACCGGCCAGGCCCCCGGGGTCCGGGACGCTCGCGTGCAGCCGCATCAGCAGGCCGAGCAGCAGGGACAGGGCTGTGAGGACCGGGCCGCGCTTCCAGGGGTCCGGCCGAAAGGCGGCGTGGAGCGCCCGGTGGAGGACCGCACGCCGTCGGGGGGCGCGGCTCGGTCCGGGGGTGTTGCGTGTCATGCCGCCAGTCGCGTTCATGCCGCCAGTCAAGGGAGCGGGATGTTGCCGGGGCGTATGCGCTTTTCGATACGCCGCCGATATGCGACGACTCGTAGCCTTTCTCCCATGCGTGTGCTGATCGTCGAGGACGAGCCCTATCTGGCCGAGGCCATCCGCGACGGACTGCGGCTCGAGGCGATCGCGGCCGACATCGCCGGGGACGGCGACACCGCCCTCGAGCTGCTGGACGTCAACGCCTACGACATCGCCGTCCTGGACCGGGACATCCCGGGCCCTTCCGGGGACGAGGTGGCCCGGCGCATCGTCGCCTCGGGCAGCGGGCTGCCGATCCTCATGCTCACGGCGGCCGACCGGCTCGACGACAAGGCGTCCGGGTTCGGGCTCGGCGCCGACGACTACCTCACGAAGCCCTTCGAGCTGAGGGAACTCGTGCTCCGGCTCCGGGCGCTGGACCGCCGGCGGGCCCATCACCGGCCGCCCGTGCGGGAGATCGCGGGGCTGCGCCTGGACCCGTTCCGCCGGGAGGTCCACCGCGACGGCCGCCATGTCGCGCTCACCCGCAAGCAGTTCGCGGTGCTGGAGGTGCTGGTCGCCGCCGAGGGCGGGGTGGTCGGCGCCGAGGAGCTGCTGGAGCGGGCGTGGGACGCGAACGCGGACCCGTTCACCAACGCCGTGCGCATCACCGTCTCGGCGCTGCGCAAGCGGCTCGGGGAGCCGTGGGTCATCGCGACGGTGGCGGGGGTCGGATACCGCATCGACACGGACGCGGACTCGGACACGGGAGGCGCGCGTGGATAGGGCGCCCGGGGTGAGCGTCCGTCTCAAACTCACGCTCAGCTATGCGGGGTTCCTCATGGTCGCCGGTGCGCTGCTGCTCGCGGCCGTGTGGTGGTTCCTGCTGCGGTACGTCCCGGACCGCGCGCTCATCGTCCCCGGCTCCACCGGCGATCCGACGACGGGCGGGGTCTTCCCGGTCCGCTCCAACCTGCTGCGCGTGTTCGCGCCGAGGGCGTTCGCGGTGCTGGCGTTCCTGCTGGTGTTCGGGCTCGTGGGCGGGTGGTTCCTGGCGGGACGGATGCTCGCGCCCCTGGGACGCCTCACGGAGGCCGCCCGCAGGGCCGCGACCGGATCGCTCTCGCATCGGGTCGGACTGCCGGGCCGCGGCGACGAGTTCCGGGAGCTGGCCGACGCCTTCGACACGATGCTCGCGCGGCTCGACGCGCACATGGCCGAGCAGCGCCGCTTCGCCGCCAACGCCTCGCACGAGCTGCGCACCCCGCTGGCGATCACGAAGGCGCTCCTCGACGTCGCCCGCACCGATCCCGGCCGCGACACCGACGCCCTCCTCGCCCGGCTCGGCGCGGTCAACACCCGGGCGATCGACCTCACCGAGGCGCTGCTCCTGGTCAGCCGTGCCGAGCAGCGGTCCTTCACCCGGGAAAGCGTCGACCTGTCCCTCCTCGCGGAGGAGGCCACCGAGACGCTGCTCCCCCTCGCGGAGCGGCACGGGGTCACGCTGGAGACCTCGGGCGGGATCACGCCCACGCTCGGATCACCCGCGCTGCTCCTCCAGTTGACGACGAACCTGGTGCACAACGCGATCGTCCACAACCTGCCCTCCGGCGGCACGGTGCGGGTGACGACCGGCACCGGCACCGGCACCGCCGTACTCACGGTCGAGAACACCGGCGAGCCGCTCTCGCCGGAACTGGTCTCGACGCTCACCGAGCCCTTCCGGCGCGGGACCGAGCGCGTCCACACCGATCACGCGGGGGTCGGGCTCGGCCTGGCCATCGTCCGCACCATCACCGAGGCGCACGACGGGACGCTGACCCTCGCTCCGCGCGCGGACGGAGGGCTGCGCGTCTCCGTGGAGCTGCCCGCGAGCTGACGGTGCCCGGCGCGTCAGTCCGCCCGCTCGGCCGTCGGCTCCGCCTTGCAGTGGCCCGTGCCCACGCCCGCCGCGCCGATCTGCACCCGTGTCTTCGCGGTGCCCCGCGCGGGAACGTCCACCTCGGCCCGCCCGACGCGGAGTTCGGCGCCGGAGCCGTCCAGGAAGTGGACGACGGCCGTGTAGCGCACCTCGCGCTTGTTGGGGTTGGTCACCTCCACGGTCGCGTACGGCGTCGTGGCCGTCGCACAGCTCAGCAGCTCGACCGTCCCGTCCTCGACCGTACGGGCACGCCCGCTGCCGGTCGCGGTGGAGGTGGGCCGGTGCGTGCGGGGGCTGCGGTAGCCGCCCGTGCTGCTCCCGGAGGAGTCGTCGGTGTCACCGTAGGAATCGTCGTCCGTGCCGCCGTACGAGTCGTCCGGGTCGTACGTCGACCCGCCCCCGGAGCCGGTAAGGCCCCCGCTCGACGACGACGTGCTGTCGTGGTCCTGGCTGGAGCTGCTGCAGCCGCCCCCGCCCGAGCCGTGTCTGCCGTGCCCGTGTCCCCGGGAGAATCCCGTGAGCGCCAGCACCGTCAGTGCCAGCACAGCCGTCAGCCTGAGTCCGCGCCCCCGTAGTCTCATGCGGTTCACCCTAACGGCGGACAGGGAGGCCGGCCAGGCCCCCCTTCGCCGTCACACCGTCCGTGCCGTGCCGGTGCCCTTCTCCGCGTCCAGGGCGTACACGCAGCGGTCCTTGCTGCAGGCGTAGACCACGCCGTCCTTGACGACCAGGGAGCCGGTGATCTCGCCGCCGGTGGCGAGTTTCCAGCGCAGGCGGCCGTCGTCGGCCTTGAGGGTGTAGATGAGGGCGTCGGTGGAGCCGAAGTGGATGCGGCCCTCGGCGACGGAGGGGGCGCCGACCACGTCGCCGCCCGCCTGGAAGCGCCACTTGGGGGTGCCCGTCACCGCGTCCAGCGTGTAGAGACCCTTGCCGCTGCCCACGTGGACGTGGCCGGCCGCGACCAGCACCGGTTCGACCGAGGCGCGGGACTCGGTGGCGATGCGCCAGCGGTCGCGGCCGTCGGCGGCGTCGAGGGCGTAGACGGTGCCGAGGTAGTCCGCGAGGTAGACGCCGCCGCCGGTGACCGCCGGGCCGGGGACGAAGGCGGGCGGGGCGAGGAAGACCGCCGGGGCCTCGAAGTGCCAGCGCACGCGCCCGGTGGCCGCCTCCACGGCGAGGACACGGCTGCCCGCGCACAGGTAGACGTGGCCGTCGTCGGCCGGGGTGAGCCGGACCGGGACACCGCCGCAGGAGGCCGCGTCGCCGACGGGGTAGGACCAGCGCTCGTCGCCGGTGCGGGCGTCCAGGGCGCGCAGCCGGGCGTCCTGCCAGACGTAGACCGTGCCGTCGTGGACGACGGGTCCGGCCTCCGGGGACTCGAAGTCCGTCTGGCAGCCGCTGATCTCCCACAGCTTCTGTCCGCCTGCCGCGTCCCACGCCTGGGCGCCGCCGCCCCGGGTGCCGGTGACGACGGTGCCCCGGTCGGCCTTGAGCGAGTACACCCAGGCGTCCGTGGACAGCCGCCACAGGTCGGTGCCCTCGCGGGCGTCCAGGGCGAACAGGGTGGGCCCGTCGGAGGCGTGGATACGGCCGTCGGCGATGGTCATGGACCAGGCGACGTCGCGCGTCTTGAAGCGGCGGCGGCCGGTGGCCACGTCGAGGGCGTGCACCTCGAAGGAGGTGACGTAGACGAGGTCGCCGTCGACCGAGGGGGTGCCCCACACGTCGTTGGACATGCGGAACCGCCAGGGCCGCCAGCCCGCCGAGGTCTCCGGCTGGAGTGCCGGTACGGGCGGTACGGCGGGGTCGGCACCGAGCACGCCGGGGCGCGGCCGGGACCAGCTCGCGACGAGCCCTGTCTCCGGCGGCGGCGCCTTGACGGCGGCGGCGCGGGCGTCGGCCACGCGCGGTCCCGGCCCGATGGGCACCTCGACCCCGGCGAGCCGCACCGGACCGGTGTCGGGCCCGCCGAGCGGGACCGGCGCCGGGGACGGCACCACGGGGTCGTACGACGGCGGCGGGGGCACGGCGGCGCGGACGCCGCTGCGCGGTCCCGGCGGCAGCGGGGCGGGCTTGGCGGGCGGACGGCCGCCCCGGCGGGCCTCGATGAGCGCGACGGCCTTCTCGGGCAGCCACGCGGAGGCGGTGCCGGAGTCGTCGGAGCCGGAGCCGAACAGATGCGGGGCCAGCTGGGACTGGAGGTCGGCGGGGCTGGGCCTGCCGGGGGCCTCCATCTGCATGCAGGCGTCGATCAGCGGGCGCAGCTCGTCCGGGAGCCCGGTGACGTCCGGGCCCTCGCGCAGCAGCATGAACACCGTCTCGACCGGGTTGGCGCCGTGGAAGGGCGGGTGTCCGGTGGCGGCGAAGACCAGGGTGGAGCCGAGCGAGAACACGTCGCTGGCGCCGGTGACGCTGCGGGAGTCCTTGGCCTGCTCGGGCGACATGTAGGCGGGGGTGCCGACGGCGACGTTCGTCATCGTCAGCCGGGTGTTGGACACCCCCGAGGCGATGCCGAAGTCGATGACCCGGGGGCCGTCCTCGACCACGAGCACGTTGGACGGCTTGAGGTCGCGGTGGACCAGACCCGCGCCGTGGATGGACTGGAGGGCCTCGGCGACGCCCGCCGCGAGCCAGCGCACCGCCTGTGCCGGGAGCGGGCCGCACTCGTTCACTATCTCTTCCAGCGAGGGCGCCGGGACGTAGGCGGTCGCCAGCCAGGGCACCGCCGCGCGCGGGTCGGCGTCGACGACGGCGGCCGTGTAGAAGCCGGAGACGGCGCGGGCCGCCTCCACCTCGCGGGTGAAGCGGACCCGGAAGAGCTGGTCCTCGGCCAGCTCCGTGCGGACGGTCTTGATGGCCACCCGCCGGCCGGACGCCGAGCGCGCCAGATAGACCAGCCCCATGCCGCCGGCCCCCAGCCGGCCCAGCACCTCGAACGGCCCGATCCGCCGCGGGTCGTGCTGTGTGAGCTGATCCACCACTTGCCTGCCACCTCCCCGTACGAGCCGCGTCGCCCACCTGCGGACGCGGCCGTAGTGCAGCGTCTCACCACCGCACCGCCCTGGCGGCACGCACCCCGATTCTTCCTGGCCGGGCGGCCGGTTGCGAACCCGGTGGCGAATCGGGGTGTCTCGTGCCCAATCCCGTCATTTCGCCGCCGCGCGGTGCTCCGTCACCGGTGCAGCAGCGCGAACGACGCCCCCTGATTGTCGGTGACGACGGCCACACGTCCGTACGAGGCGTCGAAGGGCGGCACCTGAATCCGCCCGCCGAGCCGCCGTACGGCCGCGAGGGCGGCGTCCAGGTCCGCGACGCGGAAGTGGACGACGAAGTGCGGGGGCATCTCGGCGGGGAACACGTCGGTCACGTCCGCGCGGCCGAAGTCGGGCTCGGTGCCCGAGCCGAACAGCGCCTCGTGGAAGAGGGCACCGTAGAAGGTGTTCGCGGCGGCGGTGTCGCGGGTGTAGAGCTGGGCCCAGACGAACGTGCCCGGCTCGCGGCGACGCCCGAAGCCGGGGAACGAGCCGGGCTGCCACAGGCCGAAGACGGCGCCCTCGGGGTCGGCCACGAGGGCGGCGGCGCCCAGGCCGTCCACGGGGAAGGGGCCGGAGATCAGCGTTCCGCCCGCCTCGGTGATCCGGCGGCCGAGCGCGCGGGCGTCCGGGGTGGCGAAGTAGACCGTCCAGACGGTGGGCATCCGGCCGTCGGTCTTCGGGGCGAGCGCGGCGACGGGTTCGCCGTCCAGACGGGCCCACACCGAGCCGCCGGGCACCTCCTCGGCGGGCTCGAAGGTCCACCCGAAAAGTTCACCGTAGAACCGCTTGCCGGCCTCGACGTCGGGCAGTTGCGCGTCGACCCAGCAGGGCACGCCCTCGCCGTACGCCGGTGCACTGTTTTCGGCCATGTCGTCAAAGTAACCGCCCCGCGCGCACCCCGCAGACCAGGGAAATCGCCCCGCGATGGCCGGGCACCCCATTTGCAGTCGGCCGAATAGCGCTCCTGCCCCCCGTCGGTAAGCTGACGGCATGACAGGACAAGTGCGTACCGTCGACGGCCGCGTGGCCGGCCGGCGTGGGCAGGCGACCCGGCAGAAGCTGCTCGACTGCCTCAGCGAGATGCTCAGCTCCTCCCCCTACCGGGACGTCAAGGTCATCGATGTCGCCCGGAGGGCGGGCACGTCGCCCGCGACCTTCTACCAGTACTTCCCGGACGTCGAGGGAGCCGTCCTGGAGATCGCGGACCAGACCGCCGCCGAGAGCGCCGAGCTGGCCGAACTGCTCGCCGGGCGCAGCTGGGCGGGCAAGGCGGGCTGGCAGACCGCGCAGGAACTCGTGGACGGCTTCATGGACTTCTGGCGCCGCAACGACGCGATCCTGCGCGTGGTCGACCTCGCCGCCGCCGAGGGCGACAAGCGCTTCAACAAGCTCCGCATGAAGATCCTGAACGCGGTCCACGGCCCGCTCACCGAGGCCGTCGCCGAACTCCAGGCGAAGGGACGGGTGGACAAGGACATAAACCCCTCGGCGATCGCCGGTTCCCTCGTCACCATGCTCTCCTCGGTCGCCGCGCACCAGAAGGGCTTCTCCGCCTGGGGCGTGAAGCAGGCCGAACTCAAGCCGACGCTCTCGCTGTTGACGTACCTCGGCGTGACCGGGAAGAAGCCCACCCGGTAGCGCGCCCCCCAAGTCCTGTCTGACGGGCGGTGGTCCACTCGGGTGGACCACCGCCCGTCCCGCGTCCGGGGCCCGCGGGAGCCTTACGGCGATACTCGGTCCATGGCACACGAGGAGACCCCGGCCCACCCGAATCTGCACGCCCTGCTGCTCTCCCTGCGGGTGTGGCCACCCGGGGCGACCGAGCTGCGCCCCTTCGACCCGGCCACCGCGCCGCCCTCCCCGCTGCCGCTGTTCACCGCCTGGTTCGCGGACGCCGTGCGGGCGGGGCAGCCCGAGCCGCACACCATGTCGCTGGCGACGACCGACGAGGACGGCACCCCGGACGTGCGGATCGTGATGCTGCACGGCGCCGACGCCGCCGGCTGGTCCTTCGCCTCCCACGCCACGAGCCGCAAGGGCCGCGCCCTGGCCGCCCACCCGTACGCCGCCCTCGCCTTCTACTGGCCCGCGCTCGGCCGCCAGGTGCGGGTGCGCGGCCCGGTCACCACCGCCCCGGGCGAGGAGAGCCAGGCCGATCTGCACGCCCGCTCCACCGGCGCCCTCGCGGCCGCGCTCACCGGCCGGCAGAGCGAGGAGCTGGACTCCCTGGGCGAGCTGCGTGAGGCGTCCGAGGAAGCCTGGCGGCAGGCACGTGAGAACCCCGCGGAACCGGTCCCCGGGTGGACCCTCTACCACCTGCGCCCCGAGGTGGTGGAGTTCTTCCAGGGCGACCCGGACCGCCGTCACGTGCGGCTGGAGTACCGGCGCACCGAGTTCGGATGGGAACGCCAACTGCTGTGGCCGTGAAGCGTTTTCACACGTTTCGCACTCCGCACACGTCATCGTTGTCAATCCGCAACCAATTCCGGTCTTGACCGATACCCATCAACCGGGGCTGTGATTACGCTCGCGCTCATGGCCGACTCGCGTCCCTCGTTCGCGCACCTGACCGCGACCCCCGCCGACCGTCCCGTCTACGTCATCGGCGCCGGTCCCGGCGGACTCGCCGTCGCGCACGCCCTCAGGGCACGCGGGGTGCGGGCGGTGATCCTGGAGAAGGCCGACCGGGTCGGCGCGTCCTGGCGGCGCCACTACGACCGGCTCCGGCTGCACACCACCCGGCGCCTCTCCGCGCTGCCGGGTCTGCCGATACCCCGCGCGTTCGGCCGCTGGGTGTCCCGCGACGACGTGGTGCGCTATCTGGAGAAGTACGCCGAGCACCACGAGCTGGAGATCGTCACCGGGGTCGAGGTGTTCCGGGTGGAGCCCGCCCCGGACGGCGCGGGCTGGCTGCTGCACGCCTCCGGCGGCCGGGAGCTGACCGGCAGCGCGGTGGTCGTCGCCACCGGCTTCAACCACACCCCGCGCCTGCCCGACTGGCCCGGACTCGACGACTGGGACGGGGAGTTCCTGCACGCGAGCGCCTACCGGAACGCCCGCCCCTTCGCCGACCGGGACGTGCTCGTGGTCGGCGTGGGCAACACCGGCGCCGAGATCGCCGTGGACCTGGTCGAGGGTGGCGCGGCGCGGGTCCGCCTCGCCGTGCGCACCGTCCCGCACATCGTGCGCCGCTCGACGGCGGGCTGGTCCGCCCAGTACACCGGCATCCTGGTACGGCGGCTGCCGGTACGGCTCGTGGACAGGCTCGCCCGGCCGATGGCCCGTCTCAGCACCCCCGACCTCTCCGGACACGGCCTGCCCCGGCCGGAGTCCGGCCTCTACAGCCGGGTGCGCGAGGGCGCGATCCCGGTGCAGGACGTGGGCCTGATCGACGCGGTGCGCCGGGGCAAGGTCGAGATCGTGGCCGCCGTAGAGGGGTTCGAGGACGGCAAGGTGACGCTCGCCGACGGCACCCGGGTGGCGCCGGACGCGGTGATCGCGGCCACCGGCTACACCCGCGGCCTGGACTCCCTGGTCGGGCACCTCGGGGTGCTGGACGACCGGGGGCGCCCGGTGGTGCACGGCGCCCGCACCCCGAAGGAGGCGCCGGGTCTGTACTTCACCGGGTTCACCAACCCGATCAGCGGCATGTTCCGCGAACTCGCCCTGGACGCCGAGAAGATCGCCCGCACCGTCGCCAGACGGCTGGCACGCGAGACTACGCGGGCACGGTGAGCGGCGCCGGGCTGCGCCGGATCACCAGCACCATCAGGGTCGCCGCCGCGCACAGGGCGCCGGAGGCGTACCAGACCATGTCGTAGGAGCCGAACACGTCGCGGGCGACCCCGCCGAGCCAGGCCACCAGGGCCGCGCCGATCTGGTGCGAGGCGAGCACCCAGCCGAACACGATCGCGGAGTCGTCGCCGTACCGGTCCCGGCACAGGGCCAGGGTGGGCGGGACGGTGGCGACCCAGTCCAGGCCGTAGAAGACGATGAAGAAGACCATCGGCGGCTTCACCTCGGGGCCGAGGTTGAGCAGCACCGGCAGGAAGAGCAGCGAGGTCCCGCGCAGCGCGTAGTACACGGCGAGCAGGCGGCGCGGCTCGAAGCGGTCGGTGAACCAGCCGGAGGCGATCGTGCCGACCACGTCGAAGACGCCGATGACCGCGAGCAGCGAGGCCGCCGCCGTGACCGGCATCCCGTGGTCGTGGGCGGCGGGCACGAAGTGGGTCTGGATCAGCCCGTTGGTGGAGGCACCGCAGATCGCGAAGCTGCCGGCGAGCAGCCAGAACGGCCCGGTCCGCGCGGCCCGCGCGAGCACGCCGAGCGTCCGCCGGGCGGCTCCCGTCAGGGGCGGCGGCTTGGGCACGAACTCGCTCGACCCGTACGGCGCGAGACCCACGTCGGCCGGGTGGTCGCGCAGCAGCAGCCATACGAACGGGACGACCACGAGGGCGGCGAGGGCGACCGTGACGGCGGCCGGGCGCCAGTCGTGGCCGCTCTCGATCATCCAGGACAGCAGCGGCAGGAAGACGAGCTGGCCGGAGGCGGAGGCGGCCGTCAGGATGCCGCTGACCAGACCGCGCCGGGCGGTGAACCAGCGCCCGGTGACGGTGGCGGCGAAGGCCAGCGCCATCGAGCCGGAGCCGAGACCCACCAACAGACCCCAGCACAGGATCAGTTGCCAGGGCTTGGTCATCCACACGGTGAGCCCGGAGCCCAGTGCGACGACGGTCAGCGCGACCGCCACCACCCGGCGGATGCCGAAGCGGTCCATCAGCGCGGCCGCGAACGGCGCGGTCAGACCGTAGAGCGCGAGGTTCACGGAGACGGCCGCGCCGATCGTGCCGCGCGACCAGCCGAACTCCGCGTGGAGCGGGTCGATGAGGAGTCCGGGGAGAGAACGGAAGGCCGCCGCGCCGATGATCGTCACGAAGGTGACGGCGGCGACGAACCAGGCGCGGTGCACCCGGCGTCGTCCGGCCGGGGTCCGGGGAGCGACGGTGGCTTCGCTTGTCTGAGTCACAAGGTCCAGGGTCGGGTGTCCTTGCGCGCGCATCGAGTGGCCCGAAGGACAGTGTTCGCTAGGATCGGGCCATGACCGTGCCCGAGGAGTTCCGTCCGCACCGCGTCGCCGTCCTGGCCCTTGACGGCCTGCTCCCCTTCGAACTGGGCATCCCCCACCGGATCTTCTCGCGCCCCCGTGACGAGTGCGGCCGGGCGCTGTACGAGGTCGTGACCTGCTCGGCGCGGCCGCCGGGCCCGGTCGAGACCGACGCCGACTTCAGCGTGCACGTGCCGCACGGCCCCGAGGCGCTGGCCACGGCGGACACGGTGATCGTCCCGGCGTCGTACGAGCTCGGCCCGGTGTACGAGGAGGGCAGGCTCACGGACGAACTGGCCGCCGCGCTCGGCCGCATCCGCCCCGGCACGCGGATCGCCTCCATCTGCACCGGGGTCTACGTCCTCGCCGCCGCCGGATTCCTCGACGGCCGCCCGGCGACCACGCACTGGGCCGAGGCGGACCGCTTCCAGCGGATGTTCCCGGCGATCCGGGTGGACCCGGACGTGCTGTTCATCGACGACGGCGACCTGCTGACCTCCGCGGGAGTCGCCGCCGGGCTCGACCTCTGCCTGCACATCGTCCGCCGCGACCACGGCGCGGCGGTCGCCAACGAGGTCGCCCGGCGCACGGTCGTCCCCCCGTACCGCGACGGCGGCCAGGCGCAGTACATCCACCGCCCGGTCCCCGACCCCCAGCTCGCCACCACGAAGGCCGCCCGCGCCTGGGCCCTCGCCCGCCTCCACGAGCCGATCCAACTCCGCGACCTGGCCGCCCGGGAGGCGATGTCCGTGCGGACCTTCACCCGCCGCTTCCGCGAGGAGGTCGGCGTCAGCCCCGGCCAGTGGCTCACCCAGCAACGCGTCGAACTCGCCCGCGGCCTCCTGGAATCCACGGACCTCCCCATCGACCACGTGGCCCGCGACTGCGGCTTCGGCACGGCCCAGTCGATGCGGCAGCACCTCCAGCAGAACCTGGGGGTGACCCCGACGGCCTACCGCCGCACCTTCCGCGCCACCGCCCGCGCGTAAGAGGCGTCTTCCGGATCAGGCCGTCCCGGGCCGACGGCGCGGCCTCGACACGATCCGGACGACACGCCCTAGACGGCCCCGACCCGGGCCCTGAGCAGACAGAACTCGTTCCCCTCCGGGTCGGCCAGCACATGCCAGCTCTCCTCCCCGGTCTGCCCGACGTCGACCCGCCTGGCCCCGAGGGCGAGCAGCCGCTCCAGTTCGGCGTCCTGGTCGCGGTCGGTGGCGCTGACATCGATGTGCAGCCGCAGCTTCGCCGGGCGCGGATCGGTGCTCGGGCTGAGGATCAGGGTGGGCTGCGCCCCGCCGAACCCGGTTCCGGGTGGCCCGATCTCGATGCTGCCGTCCTCCTCGCGGCCGAGCTCCACGTACCCGAGGACTTCGGCCCAGAAGACGGCGAGCCGCCCGGGATCGGCGGCGTCGAGGACCAACTCGCTGATACGACAAGCCATGGGGGCAGTGTAAGGAGCGGCGCCTCGCCGACGTGGCCGGAAGCGGCGCGCGGAACGGGGGCGCGAGCGCCGGCGGGAGCGGGGCGGGGGTCGGCGGGAGCAGGAGCGGGGGCCGGTGCGGGGCCAGGCCCCGACCACTCTGCCCGACCCTTCGGACGCGCCTTGCCGGGCTTGCTGGACGGGGCGGGAGCGTCGCCGTCTTCGGCTGGGCTCCCGCCCCGCGCGGACCGGGCGGTGGCGCATCCCCCGGGCGTGTCCCCCTGTGCACGCCCGGCGCCACCGGCCGGTGCGACCCACACTCGGCGAGGACTCCGTCACCCCGGTCCTCGCCGTCCCCTCGCGGCGAATCGACGCACACCAGCGTGTTCACACACACTCGACGCGTCAACACCGTACGGGCGGCGGGTACTTCCGCGCACTTCGCGGCGACCGCGCACGGGAGCACGCCCGGCGCACCGCCGGGAAACGGGTCAGACGGCCTCGAAGGTGAAGCCCTCGTACGCGGCCGTGCCGCCCCCGTACGCCATCGCCGCGCCCTCCCGGGGTGGCGAACAGCGGTCCAGTTCGCACCAGATGCTCTTGCCCGCGCCCTCGGCCTGCCAGCCCCAGCGGTCGGCGAGACAGTCCACGAGGGCCAGACCCCGGCCGCCGGTGGCGTCGTCGCCCGCGCAACGCGGCACGGGGGCACGGGAGCTGGCGTCGGCCACCTCCAGGCGCACGGTGGCGGAGACGACGGCCGTACGCGTCTTCCCCGGTCCCCGCGCGGCCTCCGGGTCGCCGTCCCCGGACTCCGTACGGCCGGCCGTACCGCCCGGCAGCGAAAGCCGGAGCAGGGCCGGGCGCCCCGTGTGCACCACCGCGTTGGTCACCAGCTCGGAGACGAGCAGGATCAGCGTCTCGGCCAACGGTTCGTCGGCCGCTATCCCGAGCCCGGCGAGCCGGGAGCGGGCCCACGAGCGCGCCCGCCTCACCTCCTCGGGGTCGGGCCGGATCTCCAGTACTTGAAGCACCTGCACCGCTCACACCATCCGAACCGGCGGACACATGACCCCACGCCACCCGTCGTTCGCGACACGATCCGCGACGTGCGGTACGGCGAAGGCCACGATCGTAGCCATTTTCTGCATGGCCAGAACAACGGCCAGAGCAAGGGTCACGGAACGTGATTCCCTTACGAGACAGCATGGTTGACGTACAGTCACCCCAACAAGCGCTTCGGGCATATTCCCGCGCGAAGGAGTACCCGTGCGGCATACTGTGCGACGCCCATGTCGTGGAGTCGAACAATCGGGTCGGTATTCCACCGTCACCCCGTGAACAGCGGCGCGCGACACCGAGTCCGGGAACGCCCCAGGGGCATCTCCGGCACCACCGGTGCTCGCAGCCACTCGCATCTCACCCAAGGTACCCGAGCGGGCCGCCGACTCCGGGCCGTGACGAGTCGCGGATCGGACACAACCCGATATCGACGCTCAGTGATGTGAGTTCGCCACGATCCGCGACATCCGTGGCCATGAATTTCGCGCCGCATGGCGTCGAATTACCGGAAGATCGTCTTCCGGGATACTTCCTCACGGCCCCGGTCCAGGCCGTTCCGGCCGTTCAGGCGGTGAGCGAGTCCGGCTCGTCGGCGGTGGCCGAGGCCACGTCCGCGCGTACGTCGAAGAGGCGCCGGACACCCAGCGCGCCGAGGACCCGGTTCACGTGCGAGCCGTCCTCCGCGCCCCGGTCCGGCAGGATCAGCCGCAGCCGGCCCTGACAGGAGCGGATGAGCCGACGGGACGCGATGAGCACGCCGACCCCGCTGGAATCGCAGAAGAAGACCTCGGAAAGGTCGAGGACGAGACTGTGGTGCCCCTCCGCCACCGCGTCGTGCACCCGCTGGCGCAACACCGGCGAGGTCACCAGATCCAGTTCACCGCAGACTCGGAGCACGGCCCACGCGCCCCGCTCGGCGCCGGTCACTTCGAATGCCACGGCCACACCCCTCCGCTCGGCGGATCTCGCGGAACCGCCCGGAAATGGAAGCAGTCCCTACGTTTCTTTCCGCGCGGCTGCCCAGCGGGCGTTTCCCTGAAACACGAATTGGCAAACCGCGGAGGATCGGCAAAGGTCTTGTTTCGGTCACTATCAATCCTGTTCGATCGGAGTTGGACCATGCAAGAGTGAAGGCGGTGTGAAGGAGGCCCTATCACCTGCGACGCAACGGGGGGCGCACATTGACACAAAGGAGCGTGCGCTGTCAGACGTGCCGACTACATTCGAGGGAAGGTCACCGGGACACCGGCCCGGGCCCGCACCGGGCGAGGGGAGGAACGGCATGGCGCAGCAGGACGTACCGCACCGCTGGGACCGCGTGATGCAGCAACGGCTGGCGCGCGGGGAGGCGGCGGCCCTCGGTGAGCTGTACGACCGGTACGCCTCGCTGGTGCACGCCCTCGCCCACCGCGTGCTCGGCGAGGAGAGCGCCGCCGACGCCCTGACCCGCGAGGTCTTCGCCCACCTGTGGCAGCACCCCGAGACCTACGACCCCCGCCAGGAGCCGCTGCGCACCTGGATCGCCGCGGTCACCCGCCGCCTCGCGGTACGCCGGCTGCGGGACAACGAGACGGCGGCGCTCGGCGGCGACGGCGCCTCGCCGGAGGAACTGGAGCGCAAGGTCCACCGCGCGGCGGTCGCCGCCCGCGCCGACTACATCGTCCATTCGATGCCCCAGCCCCTGCGCGCCGCACTGGAATTGGCGTACTTCCAACGCCGCGACTACCGCAGCACCGCCGCCGACCTGGACGTCACCGAGGACGAGGCACGCCGTCGCCTCCGCCTCGGCCTCCAGCTCCTCTCCACAGCCCACGACACCCCACCGCCGGACGGGGGAACCCGATGACACCCCCGAACCCTCACGAGCTCCACGCGCACGGCGCCGACGGCTCCGACGGCACGGAGAGCACCTGGGACCAGCCCGGCGGGGAACTCCCCGGCGCGGAGACCGCCGGAGCCCGGTATGCCGGTGATCGCGCCGCGGCGGACGGCATCCGGGCGCGGGCCGAGCGCGTGCCGTCGCCCCGGGCGGGCGGAGAGGGGGCGGAGAGCGGCGCGGCGTTGTCGCACGACGTGTTGCGGTCCTTGCTCGGGGCCTGGGCGCTGGCCGCCTGTTCGGCGGCGGAGACGGAGGCCGTCGAGGAGCATCTGGGGGAATGCGGGGGCTGTGCGGACGAGGCTCGGCGGCTGCGGGAGGCGGTCGGGCTGTTGCACCGGCCCGAGCCGCTGGACCTCGACCCCACGTTGCGTACCCGTGTGCTGGAGACGTGTCTCACGCGCCGTCCGCCGCTCATCCCGGTGCCCGACTGGGCCGACGCCTACGACGCCGAGACCGCCCGTCTGGACGCCCTCCTCCAGGACTTCGGCGACGCCGAGTGGCACGCGCCCGTGCGGCTGCGCTGGTTCGGCGCCGAGGGCGGAGCCGGCCGTCGTACGACCGTGGCCGGGGTCATCGCGCATCTGCTCTCGGTGGACGGCCTGGTGGCCACCGCGCTCGGTCTGGAGGACCCGCTGGCCGAGGCCCTCGCCGAACAGGCGCACGGGACCACCGGACCCGCCGAGCGGACCGAGGCGTTCTGGCGTGCCTCGCACTACCCGCAGACCCGCCACGTCCGCGAACCCTGGCGCGACCAGAGCCACCGCCTCGTACGCACCGCGTCCTTCACCGGCGGCCGCGCTCGCGGCTTCGAGGTGTCCTACGGCGACTTCGCGCTCCCCCTGCACGACGCGATGCTGGACCGCGCCTTCGAGTGCTGGGTCCACGCCGAGGACATCGCGAAGGCGGTCGACTACCCCTACGACCCGCCCGCACCCCGCCACCTGGGCAAACTGATCGACCTCGCGATCCGTATGCTCCCCGCCGTCCTGGCCGCCGGTCCCCCGGCCCCGCCCGGCACCGTCCTCCTGGAGATCGAGGGCAGCACCTACGGGAACAAGTACGTCATCCCCCTGGACCCCCGCGCCCCCGACGCCGACCAGGTGGCCCAAGTGGCCCTGGACGGCGTCGAGTTCTGCCGTCTGGCAGCGGGCCACGTCTCCCCGGAGGAGGCAGCGGCGGGCCAGAAGGGCGACAGAGAGGCGATCAGGACGGTCCTGACGGCAACGGCGAGCCTGAGCCGGATGTGAGAGACCCTTCAGGTGTCCCGCCCCGGGGCGCGGGACCGTGTCGAGGTGCGGCTGCCGCCGCGTGGGCGCGGCAAGCCACGACGAACCCGCACCCGCCGACGAACCCTCAGGCGAACACCACGGTCCGCCGCCCGTTCAGGAGAATCCTCCGCTCCGCGTGCCACTTGACGGCTCGCGCGAGCGCCTGACACTCCACGTCCCGCCCCACGGCGACGAGCTGGTCCGGGGTGACCTCATGCCCCACCCGTTCGACCTCCTGCTCGATGATCGGCCCCTCGTCGAGATCCGCGGTCACGTAGTGCGCAGTCGCGCCGATCAGCTTCACCCCGCGCTCGTGCGCCTGGTGGTACGGCTTCGCACCCTTGAAGCTCGGCAGGAACGAGTGGTGGATGTTGATGATCCGCCCGCTCAGCGCCTTGCACAGGTCGTCCGAGAGGACCTGCATGTAGCGGGCGAGCACCACCAGCTCGACCTTCTCCTGGCGCACCAGCTCCAGCAGCCGCGCCTCCGCCTCGGCCTTGGTGTCCCGGGTGACGGGGATGTGATGGAAGGGGATGTTGTACGACCCCACGAGTTCCTCGAACTCGGTGTGGTTGGACACCACGGCCGCGATCTCCACGGGGAGCGCCCCGGTGCGCGCCCGGAACAGCAGGTCGTTCAGGCAGTGCCCGAACTTGCTGACCATGAGGACGATCCGCATCTTCTGGTCGGCCCGGTGGATCTGCCAGTCCATGTGGAAGGCGTCACCGATGGCCGTGAAGCTGGCCCGCAGCTTGTCCACCGTCACCGGCTCCTCGGCCGTGAAATGGACCCGCATGAAGAACAGACCCGTGCCGTGGTCGCCGAACTGCTGGCTGTCCTCGATGTTGCAGCCGGTCATGAACAGATAGCTGGACACGGCGTGCACGATGCCCTTTTTGTCCGGGCACGAGAGAGTCAGGACGTACTGGTCCGCCGCACCGGCGGCAACGCGGCTGGGCTGCTCGTTCATGCGTCACACGATCTCACGCCGGACCGCCCCGGCGGGCGGGGTGTCCGGCAGACGGACCCACGCGCCCCGGCAGCGGCCCCTACGCGGACCTGGTCATGATCTGGAGCACCTCGAGGCTGCGCGGCGGCGCCTCCGGATCGTCCCCGTCGCTCGCGGCGAGCCGCAGGTGGGCGTCGCGCGCGGCCCGTACCGCCTCCGGCCAGCCGGCGTGGTCGAGGTAGGCGGAGACCGGCGCGTCCGGGCCGACCTGGTGCATGATCCGCAGGACCCGCAGAACGGCGGTGTCGACGAGCGCCGCCTCCTGCGAGTCCCGGAATATCGTGCCGACGTATTTCTCGGCCGACCAGTTGTCCAGCCAGGTGTCCTCCACCAGCCGGTAGACGGCGTCGGTGACGTCGCCGTACCCGGGTACGCCGGCCAGCCAGACGTCCCGCTGGAACACCGGGTCGGAGAGCATGTGCAGCGCGGAACGCACAGTGCAGCGCCAGCGCCACCACGGCATGTCGTTGAGTGGCATGACGCCCATGGTGGTGGAGCGGCGGCCGCGACGGGAAGTGTTCTCCGAACCTTGCACGGTCAACGATCGTACGTTCCGTGTCCCGGGCGTCCGCTTCGCCCCCGCTGTTCACCTCGCTGTCACCCGTCGTCGACCGAGGGTCACCTCGGGGTTGGGTGCGTGAGGGAATCGTGCGTGTCCATGACCGGCAGGCGACTCCCCCGCAGCTTCTTCCCCTTGTTCCTCACCCGGCGCACCCACACCGCCGCCCGGTACGCCGGGGCACTGGCCGTGTGTGCGTCCCTCACCGCGGGGTGCGGTGTGGTGGGCGGCTCGGACTCCGGGGAGGGCACCGTGAAGGTGATGACCTGGGCGCCGGAGAACACCCGCGCCACCAACAAGCCCGGTATGCCCGCCATGGCCGTCGCGTACGCGAAGTGGATCAACTCGCGCGGTGGCATCGGCGGCCGCAGGCTCCAGGTGCTGACCTGCAACGAGCGCAACGACAGCGTGGGCGTGGCCCGGTGCGCCCGGCGCGCGGCGGACGAGGGCGCGGTCGCGGTCGTCGGCTCGTACAGCCAGTACGGGGACTCCTACCTCGCCCCGCTGGAGGGCGCGGGCATCCCCTTCATCGGCGGCTACGGCGTGACCAGCGACGAGTTCACCAGCCCCGTGTCGTACCCGGTCAACGGTGGTCAGCCCGCCCTGCTCGCCGGGCTCGGCCAGGCGCTGGCGGGCACCTGCGGCCCCGTCGCGCTGGTGCGGCCCGACAGCATCGCCGGGGACGAGATGCCCCCGCTGCTGGACGCGGGTCTGAAGGCGGGCGGTCACGCGGCGGCGAACGACCAGCTCGCCGCCGACGACGCCACCGAGTACGGCACCGCCTCCGACCGGGCGCTGCACGGGGCGACCGCCGACCCGGCGCGCAAGGGCTGCGTGGTCCCCGCGCTCGGTGACCGCACCGACACCTTCATGGACTCCTTCCGCCGGGCCCGCCCCGACTTCCCCGCGGTGCGCACGGCCACCGTGCTGGGCAGCGTCGACCAGTCGCTGATCAACGCGACGGGCGGCGCGAGCGGACCGTACGAGGGGACGTACGTCACGAGCTGGTACCCGGTGGCCTCCGACCCGCGCTGGGACTCGATGAAGAAGATCATCGACACGGAGGCGTTCGGGGACAACCGCATCGACCCGGCGGACGTCGGCGTGCAGACCACCTACCTCGCCTACACCGTGCTGACGGCGGTCCTGGAGCGGCTCGGGGACGGCGAGGTGAGCGCCGACACCGTGCAGCACACCCTCGACCACGGTCTGAAGGTGGGCACCGGCGGTCTGACCCCGACCCTGCACTGGCCGCAGGAGAGCCCGCTGTCGGCGGTCGGCTTCCCGCGCCTGGTGAACGCGGACGTGACCGTCCAGATGGTCCGGGACGGCAAGCTGGTCGCGGCGAAGCGGGGTGCGACGGCGTCCTCCGAGGTCACCGACATGACGGCCACGCTGGAGAAGGCGGACGTGGACTGAGCCGTCCGGCGGTCCGTGCGAAGGTCCGGCGCCCGGGGACGATTCCCGGGCGCCGGGCCTTTCGTCAGAGCTGGGTCGGCTGGCGCGTGGTCAGGCCGTACTTGCCCGCGATGGCGTTCCACAACTGGGCGGCGCGGGCCTTCTGGGAGCTGGCGGTGCCGCTCGCCCGGTCACCCTGCTGGGTCTGGCCGGTGGGGCGCGCGCGGCCCTTGTGGCAGCCGTGCTTGCCGGCCACCTGGCCCGCCCAGGCCGCGTAGTGGTTGTCGGCGGCGGCGGACGCCTGCCACGCCTTGGTCAGCGCGTCCTTCAGCGCGGCGTTGTCCGGCAGCTTGTCCAGGGACAGCTTGCCGAGCCGGGTGACCAGCTCGTTGCGCTGCCGGGCGGCGTCACGCAGGTCGGTGCCGGCCTGGCCGAGGTCGCGGCAGCCCTTGACGTTCTCCACCGAGCGGATCACCTGGGCGCGGCTGTTGCCGCTGTCGGCGAGCACCTGGTCCAGCGCGACCGCCTGCTGCTTGGCCGGGTCGGCCCCGGCGGAGGCGGACGGCTCGGTGGCGGCCGGGCTGGAGGCGGCCGTGGCGGGGTCCGGCTTCTTGTCGTCCCCGCCGCTGCTGAGGAGGGCACCCGCGCCGATGCCGAGGACCACGATGCCGATGCCCACGGCGGCGATCACCGGCACGCGTGAGCCGGTGCGGCCGCTGCCCCGGCGACCGCCGTCGTCCTCGTCCATCGGCGGCCGGTAGGCGGGCTGCCCGGAGATCACCGGGGCCTGGCCGACGGGCGCCGAGGGGACGCGCGGCATCTGCTGGGTGGAACCCTCGCCGGCCTGCGGGCCGCGGAAGAGGTTGTCGAACTCGGCGGGCGGCTGCCGCTCGCCGTCGTCGCCCGGGTAGGGCGGGATGTACTGGGTGGCCGCCTCGGCGTGCGCGTGGCCGGGCTGCTGCGCCGGTCCGCCCATCTCGGGCGGCAGCGCACCGCCGCTCACCGGGGGTATGTACTGCGTGGCCGCCTCGGCCGCGCCGCCGCCCGGGACCGGGGGTATGTACTGCGTCGCGCCCTCGGGGCCCGCGCCGGGTACCGGGGGCATGTACTGGGTGGCGGCCTCGTGCATCGGGGGCATGGGCGCCCCGGCGGCCGGGTAGCCCTGGCCGCCGCCGTCGCCCGGGTACGAACCGCCGTTGCCGGGGTACGAACCGCCGTTGCCGGGGTACGACCCGCCGTTGTCCGCGTACGACCCGCCGTTGTCCGCGTACTGCGGGTACGTCTCGCCGCCGTACGACGGTGCCGGGGCACCCTCGGGCGGCATGGGGCCGGGACCGGCCTGCTGCTCGGGGAGGGGCCACTGTTGCGTCGCGGGGGGCCAGCCCTGGCCCGGCTGCGGAGCATCCTGCCCGGGGCCCCACTCACCGCCCCAGGTCTGACCGCCGGGCGGCGCGGAGGGCGCGGGTGCGCCCGTCGTGCCCGGCAGCAGGGGCTCTCCTCCGTCGGAGGGCAGCACGATGCCTTCGTGCGCGGGCCGCGCCGAGGGCTCCTCGCCCTGTCCACTCTGCGTCACCGGGACTCCTGTGAATGGGGGACCTTCGGAATCGTCGGCTCACGCTACCGGGTCTGTCGAGCCCGGTGCCACGCAGCTCAGGGCCCCAGCCGCTTCCCTGTGACAGCCGTAACAAAACCCGCCCCCACCACGCTGTATTCGGCACCCGCGAGCGGCGCGGGTGCCGTTCACCGTCCCTTCACACCCGGATGCCCGCGCGTTCAGGCCGCCTGGCGCACGTCGAGCCGCGCCCCGAACTCCCTGACGACCGCCTCCTCCCCGAACGGTTCGAGACGTTGCTGAAGGTCCGTCAGGTATTCGGCGCCCCGGTCCGAGCGCAGGGTCTCCAGGAGTTCGACCGCCTTCATGCCGGTCTGGCACGCCTGCTCGATCTCGCGGCGCTGCACCTGGGCGGTGGCGAGCAGGACATAGCCGATGGCACGGCGCCGGGCGCGCGACGGCGGGTGTCCGGCGAGCGACTGCTCGGCGTAGCGGGCGGACACCTCCGGCTGGCCGAGGTCGCGGTGGCAGTGTGCCAACTCGTCGGCCAGATACGCCTCGTCGAAGTGCGCGATCCACGCCGGGTCGTCGCCGCCGGCCGTCTCCGCGCGCTCCAGCGCCGCGATCGCCTTCCCGGAGGCGGCCTCGGCGGAGCGGGCGTCGCCGAGCAGGGCGTGCCCGCGCGCCTCGGCCGCGTGGAACATCGACTCCGCGCGCGGGGTCACCCGGCCCCGGGCGCCCTCCTGCGCGGCGCGCGCCAACTGGGCGATCTCGCGCGGGTTTCCGAGCTGGGCGGCGAGATGGCTCATGGAGGCGGCGAGCACATAGCCGCCGTAGCCGCGGTCACCGGCCGCCTGCGCCAGGCGCAGCGACTGGATGTAGTACCGCTGGGCCAGGCCCGGTTGGCCGGTGTCCACGGCCATGTACCCGGCCAGCTCGGTCAACCGGGCGACGGCGGAGAAGAGTTCGCGCCCGACCGCCTCCCGGTAGGAGCCGGCGAGCAGCCCCGAGACCACGCTGTTCAGGTAGTGCACGACGACCGGGCGCACATGTCCGCTGCCGTAGGTGTGGTCCAGACCCACCAGCGCCTCGGTCATGGAGCGCACGGCCGCCACGTCGGAGCGGCCCACGCGCGGGCCCGCCTGCCGGGCCACCGCCGCGTCCGGCGCGGAGATCAGCCAGTCGCGGCTGGGCTCGACGAGCGCGGAGGCGGCGACGGAGGAGCCGGACAGGAAGTCCCGCCTGCCCACGTCGCTGCGCCACAGCTCGCAGACCTGCTCGATGGCCCCCAGGACGGTCGGCGAGAACTGGAGACCCACGCCCGAGGCGAGGTTCTTGCCGTTGGCCATGCCGATCTCGTCGATCGTGACCGTGCGGCCGAGCTTGCGGCCGAGCGCCTCGGCGATGACGGCCGGGGCGCGCCCGCGCGGCTGCTGGCCGCGCAGCCAGCGGGCCACGGACGTCTTGTCGTAGCGCAGGTCGAGACCGTGCTCGGCGCCGCACATGTTGACGCGCCGGGCCAGCCCCGCGTTCGAGCACCCCGCTTCCTGGATCAGTGCTTGCAGCCTTTCGTTCGGCTGCCTCGCCACTAGCGGCCTCGCGGCCATCCGCTACCCCCTGCGAAACCCTGGAGCGTGAAGATCCGGCCGGACGATCCGGTCGATTCAGATCACTGCCCAGTCGACATAACGTCAATGCGTGACATGTGCGGTTTGCCGGGGTAAAGGCGGCGGCCTCGCCCCTCCGGCGGTCCGGCGGCGCCCACCGCGCCTGCTTCCGGCCCCCTCGGAGGTGGCTACCCGCGCCACACCCCCGGCCCTCCCGCGCGCCCCCGAACATGCCCCCGTGCGCCCCAAATGCCGGGCCAATGCTCCTCCCCCGCGCACGGCCGGGCCGTAACCGACGTACGGCGGGAGAGTTGAGTGGAGCGTGACCGACACGAGCGCGGGCCCCGCAGCCGCCCAGATCCCGCACCAGCGCGCGGAGCCCCTGCTGGAGACCGCCGTACGCTACGCCGACGAGCGGCGCTGGGACGTGGTCGCGGGGAGCTGGCTGGAGACGGTCGACGGCATGGTGTTCTGCTCGTGCGGCGACGAGGAGTGCCCCGCGCCGGGGGCGCATCCGACCCGGCCCGACTGGGCGTCCCTGGCCACCCGCAGCGTGCGGGCGGTGCGCGCGATGTGGCAGCGGCGGCCCACCGCGTCGATCCTGCTGCCGACGGGACGCACCTTCGACGCGCTGTCCGTCCCCGAGAGCGCGGGCCTGCTCGCGCTGGCCCGCATGAAGCGGATGGGGCTGATCCCGGGTCCGGTGATCCGCACCGCCGACGCCCGGACCCAGTTCTTCGTCCTGCCCGGCGGCGGCGGCAAGACGCCCGACCTGCTGCGCCGGCTCGGCTGGTACCCGCCCTCCCTGGACCTGGCCTTCCTCGGCGAGGGCCGCTACGTCGCCGCCCCGCCCTCCCGCGTCGGCACCCGGGGCGCCGCCCAGTGGGCCTCCCCGCCGACCCTGGCCAACCGCTGGCTGCCGGACGCGGAGGAGGTGGTCCCGGCGCTGGCGTACGCGTGCGCGCGGGACCGCTGATCACCGAGTGGCCCGGGGCCCTCAACAGGACCACCGATGTCCCCGTAGGGTTTCGCCATGACCGAGGCGGCAGTGCGGATACGAGGACTCTGGAAGCAGTTCGGGCAGCATGTCGCGGTCGGGGGGATCGATCTCGATCTGCCCGCCGGGAAGTTCATCGGACTGGTCGGTCCCAACGGGGCGGGCAAGACCACCACCCTGTCCATGGTGACCGGGCTGCTCCGGCCCGACCAGGGCAGCGTGGAGATCGCCGGGCAGGACGTCTGGCGCGACCCGGTGGCCGTCAAGGCCCGCATCGGGGTGCTGCCGGAGGGACTGCGGCTCTTCGAACGGCTGTCGGGACGGGAACTGCTCGGTTACTCCGGGCGGATGCGCGGGCTGCCCGGCGCCGAGGTCGACAAGCGGGCCACCCAGTTGCTCGACGTGCTCGACCTTGCCGGGGCCCAGCACAAGCTGGTCGTCGACTACTCCACCGGTATGCGCAAGAAGATCGGCCTCGCCGCCGCCCTGCTGCACAACCCCGAAGTGCTCTTCCTGGACGAGCCGTTCGAGGGCGTCGACCCGGTGTCCGCGCAGACCATCCGGGGCGTCCTGGAGCGCTACACCGCCTCCGGCGCCACCGTCGTCTTCTCCTCGCACGTGATGGAGCTGGTGGAGTCCCTGTGCGACTGGGTGGCCGTGCTGGCCGCCGGACGCATCCGCGCGACCGGGCCGCTGGCCGAGGTGCGCGGCGAACACCCCACGCTCCAGGCCGCCTTCCTCGAACTCGTCGGCGCCCACGACCGCGCCGCCGGGTCCGACCTCGACTGGCTGGGCGGCGGTGCCCCGCGATGACGGCCCTGACCCCCACCCTCGTCCGGCTGAAGCTGTCGTTGCTGCGCGGCGGGCTGCGCCAGTCGGCGGGCCGCCGGGCCGCGTTCGTCTGCTCGGCGATCGCCGCGCTGCTGATCGGCCTGCTCCAGATGACGGGCCTGATCGCGCTCGGCGGATTCGCGCACGTCGAGAACGTCGCGGTGATCGGCGCGGCCGTGCTCGCGCTCGGCTGGACCGTGATGCCGCTGTTCTTCCCGAGCGGCGACGAGACGCTCGACCCGACCCGGCTGGTGATGCTCCCGCTGCGGCCCCGGCCGCTGGTGCGCGCGCTGCTCGCCGCCTCCCTGGTCGGCATCGGCCCGCTGTACACGCTGCTGGTCCTCACCGGCTGCGCGGTGGCGCTCGCGCACGGCCCCGCCGGATGGGTGACCGCCGTCGTCGCCCTCCCGCTCGCGCTGCTGGTGTGCGTGGCGCTGGCGCGTACGGTCGCGGCGGCCAACGTACGGCTGCTGACCAGCCGCCGGGGCCGGGACCTCGCGGTACTGAGCGGGCTGGTGATCGCCATCGGGGCGCAGGTGCTCAACTTCGGTCTGCAGCGCCTTGGTTCGTCCACCGGGCTCGGACAGCTCGGGGCGGTGGCCGACGTGCTGTCCTGGGTGCCGCCCGCCTCGGCGCTGGCCGCGGTGCACACGGCGGGCACCGGGTCGTACGGTGTGGCGCTGGCTCAGCTGGCTCTGTCCGTGGCTGCGTTGGTGCTGCTGATCGCCGCCTGGGCGCGCAGTCTGACCCGGCTGATGACCGCGCCGGACGGCTCCACGCTCCAGGGTGCCCAGACGAACGCGCCCGACCACGCCTCGGCGAGCCTGCTGGGCCGCGTGCTGCCGGGCGGCCGCACCGGCGCCGTGATGGAACGCACCCTGCGCTACATCTGGCGCGACCCCAAGACCAAGGCCGCGTGGGTGACCTCGCTGGCGATCGGACTCATCGTGCCGGTGTTCAACGCCGTGCAGGGCACCGGTTCGGTCTACTTCGCGTGCTTCGCCTCGGGGATGCTCGGGATGCAGATGTACAACCAGTTCGGGCAGGACGCCTCCGCGTTCTGGATGGTCGCCATGACCATCTCCTCGCCCCGCGACGCCTACGCCGAGCTGCGCGGACGCGCGCTGGCGCTGCTGCTGATCACCCTGCCGTACGCGCTGGTGGTCACGGTGGTGACGACGGCGCTCCTCGGTGACTGGGACCGGCTGCCCGAGGTGCTGGGGCTGTCCCTGGCGCTGCTCGGCGCGATGCTGGCGACGGGGGCGTGGACGTCGGCGCGGTTCCCGTACTCGATCCCGCAGGAGGGGCACCGGAACGTGGCGCCGGGGCAGGCGGGGCTCGCCTTCGCGGCGATCTTCGGGGGCATGGTGTCGGCGGCGCTGCTGTGTGCGCCGGTGATCGCGGCGGTGATCTGGCTGAACGTCGTGGACGGGGGGTCGCGGTGGACGTGGGTGCTGCTGCCGCTCGGGGTGGTGTACGGGGCGGGGCTGACCGTGGCGGGGCTGCGGTTGGCCGCGCCGCGGACGGCGGGGCGGTTGCCGGAGATTCTGGTGGCGGTCAGTCGGGGGTGAGGGGTGGCGGCTCTCGCTGCTCGGGTGCGGCGCCGTCGGGGCTGGTCGCGCAGGTCCCCGCGCCCTTGAGGGCACCGGTGCCCCTGCCGAACACTCTCAGACCAGGTGGCTGAGGAACGGCTCCACCGCTCTGCGCCATGCCTCCGGCTGGTCGTAGTGGATCAGGTGGCCCGCATCGGTGATCTCGGCGTACTCGCCCCGGGGGAGGACGCGGACCATTTCCTGGGCTTCGGCGCGGCCGAGTTCGCCGTCGAGGCCGCGGACGACGAGGGTGGGGCAGGCGACCTGGGCCAGTTCCTCCCAGTGGGCGTCGTGGACCCAGGTCTCGCGGGTGCGGAGCATCCGCTCGGGCTCGAAGACGGGGCGCCAGCCGTCCGCGCACTCGTGCATCACCTCGGCGTAGAACTCGCCGCGGGTCGGGCTCGGGCGCTCCAGGCGGGGGTCGTCCTCGCCGAACCACTTGCGGACGTCCGCGAGCGTGGCGAAGGGGACCGGCCAGGAGCGGAACCACTCGTCCCACTCGCGCTGCGAGGCGGCGCCGAGCGCGGAGGCGCGCATGTCGCAGATGACGAGTCCGCGCACGAGGTCGGGGCGGCGGGCGGCGAGCTGCCAGGCCGTCAGGGCGCCCATGGCGTGGCCGATGAGGACGGCGGGGGCCAGACCGAGCTGTGCGAGGGCGGACTCGGCGTCCGCGACGTAGTCCTCGCGGGTGCAGGCGGCCGCCGGGGGGTGTTCGCTGCGGCCGTGGCCGCGCTGGTCGAGCGCCACGGCGCGGTAGCGCTCCGCGAGCCAGCGGGCGGTGGCCGCCCAGTGGGAGGCACGGCCCATCAGCCCGTGGAGCAGCAGCACGCCGGGGAGGGCGGAGTCGGCCCCTTCCTTGGGCGGGTCCGCGAACTCCCAGGCGGCCAGCCGTACGCCGCCCGCTCCTGTCACGTCGATGCGTCGTGCCATCGCCTGGCACCCCCCAGCGTTGCCTGCCTCGTACCGGTGTACTGCCCTGCCGTCGTCCTGTTGCCGTGGTTCGTGGTGCTGCTGTCGCAGACTATCGAACTGTTATTCGAACATCGGGTCTGTGCGAGGAACACCCCTCGTTCGAGTGACACCAGAAGAGGAATGATCGCCACCGCCGAGGGGATCTTTTCTGGCGAGGGGGGCGGACCGCTCGGGGAAAAACGGTCCGAGGGTGACCCTGGGAGCTCGGGGCTCCGGGTCACCGTCCGGGGAGGTGAGACCCCGGCGCCGCGGCGGCGCCGGGGTTCTCTTTCGTCCCGGCGTCGTCTCAGCGCTTGGCGACGAAGACGTGCGAGGCGACCTCCGAGGCCAGCTCGGCGGCCTCGCCGCCGCTGCCGACCAGGACGCCACCCGCCGACTCGGTCACGCTCACCACGGAGCCGGGCTGCACACCCGCGCGCCGCAGCGTGTACATGAGCTGCGCGTCCGTCTGGATCGGCTCCCCGATCCGGCGGACGACGACCGTCTTGCCGTCCTGGCCCGGGTCGAGGTCGGCCAGCGAGACCATGCCCTCGTCCAGGAACGGGTCGGCGCCGTCCTTCTCCCCCAGCTCTTCGAGGCCGGGGATGGGGTTGCCGTACGGCGACTCGGTGGGGTGGCGCAGCAGTTCGAGCACGCGGCGCTCGACCGCCTCGCTCATCACGTGCTCCCAGCGACACGCCTCTGCGTGCACCTGCTCCCACTCCAGGCCGATGACGTCCACCAGCAGGCACTCCGCGAGGCGGTGCTTGCGCATCACCCGGATGGCCAGCCGGCGGCCCTCGTCGGTCAGCTCCAGATGACGGTCGCTGGCCACGGACACGAGCCCGTCCCGCTCCATGCGCGCCACCGTCTGGCTCACGGTCGGCCCGCTCTGGTCGAGCCGCTCCGCGATACGGGCGCGCATGGGGACGACGCCTTCCTCTTCCAGTTCGAGGATGGTGCGGAGATACATCTCCGTGGTGTCGATCAGTCCGGACATACGTGCCCCTCGATTACCTCTGCCGGAAGCTCACCGCTGCCCGGCGCGTGCGCTGGCCCAGACCTCAATTCTGCCGGATACCACCGACAACCGTGCCGCCCCTACGAAACCGGAGTGCGCCGGGGTGGCGGCGCGGGGGGATCGGCGCGGCGGGGGTGTCGTACACGGAATCGCCGCCAGGTCCCGCACGCCGAGCCCTCTCGTCCCGCGGTCAACTCCCGCACAGGACAGCCGCCGAGCCACCGGAGGCGCCCCGTATTGACAGGGTGATGGTCCAGACCGCACCGTGATCCGCGACACCGAGCGCGAAGGGGCCCCGTATGAGCGACGGCACGCCTGCCGAACTGTTCTTCGACGCCGCCGCGGAGCTGTTGCGGCGGGTGCGGGAGGAGGAGGGTGGGGCCATCGCGGAGGCGGGGGTCCTGCTGGCGGACACGGTGACGGACGGGGGGCGGCTGTTCGCGTTCGGGGCCGGACACTCCTCGCTGGCCGCGCAGGACGTGGTCTACCGGGCCGGCGGCCTCGCCCTGATGAACCTGCTCGCCGTACCCGGCGTCGTCGGCGTGGACGTCACCCCGGCCACCCTCGGCTCCGCCCTGGAGCGGGTCGACGGGCTCGCGACCGCCGTACTGGACAGCTCACCGGCCCGCGCCGGGGACGCCCTGGTGATCATCTCGCTGTCGGGCCGCAACTCCCTGCCCGTCGAGATGGCGCGCGGCGCCCGGGAACGCGGGCTCAAGGTCATCGGCGTCACCTCCGTCGCCTACGCCACCGGGACCGCCTCGCGGCACGCCTCCGGCACCTTCCTCAAGGACCACTGCGACGTCGTGCTCGACTCCAAGATCGCGGTCGGCGACGCGGAGCTGAGCCTGGACTCCGTACCCGCCCCGTTCGCCCCCGCCTCCACGGTCGTCACCTCGGCGCTGATGCAGGCCGTGATGGCCACCGCCGCCGCCGAGCTGGCCGCGCGCGGCATCGAGCCCCCGCTGCTGCGCTCCGGCAACGTCGACGGCGGCCACGACTGGAACGCGCGGATCATGGAGAAGTACGGCGACCGGATCTTCTACCGGCACTAGCCGCGGACACCGGTCCCAGGGGGGACACGGCCTAGCCCCGCACCGCCGCCGCCAGATCCAGCGCCGCCCCGATCCGCGCCGCCACCTCCTCCGCGTACGCCACGTCGGACCGGTCGAAGCGCCCGCGCCCCGGCCCGCGCAGGAAGGTGAGCACGCCCAGCGTGCGACCCCGGCTGCGCAGGACGGCGCACAGCGCGTGCGCGGTGTCGGCGGGCCACAGCCGGGCCCGCGCCCACTCGCGCGGCCGCTCGGCGGGGCCCGAGCCGGCGTCCACGCGCACCGTCCCGTTCCGCTCGCCGCACTGGAGCGCGGGGTGCCCGGCGCCGTACCGCACGGGCAGCCCGGAGGTGCCGGGCGGGGTGTCGGGGCCGGGCGTACCGGCGGGGGTGGCGGCGAGCCGTACGAGCCGTACAGATCCCTCCTCCGAGCCGGGCGGCACCGGCCCGACCCGGTCCAGCAGGGCGTGGTCGGCGAAGCCCGCGAGGGCGAACTCCAGGTGGACCACGGCCGCCTCCGCCGGGTCCTCGCACTCGGCGGCGGCGCGGGCGGCGCGGTGCAACTGGTTGGAGCGGAAGCGCAACTGGGACGCCTCACGCTCGCCCTGCCGGGCCTCGGTGACGTCCTGGAAGAGCCAGCCGACCCCGAGCGGTACGGGCTCCTCGGCCAGCGGCGAGGACAGCCGTACGAAGCCGCTGCGCCAGCAGCGCCGCCGCTCGCCCTCGGCGGTCCGCACACTCACCCACATCTCGGCGGGGCCGGGCGGCGCGCCCTCGGCCAGCACATGGGTCAGCGCGCTCTCCAGCTCCTCGACACCCTGGGCCAGCAGCTCGCCGAACGGGCGCCCGAGCGCGGACGTACGGCCCACCCCGAGTGCGCGGGCCGCGTGCGCGTTGACGACGGCGGGCCGCAGATCGGCGTCGACCAGCACGACACCCCAGGACGCGTCCTCGAACAGCGCCTCGCTGAGCGCGATCGACCGCTCCAGGTCGATCTGCGCGTGCACCTCGCTGAAGGCGCAGTACAGCCCGGCCGGACTGCCGTCGGGACCGCGCACGGCGGCGGACTGGGTCCGGACGAGCACCCGTCCCCCGTCCTTGGTGACCAGCGCGAACTCGTGCACCTGCCGCCCCGGCGCCCGCATCGCGGACATCAGCCGCCGCTGCACCTCCTCGGCGTCCGCGCTGCGCACCGCCCACCCGGCGAACCCCGGCCGCCCGACCGCCTCGGCCGCGCTCCACCCCAGAATCCGCTCCGCCTCACGGTTCCAGTGGGTCACGACCCCCTCGGCGTCGAAGGCGCACAGGGCCGCGTCCATGCCGTCCAGCAGCGCGGCGAGCAGATCCTCCCCGCCCGGCTCCCCCGGCCCCAGCTCGTCGGTGGCCCCACCACGCCGGGAAGCACTCACCCTGGACCCCCTGGAGGCTGCGTCGGGCACACCCCTCGGCGCCCGTTCCGCTCACTGGCCTGCGTTGTTCGCTTGTCATTCAACTCGACAGTGACCCGGCACACATCAGGTTCTCGCAAGATTGCGGGCGTCGCGAAAAAAGAAGTTGAGCCCCTCCGCTCCACTGCCTAGGCTGCAAAGCAAGCAGAAGGGAGGTGATCGGGTAAATGTGTGAAACCCGGACGCGTGAGGTGGCTGCGGGCTAGCGGCCCGTCACCACACCGAGTTGCGGTGCCGGAACAGCGCGTGTGAATGCGCGCCGCCGGCCAATCCATCGCAGTCGCCCGACCCGTGAGCTCGCCGGTAACGTCCGGCCGGCCCTCCGCCTCGGCGGAGGACCCGAGCTCACGGGTCGTCTGCGTTTTCAGCAGGTGTCAGGGGCTCAGGCGGTCGATCGTCCAGGTGCCGTCCGGGAGGGCGGCGTAGCGGAGGCGGTCGTGGAGGCGGTTCTCGCGGCCCTGCCAGAACTCGACGGTCTCGGGGGCGACGCGGAAACCGCCCCAGTGGGGCGGGACGGGGACTTCCTCACCCTCGGGATAGCGGGCGCCGAGCGCGGCGTACGCCTCGTCCAGTTCGGCGCGGGAGCCGACGACCGTGGACTGCGCACTCGCCCAGGCGCCGAGCTGGGAGCCGTGCGGGCGGCTGTGGAAGTACGCGGCGGTCTCCTCACGGCTCGTACGGCGGGCCACACCCGAGACGATGACCTGGCGGGCGATGGGATGCCAGGGGAAGAGCAGCGAGACGTACGGGTTCCCGGCCAGGTCACGCGCCTTGTGGGAGTCGTAGTTGGTGTAGAAGACGAAGCCCTCGGTGTCGTAGCCCTTCATCAGGACCGTGCGCGAGCTGGGGCGCCCGGCGGGGTCCACCGTGGAGACGACCATGGCGTTGGGCTCGTACAGCGTGCCGTGGACGGCCGCGCGGGCCGCGTCCGCGAACCAGCGCGCGAACTGGTCCATCGGGTGGCCCGCGAGATCCGGCTCGTCCAGTCCCCGGGCGCGGTACTGCTTGCGCATGAACGCGGGGTCGGTGGCGGGGTCGGGCATCGTGTCGCGATCGGTCACGTGGTCATCCTGCCGTATGGGGCGTACGGGCCTCGCGGGGCGCCTCCCGGACGCTCCCGTCCGCTCCCGGCGCGTCGCGCGGCGGCTCGCCAACGCCACCTCCCTCTAACGTGGCACTCAGTGCCGCAAGGTCTCCCCAAACCTGGCACTCAGGGCTATCGTGCTGGTTCCCGCCCCGTCTCCGGGTGACCCCCGGCCGTACGGGGCATGACCGGTGTGACCGCCGCCGACCCAGCATGAGGAGCCGCCTTATGTCCGAGTTCGTACCCGGGCTAGAGGGAGTCGTCGCCTTCGAGACGGAGATCGCCGAGCCGGACAAGGAGGGCGGCGCCCTGCGGTATCGGGGCGTCGACATCGAGGACCTGGTCGGCCACGTGTCCTTCGGGAACGTGTGGGGACTGCTGGTCGACGGTGCCTTCGACCCCGGCCTGCCGCCCGCCGAGCCGTTCCCGATCCCGGTGCACTCCGGGGACATCCGCGTGGACGTGCAGTCCGCGCTGGCCATGCTGGCCCCCGTGTGGGGCCTCAAACCGCTGCTGGACATCGACGCCGAGCAGGCCCGTGACGACCTCGCACGCGCCGCCGTGACGGCGCTGTCGTACGTCGCCCAGTCCGCGCGCGGGCAGGGGCTGCCGATGGTGCCGCAGAACGAGATCGACAAGGCGCGGTCGGTGGTCGAGCGGTTCATGATCCGCTGGCGCGGCGAGCCGGACCCGAAGCATGTCGCCGCCGTCGACGCGTACTGGACCTCGGCCGCCGAGCACGGCATGAACGCGTCCACCTTCACGGCGCGCGTCATCGCCTCCACCGGCGCGGACGTCGCCGCGGCGCTGTCGGGTGCCGTCGGGGCCATGTCCGGTCCCCTCCATGGCGGGGCGCCCTCCCGTGTGCTCGGCATGATCGAGGAGATCGAGCGGACCGGGGACGCGGAGGAGTGGGTCAAGCAGGCCCTCGACCGCGGTGAGCGGCTCATGGGCTTCGGGCACCGGGTCTACCGGGCCGAGGACCCCCGGGCGCGGGTGCTGCGGCGCACCGCGCGGGAGCTGGGGGCGCCGCGGTACGAGATCGCGGAGGCGCTGGAGAAGGCGGCGCTGGAGGAGCTGCACAATCGGCGGCCGGATCGCGTGCTGGCCACCAACGTGGAGTTCTGGGCGGCGATCCTGCTCGACTTCGCCGAGGTGCCGGCGCACATGTTCACGTCGATGTTCACGTGTGCGCGTACCGCCGGGTGGTCGGCGCACATTCTCGAGCAGAAGCGGACCGGTCGCCTGGTGCGGCCTTCGGCGAAGTATGTGGGGCCCGCTTCTCGCCGGCCTGAGGACATCCCCGGGTTTGCGGGGATCGCCCACTGACATCGCCCGCTGAGAGGGGTTGCGGGGGCGCGTGGGCGGCTGCGCGATCGGTGTGGTCGATCGCGCGGTTCCTCGCGCCCCTGAGAAGGCGAAACCCCTAGGCCGGCGTCAAGAGGCCCGCGTGGTGGCGCTCCGCCACCAGCGGGTGCGCCCGCAGCTTGCCCTTCAGTTCGTTGAAGCCGTACTCCGCGTAGAGCGGGTTCGTCGGGTCCGTCGTCACGCCGGGGGCGAGGTCCGCGTGCGGGAAGGGCAGCGGAGCGATCTTCGCGTCCAGGCGGGGGTTGTAGAAGAACGGGATCGAGAAGCGCTCCGTGGCTCCGGGCGGGCTGACCACACGGTGGTTGGTGGCGAGGAGGTAGCCGTTGGTGGCGACCTCCAGGAGTTCGCCGAGGTTCACCACGAACGCGCCGTCCAGGGGCGGGACTTCGTGGAAGCGGCCGTCCTCGCGCTGGACCTGGAGGCCGCCGACGGAGTCCTGGAGGAGCAGGGTGAGGAAGCCGTAGTCCTTGTGGGCGCCGACGCCCTGGTCGGTGCCGTCGCCCGCGCTGCCGGGGTAGCGGACGAGCTTGAGGTGCGGGTGGGCGTGGGCGCCGAAGATCGGGTCGTAGAAGCCGGCGGGGGCGCCGATGGCGGTCAGGAGCTCGTGCAGCAGGCGCTGGGCGACCGCGCTGAGCTTGTCGATCCAGGCGAGGGCGGCGGTACGCAGCTCGGGCAGGGCGGCGGGCCACTGGTTGGGACCCTGGAGCCACCAGTACGGCGGCTCGTCCGGACCGGGCATGCGGGCGGGGCGCTCGGCGCCGATGTCGAGCTGGTCGCGCCAGTCGCGGGCACCGGCGGTGCGCTCGTCGCCGGTGCGCGTGTAGCCGCGGAAGTGCGGGGAGTTGAGGTTGTCCAGGGCGAGCCGGTCTGCCTCGGGGAGCGCGAAGAAGGCGCGCATCGCGGTGAGCAGGGCGTCGGTCTCCCGCTGGGTCACACCGTGCCCGACGAGCTGGAAGAAGCCCACGTCATGGGCGGCGGAGTGCAGCCGCTCGTGGAGCCGGGCGCGCTCCTCGGGGCCGCGGTCCGCGGCCGACAGATCGATGATCGGGAGCTGGGCGTACGACGGGTTCGTCGCGTGAGTCGTCATGGCGCGTCCGCGGGTGTACGGGGCACGGGCGGCCGCGGGGGTGTGCGGCCCCCGGGTGCCGGAAAGGAAGAGACGAGAGGAAGGGGGCTGGGTCAGGCGGAACGCCGACAGCCCATGCTCGTGACGCGCACGTAGTCCACGTGGCGGCGGCGAACGAGCATCGGAAGCATGGGCCAAGAGTACTGCGATGCCCGGAATACGGGTGTGACGGTCGTCACCTTCCCGTCGGGTCTCCCCGCCTCGGAACTTGCCCCATCTGCCACGCCTGCCTGGGTCTACTCCCCCAGCGCCTCGTCGAGCAGCACCGCCCACTGGGCCACGACCCGCTCGCGGCGGGCGGTGTCGTCGGTGAGGAGGGTGGCGAGGCCGAGGCCGCGGGCCATGTCGAGGAGGCCCTGGACGGTTTCGCGGACGCCGGGGCGGGACTCGTCGGCGTCGAGGAGTTCGACGGCGATGCGGTGGCACTCGCGGCCGACGCGCGCCTCCAGTTCCGTCACGCGGCCGCGCAGTTGCTCCTCGTTCGAGGCAGCCACCCACAGGTGCAGGGCGGCGCGGAAGAGCGGGCCGGTGAAGAGGCCGATCAGGGCGGAGATCACGGCGCGCCGGTCGCCGGGGCCGTCGGGGAACAGCTCGCGCAGGGCGACGGAGCGGCTCTCCGCCACGTACTCGACGGCGGCGGTGAAGAGGTCCTCGCGGGTGGGGAAGTGGTGCTGCGCGGCGCCCCGGGAGACGCCCGCGCGCTCGGCGACGACCGCGACCGTGGAGCCCGCCCAGCCGTACTCGGCGAGGCAGGCCACGGCGGCTTCCAGGAGCCGCTGCCGGGTGGCCCGGCTGCGGTCCTGCTTGGGTACGCGGTCGCGTTCCGCCGTACTCACACCACCCATGCCGCATCCCGTCTTTCCAGGAAGGCCGTCATCCCCTCCCGGGCCCCGGGGGCGGAGAACAGCCGGGCCGAGAGGGCGGTCAGGTCCGCCGCGTCCCGGTCGAATGTCTCCAGCACCCTAGCCGTGAGCAGCCGTTTCGTCGCGGCCAGGGCGTCGGGCGAGGAGCGGCGCAGGCCGTCGAGGACGGGTGCGAGGAGGTCGTCCACGTCGCCGTCCGCGTCGTCTCCGGCGGCGGTGAGCAGACCGAGGCGTACGGCCTCGGCGGGGCCGAAGCGCTCGCCGGTGAGGTAGTAGCGGGCGACCGCGCGCGGGTCGGCGCGCGGCAGCACCGGCAGGGAGATCACCGCCGGGGCGACCCCGATCCGTACCTCGGTGAAGGCGAAGGTGGCCTCGCGCGAGGCGGCGGCGATGTCGCACGCGGCGAGCAGCCCGAGCCCGCCCGCGCGGACATGCCCGGTGACCCGTGCCACCACCGGCTTGGGCAGCTCCACGATCTGCCGCAACAGCGCTACCAGCGCGTCCGGTTGAGGCGGGTCGCGCAGATCGGCACCCGCGCAGAAGGTGCCTCCGGTGTGGGTGAGGACGACCGCCCGGACACCGGGGTCCTTCGCGCAGTCGGCCAGGGCGTCGGCGAGCGCGGCGACCAGGGGTGCGGAGAGGGCGTTGCGGGTGTCCGGGGAGTCCAGGCTGAGCCTCTCCACGGCCCGTTCGCGGGACCGTCCGACAAGGGTCATGAGCGCTCCCTCAGTTCGCGGCGCAGGATCTTCCCGGAGGCGGCGCGCGGCACGGAGCCGACGAAGGTCACCCGACGCACTCGTTTGTACGGCGCGACGTGCTCGGCGACGTACGACATCACCTCGTTCTCCTTGAGTTCGGGCGCGGCCTGGCGGCGGACGACGAAGGCGTGCGGGATCTCGTTGCCCTCGTCGTTCAGGGCGCCGACGACGGCCGCGTCCGCGATGCCCGGGTGGGTGAGCAGCAGCGCCTCCAGTTCGGCGGGTGCCACCTGGAAGCCCTTGTACTTGATGAGTTCCTTCACCCGGTCCACGACGAACAGCCAGCCGTCCGCGTCGACCCGACCCACGTCCCCGGTGTGCAGCCAGCCGTCGGCGTCGATCGTCTCGGCGGTGGCGTCGGGCCGGTTGAGGTAGCCCTTCATCACCTGCGGGCCCCGGATCAGGATCTCGCCGGCCTCCCCGGCGCCGAGGTCCTTGCCGGGGTCGTCCAGGGACACGATCCGCATCTCGGTGCCCGCGATCAGCTTGCCCGCGGTGCCAGGGGGCGCCTCGCGCAGCAGGTCGAGCGGGACGACATGGGTGCCGGGCGACAGCTCGGTCATGCCGTACGCCTGCCCCAGCGGCGGCAGCCCGAGCCGCTCGGCGCAGGCGGCGGCGAGGGAGGCGTCCAGCGGGGCGGCGGCGCTGATCACGTACTTCAGCGAGGAGAGGTCGTAGCGCTCGACGGAGGGGTGCTTGGCGAGGGCGAGGACGATCGGCGGGGCGACGTAGAGGCCGGTGATGCGGTGGGTCTCGATGGCCGCGAGGAAGGTGTCCAGCTCGAAGCGGGGCAGCACGACGACGGTGGCGCCCTGCCGCAGGGGCGCGTTCATCAGGGCGGTGAGGCCGTATATGTGAAAGAGCGGGAGTACGGCGAGGATGCAGTCGCCGGGCTCCGCCTTCACGGCCGGGTCCAGTTGGGCGAGGTTGGTGACGATCTGCCGGTGGGTGAGCATCACGCCCTTGGGCACACCGGTGGTGCCGGAGGAGTAGGGCAGTACGGCGATGTCCTCGGCCGGGTCGAGGGCGATCTCCGGCTCGGGCCCGTCGCTCGCCAGCATGTCGACCAGGGAGCGATGGCCGGGCGCGCTGTCGCACACGATGATCTCCCGTACCCCGCCCGCGAGTTCGGCGGCCCGGCGCGCGGCCGGGAGCAGCGGGGAGACGGTGACGATCCAGCGGGCCCCGCTGTCCTCCAACTGCCGGGCGAACTCCTCGGGTGTCGCGAGCGGGTGGGCGGTGGTGACGGTGGCGCCCGCCCGGGTGGCCGCGTAGAACGCCAGCGGAAACGCCAGGGTGTTGGGGCTGTGCAGGGCCAGCACGTCTCCCTTGCGCACCCCCGCCTCCGCGAACGCCGCCGCCAGCCGGCGGTGGAACCGGTCCAGTTGCTCGTAGGTCAGGGTCGTGCCGTCGGTCCCGTCGATGAGCGCGGGCCGGTCCCCGAAGGCGGCGGCACCGCCCAGCACCGCGTCGTGGACGGGGAGTTCTACGGGCGGTACGTCGTCGTACGCACTGTGGAACACGGTTCCTCCAACCGGCGTGTGCCTAGTAGGACTTGGGGAGGCCGAGGGTCTGATGGGAGATGTAGTTGAGGATCATCTCCCGGCTCACCGGAGCGATCCGGGCCACCCGGGCGCCGGTGACGAGGGAGGCGAGGCCGAACTCGCGGGTGAGACCGTTGCCGCCGAGGGTGTGCACGGCCTGGTCGACCGCCTTCACACAGGCTTCCCCGGCCGCGTACTTGGCCATGTTGGCGGCCTCGCCCGCGCCGACGTCGTCCCCGGCGTCGTAGAGCTGGGCGGCCTTCTGCATCATCAACTTGGCCAGTTCCAGGTCGATGTGGGCCTGCGCGAGGGGGTGCGCGATGGCCTGGTGGGCACCGATGGGGACGTTCCACACCGTGCGCTCGCGGGCGTACTCCACGGCCCGGGCGAGGGCGTAGCGCCCCATGCCGATGGCGAACGCCGCCGTCATGATCCGCTCGGGGTTCAGCCCGGCGAAGAGCTGAAGCAGCCCGGTGTCCTCTCCCCCACTGCCGAAAGCGTGGGAGGTGCCCCCGCCCACGAGGGCGTCGGCGGGCAGCCGTACGTCGTCCAGGACCAGCTCGAACTGCTTCTCCGCGGCGTTGACCTCCATGTCGATCCGGTTGCGCGTGAAGCCGTCCGCGTCGCGCGGGACGATGAAGAGGCAGGGTTTGAGCCGGCCCGTGCGGGCGTCCTCCGTGCGGCCGACGATCAGCGTGGCGTCCGCCTGGTCGACGCCGGAGACGAAGACCTTGCGGCCGGTGAGGAGCCAGTCGTCGCCGTCGCGGCGGGCGGTGGTGGTGATGCGGTGGGAGTTGGATCCGGCGTCGGGTTCGGTGATGCCGAAGGCCATCGTGCGGGTGCCGTCGGCCATTCCGGGGAGCCAGGCGCGCTTCTGGTCTTCCGTGCCGAAGCGGGCGATCACCGTTCCGCAGATGGCCGGGGAGACGACCAGCATCAGCAGGGGAGATCCCGCCGCTCCCAGTTCCTCCAGGACTATGGAGAGTTCGGCTATCCCGCCGCCTCCGCCGCCGTGTTCCTCGGGGAGGTTGACGCCGAGGTAGCCGAGTTTGCCTGCTTCGGACCACAGTTCCGTGGGGTGACGTCCCTCGCTTATGGCGCGCGTCATGTAGTCGCGGCCATAGCGGTTGCCCAGGGCGGAGACGGCCTTGCGGAGTGATCGGTGTTCCGCGGATTCGACGAGCGGGGTCATTCTTTTCCTCCGGTTGCGGCTTGTCCGTGGCTGGTCGCGCGGTTCCCCACGCCCCTCAAGGGCGGTTGTTCTCGACCACCGCCAAGAGGGCTCCCATCTCCAGTTGCTGTCCCACGGCCGCTCGGAGCGCTGTCAGCGTGCCGTCCGTCGGGGCCGTGATCAGGTGTTGCATCTTCATCGCCTCCAGCCAGATCAGGGGCTGGCCGGACTGGACCTCGGTGCCCTCGGTCAGGTTCTCCGCGACGCGGACGACCGTGCCGGGCATGGGGGCGAGGAGGGAGCCGGGGGCGTGGGCGGGGCGGGGGTCGGGGAAGCGGGGCAGGGCGGTGAGCGGGGTGGTGTTGACGTACACCCGGTCGCCGTGCCGGGCGATGTCGAACTTCCGCTCCACGCCGTCCACTTCGAGGACGACGAGGGTGGGTTCGGCGCGGACCACGCGGACGCCGTCCGCCGTCGGGCCGGTCCGGGTGTGGCGGTAGGACGCCTCGGTCTCCTCGCCCGCCATCTCGTACCGCTTCACCTGCGGGGCCGAGGGCACGTTGCGCCAGCCGCCGAAGCGCGAGCCGGAGCGGGTGCGGCTCGCGGCGTCCGCGAGGGCGGCGGCCAGGGGGGCGTGCGGGTCGGGGGCGGGCTCGGTGAGGGTGGCGAGGTGACGGTCGTAGAAGCCGGTGTCCATGCGGGCGGCGGTGAACTCCGGGTGCCGCAGCGAGCGGACGAGCAGGTCGCGGTTGGTGACCGGGCCGTGCACGGCGGCCCGGTCCAGGGCGCCCGCGAGGGCGCGGACGGCCTCGGCGCGGGTCGGGGCGTGGGCGACGGCCTTGGCGAGCATCGGGTCGTAGTGCACGCCGACCGTGTCGCCGTCGCCGTATCCGGCGTCCAGGCGTACGCCCGGTACCGCGAGCCGGTGCAGGGTGCCGGTCTGCGGGGCGAAGCCGTGCGCCGGATCCTCGGCGTAGAGGCGGGCCTCGACGGCGTGCCCGCGCGCGGTCGGCGGGTCGAGGGGCAGGGCGTGGCCCTCGGCGATCCGGATCTGCTCGGCGACCAGGTCGAGCCCGAACACCGCCTCGGTGACGGGGTGTTCCACCTGGAGCCGGGTGTTCATCTCCAGGAAGTGCGCCCGGCCGTCGGCCACGAGGAACTCGACGGTGCCCGCGCCCTCGTACGACACGGCACGCGCGGCCCGGACGGCCATCGCGTACAGCTTCTCGGTGAGCGCGGCCGGCAGCCCCGGTGCCGGAGCCTCCTCGATGACCTTCTGGTGGCGGCGCTGGAGGGAGCAGTCGCGGGTGCCGAGGGTCCAGACGGTGCCGTGGGTGTCGGCGAGGATCTGCACCTCGACATGGCGCCCGCGCTCGATGTACGGCTCGACGAACACCTCCCCGTCCCCGAACGCGCTCGCGGCCTCGGCGCGGGCGGCCTCCAGCGCGCCGGCCAGGTCCTCCAGGCGGCGTACGACCCGCATCCCGCGCCCGCCGCCGCCCGCCGCGGCCTTGACCAGCACGGGGAGGTCGGCGGCGGTGAGGTGGCCCGCGTCGAGCGGGGCGACGCCCATCAGTTCCTTGGCGCGGGTCTTGGACGCCATGGCCTCGATCGCCTCGGGCGGCGGCCCGATCCAGACCAGCCCGGCGTCGAGGACGGCGCGGGCGAAGTCGGCGTTCTCCGAGAGGAAGCCGTAGCCGGGGTGCACGGCGTCCGCGCCCGCCGCGAGGGCCGCCTTCACGATGAGGTCGCCGCGCAGATACGTCTCGGCGGGTGCCGCGCCCGGCAGGCGTACCGCTGTGTCGGCCACACATGTGTGCAGCGCACCCTCATCGGCGTCGGAGTGTAGGGCGACGGTGCTGATGCCCAGGTTGGCGCAGGTGCGGAAGATCCGGCAGGCGATCTCGCCCCGGTTGGCCACGAGCAGGGTGGAAATCATGGGCCTCACATCCGGAAGACGCCGAAGCCGCCACGGGCGCCCTGATACGGGGCGGTGTGTATGGCGGACAGACATATGCCGAGGACGGTTCGGGTGTCGCGGGGATCGATGACGCCGTCGTCGTAGAGGCGTCCGGACAGGAACATGGGCAGCGACTCGGACTCGATCTGCTGCTCCACCATGGCGCGCAGCGCGGCGTCCGCCTCCTCGTCGTACGGCCGTCCCTTGGCCGCCGCCGACTGCCGGGCCACGATCGACAGCACCCCGGCGAGCTGCTGGGGTCCCATGACGGCGGACTTGGCGCCGGGCCAGGCGAACAGGAAGCGGGGGTCGTAGGCGCGACCGCACATGCCGTAGTGCCCGGCGCCGTAGGACGCGCCCATGAGCACGGAGAGGTGGGGCACCTTCGAGTTGGAGACCGCGTTGATCATCATGGCGCCGTGCTTGATGATCCCGCCCTGTTCGTACTCCTTGCCGACCATGTAGCCGGTGGTGTTGTGCAGGAACAGCAGCGGGACGTCGCGCTGGTTGGCGAGCTGGATGAACTGGGCGGCCTTCTGCGACTCCTCGCTGAACAGCACCCCGCGCGCGTTGGCCAGGATGCCGACCGGGTAGCCGTGCAGCTCGGCCCAGCCGGTGACCAGGCTCGTGCCGTACAGCGGCTTGAACTCGTCGAAGTCGGACGCGTCGGTGATGCGGGCGATCACCTCGCGCGGGTCGAAGGGGGTGCGCAGATCGCCGGGCACGATCCCGAGCAGCTCCTCGGGGTCGTACTTCGGCGGCTCGGCGGGGCCCGGATCGCCGTGCGCCTTGCGGTGGTTGAGCCGCGCGACCACCCGGCGGGCCTGGCGGATCGCGTCCCGCTCGTCCACCGCGAAGTGGTCGGCGAGGCCAGAGGTGCGGGCGTGCATCTCGGCGCCGCCCAGCGACTCGTCGTCGCTCTCCTCCCCGGTCGCCATCTTCACCAGGGGCGGACCGCCGAGGAACACCTTCGCCCGCTCCTTGACCATGATCACGTGGTCCGACATCCCGGGGATGTACGCGCCGCCCGCCGTGGAGTTCCCGAAGACGACGGCGACGGTCGGGATGCCCTCGGCCGACAGCCGGGTGAGATCCCGGAAGATCGCCCCGCCGGGGATGAAGATCTCCTTCTGCGACGGCAGATCGGCGCCGCCGGACTCGACCAGGCTGATGCAGGGCAGCCGGTTGACGCGGGCGATCTCATTCGCCCGCAGCGCCTTCTTCAGACTCCAGGGGTTGCTGGCACCGCCCCGCACGGTCGGGTCGTTGGCGGTGATCAGGCACTCCACGCCCTCCACCACACCGATCCCGGTGACGAGCGACGCCCCGACGGTGTACTCACTGCCCCAGCCGGCCAGCGGTGACAGCTCCAGGAACGGTGTGTCGGGATCGAGCAGCAACTCGATCCGCTCCCGCGCGAGCAACTTCCCGCGCTTACGGTGCCGGGCCACATATTTCTCCCCGCCACCCGCGAGCGCCTTCCCGTGTTCGGCCTCCAGCTCGGCCAGCTTGCCGAGCATGACCTCACGGTTGGCCTGGAAGTCGGGGGCGGTGGGGTCGAGGGAGGTGGGGAGGACGGTCATGAGCGGGCCTCCGGGGGACGGGGGGTGGGGGGCGGCGGCGTCTCCGGGACGGACGCGGGGGCGGCGGGGGCCGGGGTCGTGGTGGGCGCGGGACGGGTGACCGTGCCGGCTAAGGGGCGGGCGGGGCCGGTGGCGGTGCCGGCCGAGGGGCGGGCGGTATCCCGGATCGCCCCGGCCCTCACCACAGCCCCTCCGGGATGTCCACATGGCGGGCGCGGAGCCATTCGCCGAGGGCCTTCGCCTGGGGGTCGAAGCGGTGGCGGGCGGCCACTCCGGCGCCGAGGACGCCGGTGACGACGAAGTTGAGGGCGCGCAGCCAGGGCAGTACGTGCCGGGTGACGGGGAGGTCGCGGGCCTCGGGGATGAGCTCGCGGAACCGGTCGACGGTCAGCTCGTGCGCGAGCCAGCGCCAGGCGTCGTCGGTACGCGCCCACACCCCGACGTTGGCGTCCCCGCCCTTGTCGCCGCTGCGGGCCCCGGCGAGCAGTCCGAGGGGGGCGCGGCGGGTGGGACCGCCTGACGGGAGGGGCTCGGGGAGGGCCGGGTCCGGTACGTCGTCGAGGTCGCGCGTGTCCTGGGGTGGTGCCACCTGGATGCGGCGACCGTCGTGGAGTACTGCCGTGTGGTCGACGGCACCATGGGGCACGTGCACACCCTCGAAGACCCCATAGGGATCGCCCTTTCCGGGTGGTGCCAGCACATGGAAGCCGGGGTAACTGGCGAGGGCCAGCTCGATCGCGGCCCCGCTCAGGGCGCGACCCACGACCTGGGGGTCGCTGTCCCGTACGACGAGCCGCAGCAGGGCCGCAGCCGTCTCCTCGGTGCCGGCATCGGGCCGGTCGGTGCGTACGAGTTCCCAAGCGGTCTCCGCCGGAGGCGCCTTGGCCAGCGCGTCGCTCATCTGCTCGCGCACCAGCTCCGCCTTGGCCTCGATGTCGAGCCCGGTCAGGACGAAGGCGACCTCGTTGCGGAACCCGCCGAGCCGGTTGAGTCCGACCTTGAGCGTGGGCGGGGGCGCCTCTCCCCGTACGCCGGTGATCCGCACCCGGTCGGGGCCGTCCCGGTGGAGCCGCACGGTGTCCAGCCGGGCGGTGACGTCGGGGCCCGCGTATCGCGCGCCCCCCGTCTCGTACAGCAGCTGCGCGGTGACCGTCCCGGTGTCCACGAAGCCGCCGGTGCCGGGGTGTTTGGTGATGACGCTGCTGCCGTCGGCGTGGATCTCGGCCAGCGGAAAGCCGGGACGGCGTACGTCGCCGTCCCCGAAGAACGCGTAGTTCCCGCCCGTCGCCTGCGTCCCGCACTCCAGCACATGTCCCGCGACCACAGCCCCGGCGAGCCGGTCGTAGTCCCCCGGCGCCCAGCCGAAGTGCGCGGCGGCGGGCCCGGTGACGAGGGCGGCGTCGGTCACCCGACCGGTGATCACGACGTCGGCTCCCGCGCGCAGACACTCCGCGATGCCGAAGCCGCCGAGGTAGGCATGTGCGGCGAGCACACCGGGGTGGGCGGCGGTGAGGTCGTCCCCCTCCACATGTGCGACACGCACGGGTATCCCCAGCCGGTGCGCCAAACCCCGCACCGCGTCCGCGAGTCCCGCCGGATTGAGCCCGCCCGCGTTGGTGACGATCCGCACCCCGCGCTCGTGCGCGAGTCCGAGACAGTCCTCCAACTGGCGCAGGAACGTGCGGGCGTACCCGGCGTTCGGGTCCTTCAGGCGGTCGCGGGCGAGGATCAGCATGGTGAGTTCGGCGAGGTAGTCACCGGTGAGGACGTCCACCTCGCCGCCGGTGAGCATCTCGCGCAGGGCGTCGGCGCGGTCGCCGTAGAAGCCGGAGAAGTTGCCGACGCGCAGGGGCGCGACGGGCTGGGGCGCGGCCTCGGCGGCCGGGCTCGCCTCGGGCGCAGTCACCGGCCCGCCTTCCCCGGTGCGCGCCCCGGTCCCGGAGGGCCCGCGAAGGCCTGGGCGATGTCCAGCCAGCGGTCGGCGTCCGGCCCCTCGGCGGCCAGCGCCAGGTCGGCACGGTGGGCGCGCTGGGTGACCAGCAGGCAGAAGTCGAGGGCGGGGCCGGTGACGCGTTGCGGGGCGTCGGGCGGGCCGTAGGACCACAGCTCGCCGGACGGGCTCACGAGTTCCACCCGGAACTCCTCTTCCGGCGGCGTCAGCCCGTGGACCCCGTAGGCGAAGTCCCGCGTCCGCACCCCGAGCCGGGCCACATGCCGGAGCCGGTCCGTAGGTGGCCGCACCACACCCAGAGCGGCCGCGACGTCCAGCCCATGGGCCCAGGTCTCCATGATCCGGGCCGTTGCCATAGAGGCGGCGGACATGTGGGGTCCGTACCAGGGGAACCGTGCCCCGGCCGGCGTCTCCCGCAGTGCCCGCTCCAGCGCGGCCCGGTCCGCGCGCCACCCCGCCAGCAGCTCGGCGGGCGCGAGCCGCGCCCCCTCCTCCGCGCCCTCGTCCACGAAGGAACCGGGCGCGGCGAACGCCTTCTCCACCAGCACCCGGAAACCGTCGGGATCGGTCACCGCGATCACCGCGGACCGGTCGGTCCAGGCAAGGTGCGCGATCTGATGAGCCACGGTCCAGCCGGGGGCGGGGGTGGGCAACGCCCACTGTTCCGCGCTCAACTCCCCCACCAGTAGATCGAGTTCATCACTCTCGGCACGCAAGTCGTCAATGACGGGCGTCGGGTCGGCCATGGAGGGGAGCATGGCAGCGACCCCAGAAACAATCAAGCGTGCTTGCATGATAAAAATCGGCCACCTCCCCGCCCCCGCCGCCCGGTACCTTCGCCCGATGCGCGAACTGACGACGACCGTCGACCTGCCGGCACTCCTGCGTACGGCACTGGGCGTACCCGCCGAGATCACCGGCGTCGAGCGACTGCGCGGCGGCAGCAAGAAGGGCGTGTACCGGATACGCCTCGCCGGGACCGGACCCGCCGCCGTGATCGTCTACCGGTGGGCACCGGACGAGGACTTCTGGCCGCACAACGGCGGTGAATCCCCGACGGACCCCCTCACCCCCGCCACCGGTCTCGCCCCCTACCTGGCCGCACACCGCGCCCTCCAGGAGGCGGGCGTCCGCACCCCGGAGCTGCTCCACACGACCGACCCGGGAGGAGCCGGTTCCGGCACGACCGACTCCCCCACCGCCGACCTCGCCGTCGTCGAGGACCTCCCCGGCGGCACCCTGGAGTCGCTGCTGACCGAGGACCCCGCCCGCGCCGCCGCTCCCCTGGCCGAACTCGCCCGCGCCCTCGACCACATGCGACACGCCCAGGCCCCGCACTACGGCCGTGTGGGCAACCCACACCCCTCCGACGTCGATCCCGACCGCACCCCCGCCGAACAGCTCGTCCTCGACCGCGCCCTGCGCGACCTCACCGAGGCCGCCTCCCGCGACACCACGATCCACGCGGCGCACGACCGCCTCGCCACCCGCCTGCACGACCTGCGCGCCCGCGTCCGCCCCCGCGCGGCCTACGGCCTCGTCCACGGCGAACTCGGCCCCGACCACGTCCTCCTCGACTCCGACGGGCACCCCGTCCTCATCGACATCGAGGGCCTGCTCCACTTCGACGTGGAGTGGGAGCACGCCTTCCTGCGCCTCCGCTTCGGCGCCCACCACGACCGCCTCGCCCGCCCGGACCTGGACCCCGGCCGGCTCGCGCTCTACGCCCTCGCCCGGCGTCTCTCCCTGGTCGCGGGCCCCCTGCGCCTCCTCGACGGCGACTTCCCCGACCGCGAGGCCATGCTCGGCATCGCGGCTCACAACGCGCGGGCGGCCCTGGCCACCCTGGAGTGACCGGCGAGCCGGACCGCGCTCGGGCTTCGGCTCAGGCTTCCGGCGCTCGCGTGGGGACCGAGGTGCGGCGCGTCTGGGTGCGGACCGCGCCGATGCTCGCCGCGATGACCAGGGCGATGGCCGCCGCCTGCATGGCGGACAGCGTCTGGTCGAGGACGAGGAAGCCCGCCGTGGCCGCGAGAGCCGGTTCGAGGCTCATCAGGATGGCGAAGGTGGGGGCGGGCAGGCGGCGCAGGGCGAGGAGTTCGAGGGTGTAGGGCAGCACCGAGGAGAGCAGGGCGACCGCCGAGCCGAGGGCGATGGTGGTCGGGTTCAGCAGCCGGGTGCCCGCACCGGCGATACCCAGCGGGAGGAAGAGCAGCGCGGCCACCGCCATGGCGAGGGCCAGCCCGTCGGCCTGCGGAAAGCGGCGGCCCGTACGGGCACTGAACACGATGTAGGCCGCCCACATGGCGCCCGCGCCCAGGGCGAAGGCCATACCGATGGGGTCGAGCGTGTCGAAGCTGCCCCCGCCCAGCAGGAAGACACCGCCGAGGGCGAGCCCGGCCCACAGCACGTTGACGGCGCGGCGGGAGGCGAGGACGGAGAGGGCCAGCGGGCCCAGCACTTCGAGGGTGACGGCGGGACCGAGCGGAATACGCGCGACCGCCTGGTAGAACAGCCCGTTCATCCCGCCCATGGTGATACCGAAGACGATCACCGTGGTCCAGTCGGCGCGGGAGTGGCCGCGCAGCTTGGGGCGGCAGACCACGAGCATCACCACGGCCGCCGCGAGCAGCCGCAGCAGGACCACGCCGAGCGCGCCCGTGCGGGGCATCAGCGTCACCGCGAGCGCGCCGCCGAACTGGACCGAGATCCCGCCGGCCAGCACCAGGCCCACCGGTCCGAGCGAGCCGAACCCGCCCGGCCCGTCCGGCGGCGACGGCCGCGCGCCGGTTGCCGGAGTGGTCGTGCTGGAGGTGCTGACGGGAGTCACGGGCGGTCCTGAGGTCGGGCTCGGAACGGATCTTGTGCATCATGGTGTACTGCCTGGTCCACGGTAATGGACCGCCGTCAGGTGTGTGAAGCGATTTCACGGCTGTACGACCGACCGTCCCGGATGCTGAGAAGCGACCCGGCGCCCATCCCTGGTCCCACCCCTGCGACCAGCGGTTTCAGCGGCGGCGCAGATACGTCTCCAGCGCTTTGTGCAGCAGCCGGTTCAGCGGGAAGTCCCACTCGCCGACGTACTCCACCGCCTCGCCGCCCGCGCCCACCTTGAAGCGCAGCAGGCCGAGGAGGTGATCGGACTCCTCCACGGTGTCGCCGATGCCCCGGAAGTCGTAGACGTGCGCGCCGCTCTCGTGGGCGTCGGTCATCATGCGCCACTGCAGGGCGTTGCTGGGCTGGACCTCGCGCCTGCGGGAAGTGGAGGCGCCGTAGGAGTACCAGACGTGGCCCCCGACGGTCAGCATCGTCGCCGCCGCCAGCACCTCCCCGTCGTGGTGCGCGAGGTACAGCCGCATCCGGTCGGGGTCCTCGGCGGTGAGCGCGGTCCACATGCGCTGGAAGTACGGCAGCGGGCGCGGCACGAACCGGTCGCGCCCGGCGGTCTCGGTGTACAGCTCGTGGAAGGCCGGCAGGTCCTCGTGGCCGCCGCGCACGACCTTGACGCCCGCCTTCTCGGCCTTCTTGATGTTGCGCCGCCACTGCTGGTTGAGACCGCGGTGGAGGTCGTCCAGGGAGCGCCCGGTGAGCGGGACCTGGCACACGTACCGGGGCTGGCCCGCCGCGAACCCCTCCTCGGCGCCCGGCTCGGCCTGCCGCCAGCCCATGCGGCGCAGCCGGTCGGCCAGTTCGCGGGCGCGGGGGTCCTCCGAGGTGGGCTCGGCGTCGCACAGCCGGTGCGCGGCCGGGTCCGCGATGGCGGCCTTGACCGCCTCCGGGCTCCAGCGCCGGGCGACCACGGGCGGTCCCATCTTCACCGTGAAGGCGCCACGCGACTTCAGGTAGGTCAGCAGCGGGGCGAGCCAGCGCTCCAGGTCCGGGGCGTGCCAGTCGATGACCGGACCCTCGGGGAGGTAGGCCAGATACCGCCTGACCTTGGGCAGCGGCCGCAGCAGCACCAGACCGACCCCGACCAGGCGTCCGTCCTCGGCGAACCAGCCGAGGCTCTCCGCCGTCCAGTCCGGCTTCACCTCGCCCCAGGACGGCATCTGCATGTGGCTGGCCGAGGGGAGGGACGCGACGAAGGACAGATGCTCGGCTCGGGTGACGGGACGCAGGGTGAGAGTCATGCGCGGGACTCCTTCACGGTCGCTGTGCGCTCACCCTACGAGCGCGCTCCGCCCCCGGCCCCGGCACCGACCGCCCCGCACCCCGGACCCGCACGCCCCCGAGCGCGCCGCCGTGAGGGCACCCCTCCGGCCGTTCCTCCCGCTCACGGCCCTCCTTCCGCCCGGTCCAGCGCGTCCGCGAGCACCTCCGCGAGGTGGCGCCCGCGGACGCCGGCCAGTTGGGCCAGTTGGGTGCGGCAGGAGTAGCCGTCGGCGAGGATCACGGCGTCCGGAGGTGCCCGCCGGACCGCCGGCAGGAGCTGGTCCTCCGCGCAGGCGCGGGAGACCTCGAAGTGTCCTTTCTCGAAACCGAAGTTGCCCGCCAGTCCGCAGCAGCCGCCGCTGAGGTCCCCGGTCAGCCCAGCCGACGCGCGCAGTCCGCGGTCGGCGGTGTCGCCGAGCACCGCGTGCTGGTGGCAGTGGGTCTGGCCGGCCACCGGGCGGTCCACGGCGGGCGGCTTCCACAGGGGCGCGTGCCGCTCCAGCGCCTCCGCGAAGGTGAGGACGGAGGCGGCGAGCCGGGCCGCGCGCGGGTCCTCGGGCAGCAGCTCGGGCAGGTCGGAGCGGAGCGCCGCCGCGCAGCTCGGTTCCAGGACGACGACCGGGGCGTCCGCCTCCAGCACCGGTTCCATCAGCTCCAGGGTGCGGCGCAGTACCGCGCGGGCGGCGTCGAGGCGGCCGGTGGAGAGGTAGGTGAGCCCACAGCAGACCCGCTCGCGGCGCGCCCGGAGCAGCGCGGTCGCCGCGCGTGAGTGGCCGTCCCCGACCGGGCGTCCCCGCAGCCGCAGCGTGGGCGGCAGGGCGACCCGCAGCCCGGCCGCCTCCAGCACCCGCACCGCCGCCCGGCCGACGGACGGGGACAGATGCTCGGTGAAGGTGTCCGGCCACAGGACCACGAGGTCCCCGGTGCCGCCCGGGGCCGCACGGCCCGCGAACGCGCCGCCGTCCAGGGCGCCCGGGTCGCGAGGACTCGCCCGCCCCCGCCACCACTGCCCGAACGTCCGCTCCGCCACCCGGGGAACCTCCCGCTCGGCCGCGATCCCCGCCGCCCATCGCGCCGCCCGGGCCAGTGGGCGCACCGAGGCGAGCGCGTTGACCAGGGGCGCGGTGCGGGTGCGGGCGATCCAGCGCAGCCAGACCGGGAGCGAGCCCATGCTGTAGTGCGCGGCGGGGCGGAGGCGTCCGGCGTAGTGGTGGTGCAGGAACTCGGCCTTGTAGGTGGCCACGTCGACGCCGACCGGGCAGTCCGAGCGGCAGCCCTTGCAGGACAGGCACAGGTCGAGCGCGTCCCTGACCTCGGTGGAGCGCCAGCCGTCGGTGATCAGCTCGCCCGCGAGCATCTCGTGCAGCAGCCGGGCTCTCCCTCGCGTGGAGTGCGCCTCCTCGCCCGTGGCCCGGAAGGAGGGGCACATCACGGCGGACCCGGACGCGCTTGTCGTACGGCACTTGGCGACGCCGACGCAGCGGCGGACGGCGGCGCGGAAGTCGCCGGCGTCGGCCGGATAGCCGAAGGTCACCTCCACCGGGCGGCGCGGCAGGACGGCGAAGCGCAGGTTGGCGTCCAGCGGCGCCGGGCGGACCAGTATCCCGGGGTTGAGCAGGTCCTCGGGGTCCCAGACCGCCTTGGCCCGCTCGAACAGCCCGACCGTCTCCGCGCCGTACATGCGGGACAGCAGCTCCGCGCGTGCCTGTCCGTCGCCGTGCTCCCCGGACAGCGAACCACCGTGGGCGACGACCAGGTCGGCCAGGTCCTCGGAGAAGCGGCGGAAGCGGCCGACGCCCGCCTCGGTGAGCAGGTCGAAGTCGATGCGGACGTGGACGCAGCCGTCCCCGAAATGGCCGTACGGGGTGCCGCGCAGGTCGTGGGAGGCGAGCAGGGCGCGGAAGTCGCGCAGGTAGACGCCGAGCCGGGCGGGCGGCACCGCGCAGTCCTCCCAGCCGGGCCACGCCTCCGTGCCGTCCGGCATCCGGGTCGCTGTGCCGGCCGCGTCCTCGCGCAGCCGCCACAGCGTGCGCCGTTCGGCCGGGTCGGTGACCACCCGCGCGTCCACCGCGTCGGCCGCGTGGACCACGGCCTCGGCCCGCGCGCGTGCGTCCCCGGGCGTGTCCCCGCCCGTCTCCACGAACAGCCAGGCACCGCCCTTCGGCAGCCCGGCCGGCGCGCGGATCAGGTCGGCGGCCATGCCCTCCACGGTGAGCGGGGCGAGGGGCAGCAGCCCGGGGGCGGCCTCGGCGGCGGCGCTCTCGTCGGCGTAGCCCAGCACGGCCAGGGCACGTGCGGGCGGTTCCGGGACCAGACCCACGACCGCCTCGGTGAGGATGCCCAGGGTGCCCTCGGAGCCGCAGAAGGAGCGGGCGACGTCGGCGCCGTTCTCGGGCAGCAGGGCGTCCAGGGCGTACCCGGAGATGCGGCGCGGCAGGTCCGGGAAGCCGGTGCGCAGACGGGCGAGTTCGCCCTCGGCCAGTTCGCGCAGTCCGGGCGGCGCCCCGGCCCAGTTCCGGCCCAGGCGCAGCCGGTCGCCGCGCGCGGTGAGCACGGACAGCTCGCGCACGCTGTCGGCCGTCGTGCCCCAGGCCACCGAGTGGGAGCCGCAGGAGTTGTTGCCGATCATCCCGCCGAGAGTGCAGCGGCCGTGCGTGGACGGATCGGGGCCGAAGCGCAGGCCGTGCGGGGCGGCGGCCTCCTGGAGGCGGTCGAGGACCAGGCCGGGCTGGACCACGGCCGTTCCCGCGCCAGCGTCCAGGTCCAGCACGGCGTTCATGTGCCGGGAGAAGTCGAGGACCACGCCCGTGCCCGTGGCCTGCCCGGCGATGGACGTGCCCCCGCCGCGCGCCACGACCGGCACCTCGTGCGCCCGGCACACCTCCAGCACCGCCGCCACGTCGTCCGTGTCCCGGGGCGCCACCACGCCCAGCGGGACGCGGCGGTAGTTGGACGCGTCCATCGTCACGAGGGCGCGGTCGGTGACCCCGAAGCCGACCTCGCCCCGCACGGCCCGCCGCAGCTCCGCTTCCAGCCCTTCCTCGAAGTTCATCCCGTCCCCCGTAGATCGCTCGTGGTCCCGTGGACCAGTCGTGGTCCGGCCGACCCGTCGTGGCTCCAGCATGCATCCGATCACTCACAGGCATCGGAAGTTGTCCACAGCCCTTCCCCATTCCTGAGATCGTCGTACGAGCCCACAAGTCCACGAACCGGAGATCTCGTCTCATCCGACGGACAGGGCTTCGTACCGTTTCGCCCACCGGATACGCTCCGACTCGTGGCCGACATCGAGATCCCCGCTGACATCAAGCCCGCCGACGGACGCTTCGGCGCGGGCCCCTCCAAGGTGCGGACGGAGGCGCTGGCGGCGCTCGCCGCCACCGGCAGCTCCCTGCTGGGCACCTCCCACCGCCAGGCCCCGGTCAAGAACCTGGTGGGCCAGGTCCGCGAAGGCATCAGCTCCCTGTTCTCCCTCCCCGAGGGCTACGAGGTCGTCCTCGGCAACGGCGGCTCCACCGCGTTCTGGGACATCGCCACCCACGGACTGATCGAGAACAAGTCGCAGCACCTGAACTTCGGCGAGTTCTCCTCCAAGTTCGCCAAGGCCGCCAAGCTCGCGCCCTGGCTGGCCGAGCCGACCGTCATCGCCTCCGACCCCGGCACCCACCCGGAGGCGCGGGCCGAGGCGGGCGTGGACGTGTACGCCTTCACGCACAACGAGACCTCCACCGGTGTCGCCATGCCGATCGAGCGCGTGGCCGGTGCCGACGAGGGTTCACTCGTCCTGGTGGACGCCACCTCCGGCGCGGGCGGCCTGCCGGTCGACATCGCGCAGACGGACGTCTACTACTTCGCCCCGCAGAAGTCCTTCGCCTCCGACGGCGGCCTGTGGATCGGTGTCTTCTCCCCGGCCGCGATCGAGCGCGCCGAGCGCGTGCACGCCTCCGGGCGCCACATCCCGGAGTTCTTCTCGCTCCCCACGGCGATCGACAACTCCCGCAAGAACCAGACGTACAACACCCCGGCGCTCGCCACCCTCTTCCTGCTCAACGAGCAGCTCGAGTGGCTGAACGGCCAGGGCGGTCTGGACTTCGCGACCGGCCGCACCAAGGACTCCTCGACCCGGCTGTACACCTGGGCGGAGGAGTCCAAGTACGCCACCCCGTTCGTCACCGACCCGGGCAAGCGCTCGCAGGTCATCGGCACGATCGACTTCTCGGACGAGATCGACGCGGCCGCCGTCGCCAAGGCGCTGCGCGCCAACGGCATCGTGGACACCGAGCCGTACCGCAAGCTCGGCCGCAACCAGCTCCGGGTCGCGATGTTCCCGGCCATCGACCCGGCGGACGTCGAGGCGCTCACGAAGTGCGTGGACTACGTGATCGAGCGGCTCTGACCGCCGGTTGAACGACGGCAGGGGGCGCCCGGTGTCACACCGGGCGCCCCCTGCCGTACGCACGCCTCCGGCGCGCTTCTACGCGCCGTCTCCCTTGCGCCGCATCCGCCGCACCCCGAACAGCGCGGCCGCGCCGAGGGCCACGACGACGGCGCCCATCCCCACGTTCCCGCCGGAACCGGACCCGCCGCCGGAGGCCGAACCCCCGCCTTGAGACGGCGACTTGGACGAGGAGGCGTCCGTAGAGCCCTTCGGCGCGTCCAGGGCGCGCGCCGAACTCTCCGCGCCCTCGCTGCCGTAGAGCAGCTTCGTGCCGTCGACGGAGTAGGAGACGGATTCCCCCTGGCCCTGGAGGGGCACGTCGAGCTGCCCCTTCCGTTTGATCCTGCCGCCGTTCCAGTCGTAGTAGATGCCGCCGAGGTAGCCGCGTACGGCGAGTTGCCGGCCGTTGGGCGAGAGGGCGGCGTCGGTGGCCCACAGGTCGACCGTGGCGACCGGGCGGAAGATGTTCGTGCCCGAGGAGGACAACCGGGCGGGGCCCTCGTAGAGATGACCGCCGTCCTCGTTCTTGTCGATGATGTACGCGCGCCCCGTCTTCGGGTCCACGACGAGCGACTCGGCGTCCCGCGGGCCGTCGGAGTACTTGACCACGTACTGCGTCGCCGTGATCGTCTGGTCCTTGAGCGTCTTCGGCTCGGGCAGACGGTAGATCCACACGTAGGGCCAGCGGCCGTGGAAGTTGTCGCCGATGTCGCCGACGTAGAGCTGGTTGCCGGGGCCCATGGAGATGGCCTCGACGTCGCGCGGGGAGCCGATGCCGCGCAGGGTCACCGTGGCGACGGTCTTGCCGGTCGCGCTGTCGACGGCGTACAGATACGGGCCGTCGTCGCTGTCGTTGTGGGTCCAGTAGATCCCGGGGTGCTGCCGGGAGGCGGCCAGGCCGCTGGACTCGGTGATCCTCGGGTCCTTGATGGTGAACCCCTGGTCCCCGTCGGCGGCGGACGCGGGCAGCGCGCAGGCCCCCGCGAGCAGGGCCCCGGCGAGCAGGGCGAACGGTCGGCGCATGAGCCAAGCGTGCCACTCCGCGCGGGGGTTCACCGGGCGAGTCGTCCGCCCTCCCCGTGGCGGGCCTCACACCCCTCCCGATTCCCCGGCCGGCCCCGCGATCATCCATGATGAGCGAATGCTCAGGTTCATGCCCGTAGGTGACTCCATGACGATCGGGAGCGCGGGCGAACACACGTGGCGGTACCGGATGTGGCAGCACCTGCGCACGACGTACGACGGCCCCTTCCAGATCGTCGGCCCCCGCGAGACGCTCTACGACCAGGCCACGCAGTCCGCCGACTCCTACGAGTACGCCGACCCCGACTTCCCCCGCGCGCACCTCGCCGGGTGGGGCGAGGGCTGGCTCCACATGGCCCCCCTGATCGGCGACGCGGTCCGCGCCCACCGCGCCGACGTCCTCCTCGTCTCCCTCGGCCTGATCGACCTCGGCTTCTACACCAACGCCGACCAGACGGCGGACAACGTCCGGGCGTTCGTCACCGCCGCCCGCGAGGCCCGCCCCCGCGTCCGTATGGTCCTGCTCCCGGTGATCCCCAACGTCCGCGCCGCCGAGGACGCCCCCTTCGCCGACCAGGTCACCCTCTTCAACACCCTCCTCGCCAAAACGGTCGCCGACCTGGACGGACCCCGCGCGCCGCTGCTGCTGGCCTCCACACCGAGCGGCTGGGACATCCACACCGACACCTACGACGGCACGCATCCCAACACGAGCGGGGAGCACCGGATCGCGGCGGCGTTCGCGGGAGCGATGCACGAGGCGTGGGCGGTGGGCAAGCCGTACGCGGCGGGACCCGTCTGACCAACCGCGGCTGACCCCACCCGCTTGCCTGGAGCGCACTCCAAGTCGTTGGCTAGGGAGGCATGAGGTACACGCAGCTTGGACGTACGGGACTGAAGGTCAGCCGGCTGGTGCTGGGGACCATGAACTTCGGGCCGCAGACCGACGAGGCGGACAGTCACGCGATCATGGACGCGGCGCTGGACGCGGGGATCAATTTCTTCGACACGGCGAACGTGTACGGCTGGGGTGAGAACAAGGGCCGTACCGAGGAGATCATCGGCAACTGGTTCGCCAAGGGCGGCGAGCGGCGCGAGAAAGTCGTACTGGCCACCAAGGTTTACGGGAACATGGGCGCGGAAGGCGAGGTGTGGCCCAACTACGACAAGCTCTCCGCGCTGAACATCCGCCGCGCGGTGGACGCCAGCCTGAAGCGGCTGAAGACGGACTACATCGACCTGTACCAGTTCCACCACGTCGACCGGCACACGCCGTTCGATGAGATCTGGCAGGCGATCGACGTCCTGGTCACCCAGGGCAAGATCCTCTACGCGGGCTCCTCCAACTTCCCCGGCTACAAGATCGCCCAGGCGAACGAGACCGCGCTGCGGCGCGGCAACACCATCGGCCTGGTCAGCGAGCAGTGCCTGTACAACCTGGAGGAGCGGCGCGCCGAGATGGAGGTCATCCCGGCCGCCCAGGAGTACGGGCTCGGTGTCATCCCCTGGTCGCCGCTGCACGGCGGACTGCTCGGCGGGATCATCCGCAAGGAGGCCGAGGGCGGCCGCCGCACCTCGGGCCGCGCCGCCGACGCGCTCGCGAACGCTGCCGTCCGCACGCGCCTGGAGGCGTACGAGGAACTGCTGGCCAAGCATGGCCTGGAGCCCGGCGAGGTCGCGCTGGCCTGGCTGCTGACGCGGCCCGGCGTCACCGGTCCGATCGTCGGACCGCGCACGGCGGACCAGCTCGCGTCCGCGCTGCGCGCGGTGGAGCTGGAACTGAGCGAGGAAGTACTGACGGGCCTGGACGAGATCTTCCCGGGTCCGGGACCCTCGCCGGAGGCGTTCGCCTGGTAGCGGCGGGCCCGGTAGCGGCACGAGAGCGCCGTCGGCACGACAGTGAGGCCGCTCCCGGACACACCGCGGAGCGGCCCCGCTAGCGGAGGGCCGCCACGGCGACGACCACCAGCATGAGAACGAGCGCACCGGCCATGATCCGGTTCCGGGTTTTCGGGTCCACGGGAACGAGCCTAACCGGAGGCGCCCAGGACCCAGCGGGCGACCGCCTCGTACCGGGGCTGCTCGCCGGGCACGCCGGAGGTCGGCAGGTTACTGCGGACCAGGGTGAGCGCGTCTACGGTCCAGGCGCGGCCGCCGAAGTCCGCGAGGGCGTCGGTGTACGGGCGGAGGTCCACGGTGCCCCGGCCCCGCGCGAGGGTCAGGTGGGGCTGGTAACGCCGGTGCTCCTCGTGGCCGACGCCCGCCTTGCGCCCGGCCGACCGCGCCCGCTCGGCCAGCAGGCGCAGGGCCGTCACGTCGCCGTGCGCGCCCGTCCACAGCGCCTTGCCGCCCCCGAAGCGGCCGCCGCCCGCGAGCGCGAGCGGGAAGGGCGCGGTGCGGTGGGCGGCCCGGGCCAGCCGCTCGGAGAGGGCGGGGACGAGTTCGTCGGGGACCTCGCCGTAGAAGGCGAGGGTGAAGTGCCAGCCGGGGCGGCCGGTCCAGCGCAGTTCGTCCGCGCCGGGCAGCTTCCGCAGCAGCGCGACCTCGGCGGCCAGCTCGGCCGCGGCGTCCTCCGGGGGCAGGACGGCGGCGAAGAGTCTCATGTCCTCACCTTGGCAGACATGGCCGCAGGACATCCGCATGATGAGGGCATGACGATCAGGATGCGGGAGGGCGGCCCGGCGGACGTACCGCTGGTCCTCGGGATGTTCGACAGCGCGGTGGCCTGGCTGGCCGCCCAGGGCCGTACCGGGCAGTGGGGCAGCAGCCCGTGGTCCGAGGACCCGGCGGCGGTGGCGAAGATCGAGAAGTGCGTGGCGCACGGCGTGCTCTGGATCGCGGAGGTGGACGGCGAGGCGGCCGCCGCGATGGTCCTGGCGGACTCCCCCACGCACTACGTGGCCCCCGCCGACGAGCCCGAGCGCTACCTCCAGGTCCTGACCTCCGACCGCCGCTTCAAGGGCCACGGCGCCGGAGCCGCGCTCATCGCCCACGCCGTGGAGGAGACCCGCCGCGCCGGGGTCTGCCTGCTGCGCGTCGACTGCTACGCGGGCGACGACGGCAAGCTGGTCGCCTTCTACGAGGAGAACGGCTTCGCCCCGGCCGAGTCCTTCACCGTCGGGGAGAAGGAGTGGCCGGGGCTGGTGTTGACCCGCCGGGTCTAGGGCCTGTCCCTACGGGGACCTCAGGCGGCCGCCGTCAGCTCCTCCCGCTCTTCCTCCCGCTCGCGCGGGACGAAGCGCAGGCTCGGATGTCCCCGGTGCCAGCCGAGAGCCAGGCGCAGATTGCCGACCCGGGCCAGGACCAGGCCGATCGCGGTCGCCGCGGCTACCGAGACGAGGCCGCCGGCCGCGAAGCCCACCCGGGCGCCGTAGGCGTCGGTGATCCAGCCGACGAGCGGGGCGCCCAGCGGGGTGCCGCCCATGAAGACCATCATGAACAGGGCCATCACCCGGCCGCGCATGGCCGGGTCGGTGCCCATCTGCACGGCGGTGTTCGCGGTGACGTTGACCGTGAGGCCGAAGATGCCGATGGGCACCATGAGCGCCGCGAACAGCCAGTACTGCGGCGTCACCGCCGCCACCGTCTCCAGCGCGCCGAACCCGATCGCGGCGGCGATCAGCACCCGGAGCCGGGCCGTGCCGCGCCGCGCGGCGAGCAGGGCGCCGCCGAGGGAGCCGACGGCCATGAGGGTGTTGAAGAGGCTGTAGGCGCCCGCGCCCGCGTGGAAGACGTTGTCCGCGAAGGCGGAGAGCCAGACTGGGAAGTTGTAGCCGAAGGTGCCGACGAAGCCGACCAGGACGACCGGCCAGATCAGGTCGGGACGCCCCGCGACATAACGCAGACCCTCGCGCAACTGGCCCTTGCCGCGCGGCGCACGGCGGCCGGGGTGGAGTTCGCGGGCGCGCATCAGCAGCAGGCCCGCGATGGGCGCGACGAAGGACAGGCCGTTGAAGAGGAACGCCCACCCGGTGCCCACGCCGGTGATCATCAGTCCGGCGACGGCGGGGCCGACGAGCCGGGCGGACTGGAAGTTCGCGGAGTTCAGGCTGACCGCGTTCTGGAGCTGGTCGGGGCCGACCATCTCGGAGACGAAGGACTGCCGGGCCGGGTTGTCCACGACCGTGGCGAGACCGACCGCGAACGCGGCGACGTAGACGTGCCAGACCTGGACGTGTCCGGAGAGGGTGAGCAGGGCGAGCGCGAGGCCGGTGAGCGCCATGGCGGTCTGGGTGACCAGCAGCGTGGGGCGCTTGGGCAGCCGGTCGACGAGGACACCGCCGTAGAGGCCGAAGAGGAGCATCGGCAGGAACTGCAGGGCGGTGGTGATGCCGACGGCGGCGGAGGAGCCGGTGAGGCTGAGTACGAGCCAGTCCTGGGCGATGCGCTGCATCCAGGTGCCGGTGTTGGAGACGACCTGGCCGATGAAGAACAGCCGGTAGTTCCGGACCTTCAGCGAGCTGAACATCGAGGACTTGGCGGGCGCGGGGTTCGTAGGGGTGGTCGGTGCGGGGACGGAAGCTGCTCCGGGGCCCGTACTCAAAAGGTCGCCTCCTTGCGGGTACTGCTTGGCTTACAGATGCGCGAGTTTCTCCAGCACGGGGGCGGCGGCGCGCAGGGCGGCCCACTCGTCCTCGTCGAGGCCCTCGACCAGGCCGGCCAGGAACGCGTTGCGCTTGCGACGGCTCTCCTCGAGCATCGTCTCGGCCTGCTCGGTCCTGGTGACCACCTTCTGGCGGCGGTCCTCGGGGTGCGGCTCGAGCCGGACCAGGCCCTTGGCCTCCAGCAGCGCGACGATGCGGGTCATCGACGGCGGCTGGACGTGCTCCTTGCGGGCCAGCTCGCCCGGCGTGGCCTGGCCACACAGGGAAAGGGTGCCGAGCACCGACATCTCGGTGGGGCTCAGCGACTCGTCGACACGCTGGTGCTTGAGCCGACGGGACAGCCGCATCACTGCGGAGCGGAGGGAGTTCACGGCGGCCGAGTCGTCGCCATGGGTGAGGTCCGGCATGTCTTTAGCGTAACTCATTACTCTGACTAAAGAACAACGGGGGTGCACCGCGATGCCCGTGATGCGCGCCACTGGAGGCATAGATCACCCATAAGAGTGAGTCGGTTGCGAAAAGTGACCCATCGGGTGGCCGGATGTGGCGACCCTCGTACGCATGGGGACCAGTGTGCTCAGCCTGCGGATAGACGGGGAGCTGCTAGAGAGGCTCCGGGACCGTGCGGCCAAGAGGGGAATGAGCGTGCAGGACTATGTGATCCGCACGCTCGTCCGCGACGACTTCGACGAGCGCTTCCAGAACGCGGTGGAGGAGACGGAAAAGTTCTACGGGGCCACACCGGAGGCTCGTGACGCCTCGTGTGACCCCGTAGTGCCCTGACCGGGCCGGGTGCCGGGGGTGGCCCCGGGGAGTGTTTCCCCTTCGGGCCACCCGTCAGGTCAGGCCCAGTGCCGGCATCAGGTAGTAGAAGCCGAAGACCGCCGCGACGACGTACATCGCCGCCGGGACCTCCCGGGCGCGTCCGGCCGCCAGGCGCAGCACCACGAAGGTGATGAAGCCCATGCCGATGCCGTTGGTGATCGAGTAGGTGAACGGCATCATCACCATGGTCACGAAGGCCGGGATGGCGATGGTGAAGTCGGCCCAGTCGATCTCGCGGACCGAGCCCGCAAGGATGAGGAAGCCGACCGCGATCAGCGCGGGCGTGGCGGCCTGTGAGGGCACCATGGTGGCGATCGGGGTGAGGAACAGCGCGACGGCGAACAACGCGCCGGTGACCACGTTCGCCAGACCCGTGCGGGCACCCTCGCCGACGCCCGCCGTGGACTCGACGAAGCAGGTGGTGGCCGAGGAGGAGGTGGCGCCGCCCGCCGCGACGGCGAGACCGTCGACCAGGAGGACCTTGTTGATGCCGGGCATCTGGCCCTGGGCGTCGGTCAGCTTGGCCTCGTCGCTGACGCCCATGATCGTGCCCATGGCGTCGAAGAAGCAGGACAGCAGGACGGTGAAGACGAAGAGGATGCCCGTCAGGACGCCGACCTTGCCGAAACCGCCGAACAGGCTGACCTTGCCGAGCAGGCCGAAGTCCGGGGTGTCGAGGGGGTTGCCCGGCCACTTCGGGGTGGTCAGACCCCAGGAAGGCACCTTGGCGACCAGGTTGATGATCACTGCGAGGACGGTCATCGCCACGATGGAGATCAGGATCGCGCCGGGGACCTTGCGGACGATCAGCGCGAGGGTGAGCAGCACGCCCAGGATGAAGACCAGGACCGGCCAGCCGTTGAGGTGACCGTCGGCGCCGAGCTGGAGCGGGACGGTGGTCTGCGCGACGTCCGGGATGCGGCTGACGAAACCGGAGTCCACCAGGCCGATCAGCATGATGAACAGACCGATACCGATGGAGATCGCCTTGCGCAGGCTGTAGGGCACGGCGTTCATGACGCGCTCGCGCAGACCGGTCGCCACCAGCAGCATCACGACGAAGCCGGCGAGGACCACCATGCCCATCGCGTCGGGCCAGGACATGCGGGGCGCGAGCTGGAGCGCGACCACGGTGTTGACGCCGAGACCGGCGGCGAGCGCGATCGGGACGTTGCCGATCACGCCCATGAGCAGGGTGGTGAACGCCGCGGCGACCGCGGTGGCCGTGACGAGCTGACCACTGTCCAGGTGGTGCCCGTACATGTCCTTGGCGCTGCTCAGGATGATCGGGTTCAGCACGATGATGTACGCCATCGCGAAGAAGGTCGCGAAACCGCCACGGATCTCACGACCGACGGTGCTGCCGCGCTCGGAGATCTTGAAGTAGCGGTCGATGGCGCCATAGGCGGGCGTACCGCCCGGCTGCTCAGGGGCGGGGGCGGCCTTGGTGGGTGCCGACGTGGGCATTCGGTTCCTCATCACCAGTGGGGTTCCCCCGAGCCCCGTTGGAGTTTCCTACGATCAGAAGCGGTCACAGACAAACGGTTTCAGTATGAACGTATGAACCCCGGATCGCGAACTCCGCGCGTACATTTCGGCGGAACATCCGAGCGGAACAGTGCCTGCCGAGTGACCCGGGCCACCTCGTAAGCTGTCTGCCATGACGAAGTGGACACCCAGGCACGAAGCGCCGGAGCCCCTGGAGGGGCCCGTGGTCGGCACCATCACCGGCGGCACGATCCTGTGGTTCGTCCTCTTCCTGGTCCAGTTGCCCTTCTACGGCTGGTTCGAGGACCACGGCCACCTGTGGTGGGTGTGGACCTGCCTGGCCGGGGCCGGACTCGGCCTGATCGGCATCTGGTACGTCCGCAAGCGGGACGCCGCGATCAAGCGGGACGCGGCGCGGGAGGCCGTGCCGGTCGAGTGACCCGACCCGTGCCGGTGAAGTGACGGCGCGGCCGGAGCGGCTCGAAAGACCCTCGTGCGAGACCCCTGGACGGAATGCGGATTCCGTGTTGTCATGCCCACTGCTGTCCGATGACAACGTTGTTCCGCACCGCTGACAACGTTGCCTTACGCCTCCCCGAGCAAGTCCGACCCGCTTCCCCAGAGGTCTAAATGACATGGACACGGCAAATCGGCCTGTGCCTGGCCGGGACGCTGGCGGCGACCGCGCTGTTCGCCGCCCCCGCCACCGCACAGGCCGGCCCGCCCGCAGGCACCCGGCTGACCGATCTCGTCAACCCCTTCATCGGCACCCAGAACGAGGGCAACACCTATCCGGGCGCCGCCGTGCCCTTCGGCATGGTGCAGCTCTCCCCCGACACCGGCCACAACACCGGCTACGACTACGCCCAGGACCACATCAGAGGCTTCTCCCTGGTCCACCTCTCGGGCGTCGGCTGCGGCCTCGGCGGCGATCTGCCCGTCCTGCCCACCACCGGTGACGTCACCACCACCGACTACGCGCGCTATGCCGCGAAGTTCAGCCACGACGACGAGAGCGCGAGCCCCGGCTACTACCGCGTCGGTCTGGACAGCGGCATCGAGGCCGAGCTGACCGCGACCGCCCGCACCGGCGTGCAGCGCTACACCTTCCCCGCCACCACCAAGGCGAACGTGCTGGTCAACGCGGCCCAGTCGCTGCACGGCAAGGTCGCCACCAAGGTCGAGATCCTGGACGACCACACCGTGCGCACCACGCTCACCGGGCGCGGCTTCTGCCAGGACACCGTGCCGTACACCCTGTACACGATCACGCACTTCGACCGCCCCTTCACCGCCCACGGCACCTGGACCGGCTCCACGGTCAGCGACGGCGCGAAGACCGGCGCGGACGGCGCGTACGTCCGCTTCGACACCACCAAGGACCGCACCGTCGAGGCGACCACCGCGCTCTCCTACGTGGACGCGCGCGGCGCGGCCGTCAACCTGCGCGCGGAGGGCGGCCGGTCCTTCGACACGGTGCGCACGGCCGCGCGGCGGGCCTGGGAGGACAGACTGGACGACGTACGCGTCCAGGGCGGCGAGGACACCCTGCGCCGCACCTTCTACTCCTCGCTGTACCGCTCGTTCCTCGCGCCGAACGTCGGCAGCGACACGGACGGCCGCTACACCGGCTGGGACCAGAAGATCCACCGCGCCAAGGGCTTCACCTACTACCAGAACTGGTCCCTGTGGGACACCTACCGCACCCAGTCCCAGCTGCTTTCCCTGCTCGCGCCGCGCGAGGCACGGGACATGGCGATCTCCGTCGTCCACATCGACGAGGAGAGCGGCTGGCTGCCCAAGTGGGGCTACGGCACGGTCGAGACGAACATCATGACCGGCGACCCGGTCACCCCCTTCCTCACCAACGCCTACCAGCAGGGCCTGCTCAAGGGGTACGAGGAGCGGGCGTACAAGGCGCTGAAGAAGAACGCCGACGGAGTGCCCCCGGCCGGCTCCCCCGCCGTGGGGCGCGAGGCGAACAAGGAGTACATCGCCGACGGCTTCGCCCCCTACGTCAAGGACCGTCCGCACGCCAAGCCCGGCGACTCCGACTACGACCACGGCGCCTCGGCCACCTTGGAGTACGCGCTCTCCGACGCGATGCTCGCCCAGATGGCCCGTGACCTCGGGCACCGCGCCGACGCCACCCGCTACGCCGCCCGCGCCCAGAACTACCGCCGCGTCTTCGATCCCTCGACCGGCTTCTTCCGGGCCCGCGACGCCTCGGGCGCCTTCACCGGTCCGGCCGACCCCGCGCAGAGCGAGGGCTTCCACGAGGGCACCTCGTGGCAGTACCAGTGGCTGGTCCCGCAGGACCTGCCCGGCATGGTGGACCTGATCGGCGGCAAGCAGGCCGCCAACGACCGCCTCGACTCCTTCTTCGCCTACGCCGACCTGCTGAAGGACCCGGCGAAGACCGCGCGGGAGACCTGGGTGAACGGGCCGTACGACTACTACAACGCGGACAAGTACAACCCGCAGAACGAGCCCGACCTCATCGCGCCGTACACCTATCTCTCCACCGGCCAGCCGTGGAAGACCACCGACGTGGTGCACGCGGCGCTGACCCTGTTCACGGACGGTCCGACCGGCATGACCGGCAACGACGACCTCGGCACGATGTCCGCGTGGAACGTGCTGTCGTCCATCGGCGTCTTCCCCGTCCAGCCGGGCTACGACACCTGGGGCCTGTCCACCCCCGTCTTCGACCGCGTGGACCTCACCCTGGACCGCCGGTACTTCCCGCACGGCCGGCTCACGATCAGCGCGCCCGGCACCTCGGCCGACGCCCGCTACATCCGGTCGGCCCGGCTCGACGGCGCCGCCTACGGGCGGACCTATCTGACCACCGCCGACCTGCGGGCACACCGCTCGCTGGCCTTCGCGGTGGGCGGGACGCCCTCGGCCTGGGGCACCTCGGCGGAGGCGGCGCCGCCTGCGCTGCGCTGACGGCGAGGGGCGCCACGCGCTGACGGGGCGGGGCTTTGCGACTCGCCCCGGAACGGATTCAGGGGTACCCCCGGTTCACGCCGGGGGCGCCCCTGAGCCGTCCCCGAATTCCGGTCACTCGGCAGGTGATCCGGGCCGTCCGCACGTAACGTCGAGGCATGACGCATATCGACGCGGGCGCCGGACTGGACCCCGTGCACCCGGTCGCGCCGCCCGGCACGCGCTCGGCGGGACTGACCCGCGCGCAGGTCGCGGAACGGGTGGCACGCGGTCAGGTCAACGACGTACCGGTGCGCAGCAGCCGCTCCCTCTCCGAGATCGTGCGGGCGAACGTGTTCACCCGGTTCAACGCGATCATCGGCGTGCTGTGGATCGTCACGCTGTTCGTCGCGCCCATCCAGGACAGCCTGTTCGGCTTCGTGATCCTCGCCAACACCGGCATCGGCATCGTGCAGGAATGGCGGGCGAAGAAGACGCTGGACTCGCTCGCGGTGATCGGGGAGGCCCGGCCGACCGTGCGCCGGGACGGCAGATCCGTCGAGGTGCCGACCAGCGCGATCGTGCTGGACGACCTGGTGGAGATCGGGCCGGGCGACAAGATCGTGGTGGACGGGGTGTGCGCCGAGGCCGATGGCCTGGAGATCGACGAGTCGCTGCTCACCGGCGAGGCGGACCCGGTTCTCAAGCACACCGGTGACCGGCTGCTCTCCGGCAGCTTCGTGGTCGCGGGCGGCGGCGCCTTCACGGCGACCAAGGTCGGCCGCGAGGCGTACGCGGCGCAGCTCGCGGAGGAGGCGTCCCGGTTCACCCTGGTCCACTCCGAGCTGCGCACCGGCATCTCCACGATCCTCAAGTACGTGACGTGGATGATGGTCCCTGCCGCGCTCGGCCTGATCGTCACCCAGCTCGTGGTGAAGAGCAACGACTTCAAGGGTTCGGTCGCGCGCACCATCGGCGGAATCATCCCGATGGTGCCTGAGGGGCTGGTGCTGCTCACCTCGGTGGCCTTCGCCATCGGCGTCATCCGGCTGGCCCGCAAGCAGTGCCTGGTGCAGGAGCTGCCCGCGATCGAGGGCCTGGCCCGGGTGGACACGGTGTGCCTGGACAAGACCGGCACCCTCACCGAGGGCGGCATGGACGTCTCCGCGCTCAGGATGCTGAACGGCGCCGACGAGGAGCACGCGCGCAAGGTGCTCGGCGCCCTGGGCGAGGCCGACCCGCACCCCAACGCCTCCCTCCAGGCGATCATCGACGCCTATCCGGACAGCGAGGAGTGGCGGTGTGTGGAGGCGCTGCCCTTCTCCTCCGCGCGGAAGTACAGCGGAGCCACGTTCAGCGAGGGCGACGGGCAGGTGAGCACGTGGCTGCTGGGCGCGCCCGACGTGCTGCTCGGCGCGGACGACCCGGCGCTCGCGGAGACCTCACGGCTCAACGAGCAGGGGCTGCGGGTGCTGCTGCTGGCCCGCGCCGCACGGGGGCTGGACGCACCCGAACCCGCCGAGGGTGCCCGTCCCGTCGCCCTGGTGGTGCTGGAGCAGCGGCTGCGCCCGGACGCGGCCGACACCCTGCGCTACTTCGCCGACCAGCACGTCCACGCCAAGATCATCTCCGGGGACAACGCTGTGTCGGTGGGCGCGGTCGCGCACAAGCTGGGGCTCGGGGGCGCCGCGGTGGACGCACGGCAGTTGCCCGCCGAGCTGCCGGAGATGGCCAGGGCGATGGACCGGGCGACGGTGTTCGGGCGGGTCACCCCGCGCCAGAAGCGGGAGATGGTCGGCGCGCTCCAGTCGGAGGGGCACACGGTCGCGATGACCGGCGACGGGGTCAACGACGTGCTGGCGCTGAAGGACGCCGACATCGGGGTCTCGATGGGCTCCGGCTCGGAGGCGACGCGCGCGGTGGCGCAGATCGTGCTGCTGAACAACAGCTTCGCGACGCTGCCCTCGGTGGTCGCGGAAGGCCGGCGGGTGATCGGCAACATCACCCGGGTGGCGACGCTGTTCCTGGTCAAGACCGTCTACTCGGTGCTGCTCGCGCTGCTGGTGGTGTGCTGGCAGGTGGAGTACCCGTTCCTGCCCCGGCATCTGACCCTGCTGTCCACCCTCACCATCGGCATCCCGGCCTTCTTCCTGGCCCTCGCGCCGAACACGGAGCGGGCGCGGCCGCACTTCGTGCGCCGGGTCATGCGGTACTCGATACCCGGCGGGCTGGTGGCGGGGGTCGCGACGTTCGTGACGTATCTGCTCGCCCGGCACCACTACACGGGCGCGGGGGCGCTGTCGGCCGAGACCAGTGCGGCGACGCTGACCCTGTTCCTGGTCTCCATGTGGGTGCTCGCCATCATCGCCCGCCCCTACACGTGGTGGCGGATCGCGCTGGTGGTGGCGATGGGGATCGCGTTCCTGTTCGTGCTGACCGTGCCCTGGCTGCAGGACTTCTTCGCGCTGCGCCTGGTGGGGAACACGATGCCGTGGGCCGCGGTGGGGATCGCGGCGGTGGCGGCGGCCGCCCTCGAACTCGTGTGGAGATGGGTCGACCGCCGCTTCCCCGCCTAGGCGGGGCCGTGCTCACCTACGGGGTTACTGCACGTCCACGTAGTCGCCGGTCGCCTTGACCGAGGGGGTGGTGGAGGTGCCGGCGAAGTTGTAGCGCCAGTAGCCGTCGCTCGCGGCGGTGACGGTGGTCTTCAGGTTGCCGTACGAGTCCGAGGTCACCGTCTTGACGGTGGTGTAGGTGGTCGTGCCGCTCTTCCTGAACTGGAGCTGGACCGACTGGCCGGTGTAGCCGTGGTACTTGTGGTCCTCCCAGTTGGCGCGGGTCAGGGCGCCGGTGACCGTGATGGTCGCGCCCTTCTTCACCGGCTCCGGGGAGGCGTTGACGGTGAGCTTGGAGTAGCGCAGCAGGCTGGTGGTGGCCAGGCCGCCCTTCTCGGCGAAGCCGACCTTGCTCCAGTCGGGGTTGTTCTCGTCCTGACCGTTGAGCGCGGTGGCCTCGGCGGCCACGGACCACTTGCCGGCGTCGGCGTTCACCAGATCGCCGTCGGCGGGGTAGACGTCGACGGTGCCGGTGCAGGTGGCGGTGCCCGCGGTGGTGGTGGACGCCGTGCAGGTGGCGTAGTCGTCGCCCTCGACGGTGGCGGACGGGTCGTCCAGGTCCCCGCGGTAGAGGTAGGCGTCGGTGTAGAAGTCGGACGCCTTGATGTTGACGTCCGAGCCGTACGTCAGGGTGTACGTGTAGGTCGTGCTGACCTCGTTCGTCGTCCCGACCTTCATCGACGAGGCGATCTTCAGGTTCGAGAAGCCGACGTTGAGGGTGTACGGCATGGGGTCCGCGTGTGCGGCGGGCGCGACGAACGCGGAGAGCGCCAGGGCGCCGGTGACGGCGGCCACGGAGGCACGAATGCGCATGTGTGTTCCCTAGGAGGGAGAAAAGTTCGGTGAGTCGGTCGACTCGGGTGATCAGATTCATGGCGGGCCCGCCAAGTTGTACGCCGACTGCCACACCTGATCGAATTTTGCCGACGTATTGCCAGGTCAGCCTCGAAGTCAAGAGAACTTGATCCCCAGGTCAAGCCCGCCCCACGGACTCCGCCTGAGGCACTTCGCGGACACGCCGCCGGCCCCGGAGGCTGGCTGCCTTCGGGGCCGGGGGTGAACTGCTGTGGGGTGCGGCTTACTTCACGTCGACGAAGTCGGAGGTCGAAGCGATCGCCGGGGTCGTCGAGGTGCCGACGAAGTTGTAGCGGAAGTAACCGTCGGCGGACGCCTTGACGGTGGTCTTCAGGTTGCCCTTGGAGTCGGAGGTGACGGTCTTCAGCGTGGTGTAGCTGGAGGCGCCCTTCTTCTTGTACTGGAGCTGCACCGACTGCTTGGTGTAGCCGTGGTACTTGTTGTCCTCCCAGTTGGCGCGGGTCAGGGCGCCGGTGACCGTGATGGTCGCGCCCTTCTTCACCGGCTCGGGGGAGGCGTTGGTGGTGAGGCGGGAGTTGCGCAGGACCGAAGTGGTGGTCAGACCACCCTTGTCGGCGACGCCGATCTTGGAGATGTCGCCGGTCTCCGGGTCCTGGCCGTTGAAGGCGACCGCGACCGCGGCACCCTTCCAGGAACCCGCGTCGGAGTTCCACAGCTCGCCGTCGCCGGGGTGGATGTCGATCGTGCCCGTGCAGGTGGCGGAGGTGTCGGTCACCACGGTGCAGGTGGCCGCCACGTCGTCACCGAAGAGCACGTTGTCCGGCTCGTCGTACGAACCCTTGTAGAGGGCCGCGTAGGAGATGAAGTCGTCGGCCTGGACGTCCACGTCCGCGCCGTGGGTCAGCGTGTAGCTGACGGGCACGGAGACCTGGTTCGTGGTGCCGACCTTGATCGCCTTGGCGATCTTGAAGTTGGAGAAGGTGGCGTTCAGGGTGTACGGCTCGCCGTCGGTCGGCGCGGTGCGGACGCCCTGCTTGGCGGCGTCGGCGTGCAGTCCCTGGACGAGCTTGACGGCTGCCGCCTGGTAGGCGGAGTCGTTGCCAGCGGCGTGAGCGGCCGTGCCGGCGAAGGCAGAGAGGGCCACGGCGCCGGTGACGGCGGCCACGGTGGCGCGAATGCGCATGTGCGTTCCCCTGCGTAATGGGGCTCCGGGATGCCAACGCCTCCCGGAGCCCAGAGATCTGGGGAGCCTGTTGGCTCACCCGATCAGACGTACGCCTGGGACGAATGGTTGTACGGATGTCGAGGATTCTGAAGTGACTTGGTGAAGATCGGATTCCGCTCCGCCCCCACCCGCGCTTCCGCTCAGTCGAACCAGCGGTCCCGCGCCAACTCCTCCGTCCGCGAAGGGTCCTCGAGCAGCGCCGCCACCTCGAACCGCCGCGGCCACTGCCCCGCCGCCCAGGCGAGACCGGCCGCGACACCCTCCAGCGTGGCCGCGTGCAGCACGCCGTCGTCGGTGAGCCGCCAGTCGATCTCCACGCCGTCCACGACGAGTTCGTCGTGCTCGACGTACCGAGCCGGGGTGCGCGACCCGAGCAGCACCCGCACCGCGTCCGGTACGTCGTGCTCGGCGCCCTCGGAGTCCACCGCACCCGTGACGGACTCGCTCAGCCGCCGCACCTGGAACAGCTCGGCCAGCTCCGCCGCGCGCGCGGGGCGTACCGGCAGCAGTGGCACGCCGGAGGTGAAGGGCAGCAGGTCGGGCGAGTCGACGACCACCGCGTCCCGCGCGTCCACGACGGTCACACGGCCGTCGGTCACCGCGCGCACCTCGTCCGGCAGGGTCACCTGCTCCGGGTCGAGATCGGCCAGCGCGCTGTAGAGGCCGTGCAGTTGAGCGGGGGTGACCGGGCGGTCGGGGTCGGTCAGGCGGTCGAGGAGTTCGGCGGCGCCGCCGGGCTCGTCCAGGAGGGCGGCGACCGAGGTGCGTACGCCGAGGGCGCGCAGCACCTGCTCGTCCTCGAAGCCGGTGGCGTCCGCCTCCTCGTACAGCCCGCGCAGCAGCGGGTCGCCGCCGGCCGCGAGCAGTCCGGCCGGGCGGCGGCCGTCGAGCACGGGATGCCCGCGCAGCCACCAGGCGGTGTACGGCCGTACGACCTCGTGGGTGCCGTCGGGCAGCAGGACGCGGACCGGCTGGGTGAGGGCGTCGCGCAGCGGCGGCTGGGCGAGCAGGGCGAGGGCCTCGGGCCAGCGGTCGTCGTCCACGAGGTCCAGGTCGCGCACGGCGACGAGTTCGGTGGCGACGGGCGGGACGGGGCTGTCCGGGAAGCGGTCGAGGATGTCCTCGCACCACACGTCCACCGCGTCGAGGAGCCCGGCGTCGTCCGGCTCGGCGAAGTCGCCTTCGCGGGGCTCCAGTTCGTCCGGATCGAGGACGACGTCGGTGGCGCGGACGAGGGCGAAGTCCGCCAGCACCCCGCAGGCGGTCAGAGGCTGTTGCCCCCACCGCTCCGCCAAGTCCATGTCCACGGCGGCCAGTTCTCCGTCGCGGATGACACGGGCGAACGGGCTGCCGGGCAGGACGAGTTCACCGGCCGGGGCGAGTTCGCCGTCCTCGTCGGGCAGGGCGAGCGCGCCGAGCCAGGGCTCGTCGCCTGGCTCCAGCCCCGCGTCGCGCACCAACGCCAGCACGGTGTCGGCCAGTTCCTCCGCGTCGGGGGCGTCCTCCTCCCACAGCGCTCCGCCGCCGTCGTCCAGCGAGGCGGCCACGGCGGCCCGTACCTGCGGGGTGGTGAGCACCGCGCGCGGGGTGGCGGGCAGCGCGCCCAGCTTCTCCAGGAGCGGGTGCGCGGCGTCCGCGTGGGCAACCTTGAGGCCGAGGCGGCCGAGCACCTCGGGGTCCACGGCGGCGGTGTCCGGGGTGGGCAGCAGCACCTGGCGTGGGCCGATGGTGGTCCGGCCGGTCCCGGCGAGCGGCACGGGCAGCCCGGAGAGCCGGTCGGGGTCGATCCCGGCGAGGCTGTCGTAGAGCCGCCACCACCACTCCGGGTCCTTCTCCAGACCGGCGAGCCGGTCGACGGCGTCGGCGAGGGGCAGGCGGGCGACACCGAGCGCGCGCAGTTCGGGGCGCCGCTCAAGTCCTGCGGGCAGCAGGGTGGGCAGCACCTCGGCGAGGACCCGTACGGTCTGCGCGCCCGCGCCCTCCACGATCTCGGCGTCCCTCGGACGCAGCGCCTCGGGCAGGTCGTCGTCCTCGCCGGGCGCGACGGCCGGAGGCAGGAACGCGGTGCGCGGGAGACGGTCGAGCACGGCCTGGCGCAGCGCGCCGTCCAGTTCGCCCTTGCCGAGCGGGCCGGGGACGAGGTCGATGGCGCCCTCGGTCACCGGGCGCCAGGCGGCGAGGAGTTCGGCGTAGGTGTCGGCGGCGCGCTGGACCAGGAAGTCGGTGAGCGGTCCCGGGGCGGTGTGCCGGCGGGTGGTGTCCAGCGGGAACGACGCGATGAGCAGGGCGGGGACGCCGAGGGGCTCGTCACTGGGGGTGGGGGCGTGCAGGACGGGGCTGGTGCGGGGGCGCACGGGGTGCCCCTCGGCGTCCTCGGGCACGGCCCAGGTCACCGACCAGTGCGGGCGCAGCCGTTCCTCGACGGGGCGGTCCGCGAGCAGTTCGGGGGTGAGGGGGCCGTGCGCGGAGGCGGTGCGCCAGCGGGTGCGTCCGTCGCGGGAGTCCTCCACGACGGTGACGGCGCCTTCGGTGCTCCGGCGCAGGGTGCGCGGCTTGTCCCCGGCGATCTCGACCACGACCTCCTCCAGGCCCGGCAGGGCGAGCAGCAGGGCGTCGTCCACGGCGTCGAGGAGCCGCTCGGCCAGTCCGGCGGCGGCCGCGTCGCGCAGCGGGAGGATCACGGCGGTGTCGTACGGGTCCGGGGCGGTGCCCTCGGCGGCGAACGGCAGGCGCAGCAGGGGTACGTGGCCGTCGCGGCGGCGCACCTCGTCGCCGAGCCCGGGGCTGTGCCGGGCGGTCTGATCGGCCAGCTCGCGCGCCTCTGCGAGGGACCAGCGGACGCCGCCGTGCCGTCCGACGATCGCGGGCTCGTCGGTGACGGAGAGGACGGCGGAGAAACCGACGCCGTAGCGTCCGACCGTTCCGGCCGTCCCGTGCTCGTCGTCCCGGTCCCGCTTCGCGGAGGCGCGCAGAGTGGACAGGGACTCGACGCCGACCGCGTCGAGGGGGGCGCCGGTGTTCGCGGCGATCAGCACGTTGTCGCGGAGCGTGAGGCGGAGCCGGCCGGGGACGCGGGCGCGGGCGGCGGCGTCGGCGGCGTTCTGGGCCAGCTCGACCACGAGCCGGTCCCGGTAACCGCCGAGTGCGAGGTCCTCCTCGGCGTTGGCGTCCTCGCGGAACCGGGCGGGGCTGGTGGCCCAGGCGTCGAGGACACCACGGCGGAGGCGGGCGGTACCGAAGGGGTCGGCGCCCTCGGCCGCCGGCCGCACGTACTTGCTCACGATCACACTCTCCTCATCGGCGTGAGGTCGAAGGTACAGCGAGGGCGGGTGCGGCTGTTCGCTGCGTACGCGCGGGGGCGCGCCCTGTCGGATCTGCGGGGACGCCGTGGTCCTGACGGGGCGTCTGCCGGGCCGCCCCGACAGCCCGGACTTCACCGGACACGGTCCGGACAGCAGCCGTACGTATCCACATCGTGACCGTGCACCGCGAGTGGGAGGGGCACCGCGTCACGGCGCACCCGGACCGGAGCCGTCACGGACCGCCCGACAGGTGGCGTCACGGGCCGCCCGGAGTCGTGCCGGGGGGCGACGGCGGCGGTGTCCGGGGTGGACGGCAGGACTCGCGGGGGCCGATGGCGCTGCTACCGGTCCGCGCGAGTTGCACGGGCAGCCTGGAGAGCCTGTCGGCGTGGCGACCGGTCCGGAAGCCGCGTACCCAACCGCCCCGGGCCACCCAAGTACCCCGGCGAACCCCCGGAGGGACTACGCGTGGCCGAGTTCCGCCGTTTCCGCGTCGCCCGCCTCCGGCACCGAGCCGGTGTCGGTGGTGGGACGGAGGGGGAAGGGGTCGAGGCGGGTTTCGTCGACGACCGGTTCGGCGGGGCGGGGCGGGGTGGGCATGACGGCGGCCTCGGAGTGGGCGCCGCAGCCGTAGGAGAGGGAGACGACGCGGCCGTCGGCCGGGGAGAACTCGTTGGCGCAGACGCCGAAGGCCTGACCGAGGGAGCCGCCGATGGGGTTGAGGAAACCGCAGGTGGCGCAGGTGGCGGGAGCTGCCTGGGCCATCGCGGACTTGGGGCCGAACGCCTCCTCCCAGCGGTCGGCGGCGACGTGCAGCCCGTAGCGGGAGAGGACGCGGGCGCGGCGCATCCCCAGCTCCTCGGCGACCGCCGCGATGGAGCCGCGCGCCGGGACCGTCGGCTGTTCGGCGGGGCTGCCGGGGGTGACGTCGGCGTCCTCCTCCTCGGCGAGTTCCGCGATCCCCTTGGCGACGACGGAGTTCGGCGGGGGCTCCTCCTCGCCGCTGAAGCCGGGCTCCAGGCGGAGGTCGCCCTCCTCGGTGGGGAGCAGGTCGCCGGGGCCGAGGTCGCCGGGGCGCAGCCGCTCGCTCCACGGCACCCATTCGGGGGCGAGGATGGCGTCGGGGCCGGGCAGCAGCACGACCTCGTCGAGGGTGACGAGCTTGGCGCGGGAGGCGCGGGCGACGGTGGCGGCCCAGCGCCAGCCCCGGTAGCCCGGTTCCTTGCACTCGAAGAAGTGGGTGACCACACGGTCACCCTCCGACGTCATCCCGATGTGCTCGCCGACCACGCCGGGCGCGGCCGCCTCCTCCGCTGCGGCGCGGGCGAGGTCGATCGCCTCGGCGCACAGGCGGTCGGGGGTGCGGCTTCGCGTGGTCGCTGCGCTCACAGGTATCGCTTCTCTCCTACGCCGTCTACGAGTGCGGATGCCCTCCGGCGGTGAAGCGGACGGAGCGGACCTGTGGGCCGCATCGACGTCCGCGTCCGATCACGCGCGGGCGCACCTCTGCCATCCATTCTGCGTTATGGCTGAGATAGGCACGCTACCCCGTCGCCCGTGGTGGGGGACAGTCCGCTGCGGTTCGGCGGGTTCCGCGCTCACCGGCGACGACGCGCCGAGGCGGCCGCGCGGCGCCCCGTACGGGTTCTCCGGGCGGCCCGGCGAACCGGTGGGCCGATCAACTCGCTCGGCCGCAAAACGCACATGTCCCGGCTCCTCGGGGCAGTATGAAGCTCGTGGCAGCCACGGACAGGGGGAGCGGTGGCAGCGGTTCGGGCCGGGTCGGCGGTGTCGTCCGCTCGGTCGGCCGTGCCCTGCATCTGCCGGTGACGGGAACGGCGCGCGGGATCCGGCGGGTGACGCACGCGCACGGCGCGGGCGAGTCGGGGCTCGGCAAACTGATCGAACTGCACGCGGTGAACGGCGCCGGAGACGTGATGATCACCGTCGCTCTCGCCTCGACCGTGTTCTTCTCCGTGCCGACCGACGAGGCGCGCGGGCGCGTCGCGCTCTATCTCGCCATCACCATGGCGCCCTTCACCGTCCTCGCCCCCGTCATCGGTCCCCTCCTGGACCGCCTCCCGCACGGCCGTCGCGCCGCCATGGCCGCGTCGATGCTGGCCCGCGCCCTGCTCGCGCTGGTCATCTCGGGGGCGGTCGCGACCGGCGCCCTGGAGCTGTACCCGGCCGCGCTCGGCGTCCTGGTCGCCTCCAAGGCGTACGGCGTGGTGCGCAGCGCGGTCGTGCCCCGGCTGCTGCCGCCCGCCTTCTCCCTGGTGAAGGCCAACTCCCGGGTCACCCTGGCCGGGCTGCTCGCCACCGGTGTGGCCGCCCCGATCGGAGCGGGCCTGCAGATGGTCGGCGACCCCTGGCCCCTGTACGGCGCCTTCGTGATCTTCGTGGCGGGCACCGTCCTGTCGTTCACGCTGCCGCACAAGGTGGACTCCGCCAGGGGCGAGGACGTGGCGCTGCTCTCCGCCGACGCCTCGGGTCTGCCGGACCCGCGCGGCAAGCAGCGCGCCCGGCGGCCGGGACTGCGCTCGGTCGGTACGGCCGTCACCCACGCCCTCGGCGCCAACGCCGCCCTGCGCTGCCTGTCCGGCTTCCTGATCTTCTTCCTCGCCTTCCTGCTGCGCGAACACCCGCTGACCGGCGAGAGCGCGGCCGTCTCGCTCGGCATCGCGGGCGTGGCGGCGGGCGCGGGCAACGCGCTCGGCACGGCCGTGGGGGCGTGGCTGAAGTCCCGCGCGCCCGAGGTCATCATCGTGACCGTGGTCGCCGTGGCGCTCGGTACGGCGGTCCTGGCCGCCGCCTTCTTCGGAGCCCTGCTGGTCGCCTGCCTGTCCGCCGTCGCCGGGTTCGCCCAGGCGCTGGCCAAGCTGTCCCTGGACGCCCTGATCCAGCGGGACGTGCCGGAGGCGGTGCGCACCTCGGCCTTCGCCCGCTCCGAGACCCTGCTCCAGATGGCCTGGGTGCTCGGGGGCGCCATCGGCATCGTGCTGCCGCTGAACGGCACCCTCGGTCTCTCGATCGCCGCCCTGATCGTGGCCATCGGCTGGGTGACGACACTGCGCGGACTGCTGGCGTCGGCGCGGCACGGAGGGCGGTCGCGGGCACGCGTGGTGTGAGGACCCGCCGCGGGAAGCGGGACGCGCCGGGGCATCCCGGGCGCGCCGCGGGCCGTGCCGGTCGGCGCCGTCGTCGTGACGAACCGGGCACGCCGTACCCCACGTGGGGGTCACCGCCGGGGTGCCCGATAGCCTTCGGCCATGACCTCGCTGCAATCCCGCTCGCGACGCCGCCGCGCCGTCGCCGTCGCCGGTGCCGTTTCCGCCGGACTGCTCGTCCTGTCGGCCTGTGACAAGCCGACGCCCGTCGCGACGGTGACCGTCGGCGACAGCTCGGTCAACTCCGAGGCCGTCTGCTGGAACGACGGCAAGGCGCTCGACGCGCAGACCCTGGCGAAGTGCGCCAAGAAGGCCGGCGACATCAAGTCGATCGACGTGGACCAGGACAGCACCGTCCGCATCGGCGTCGACCCGAAGATCGCGGACGAGGGCTGGACCCTGCTGGTGAACGGCCGCCAGTTCACCGACGCCAGCAAGAAGACGTACCGCACGATCCCGAGCAGCGCCTTCTTCAACGCGCAGTACGGCACCCAGGGCAACACGAACACCGTGTCCGTCCAGATGGGCGAGAAGGCCGCGAAGGGTCTGTGGAGCTTCAAGGTCAAGAAGTCCGACTCCTGACCCCGGTCCCCGTCGTGAACGCCCGCGTACTCGTCGCCACCGCCGTCCCCGCCGAACGGGACGCGGTGGCACGGGCGTTTCCGGGCACCGCCGAGGAACTCCGACTGCCGGGCGTGTCCGTGTTCCGTACGGGCGCCGGATGCGATCTGCTGGCCGCCGGAGTGGGCCCCGCGCTCGCCGCCGCCTCCACCGCCACCGCGCTCACCGCGGCCGCTCTCGCGGGCACGCCGTACCGCCTGGTCGTCTCGGCCGGGATCGGCGGCGGCTTCCTCCCGGAGGCGCCCGTGGGCTCGCTGGTCGTCGCGGACGCGATCACCGTCGCGGACCTGGGCGCCCAGACCGCCGACGGCTTTCTGCCGGTCACCGATCTCGGCTTCGGAACCGTCAGCCACACGCCGCCGGATTCAGCCGTACGAGCGATCGTCGAGGCTGCTGGCGCCCGCCCCGGCACCGTCCTGACCGTCTCCACGGTCACCGGCACCGCCGAACGCGCCACCGAGCTGCGCGCCCGTCATGCGCGTGCGCTGGCCGAGGGCATGGAAGGCTTCGGGGTGGCCGAGGCCGCCGCCGCGCACGGGGTGCCCGTGCTGGAGATCCGCGCGGTGTCCAACCCGGTCGGCCCGCGCGACCGTGCCGCCTGGCGCATCGGCGACGCGCTCGCCGCCCTCACCGAGGGCTTCGGGAAGATCGCGCCCGTCCTGGAGAGTTGGAACCCGCATGACCAGTGAATCCCCGGCGGCCGGCGCGCCGCTTCAGATCGCGTACTCGCCCTGCCCCAACGACACCTTCGTCTTCGACGCCCTCGCCCACGGCCGCGTCCCCGGCGCTCCCGCGCTGGACGTGACCTTCGCGGACATCGACATCACCAACGGCATGGCCGAGCGCGGCGAGTCCGACGTGCTGAAGGTGTCGTACGCCGTCCTCCCCTACGTCCTCGACGAGTACGCCCTGCTGCCCTGCGGCGGCGCGCTGGGCCGGGGCTGCGGGCCGCTGGTGCTGACGCGGGAGGCGGGCGCCGACCTCACGGGCCGTACGGTCGCGGTGCCGAGCGAGCGGTCGACGGCGTACATGCTGTTCCGGCTGTGGGCCGCGGACACCCTGCCCGGCGGGGTCGGGGAGATCGTGGTGATGCCGTTCCACGAGATCATGCCCGCGGTGCGGGACGGCAAGGTGGACGCCGGACTCGTCATCCACGAGGCGCGATTCACCTACCAGGAGTACGGGCTGCACAAGCTCGCCGACATGGGCGAGCACTGGGAGCGGACCACCGGGCTGCCGATTCCGCTCGGCGCGATCATCGCCAAGCGGTCGCTGGGCACGGAGACCCTGCGGGGCCTCGCCGACGCCATTCGCGGGTCCGTCCGGGCCGCCTGGGACGACCCGGAGGTCTCCCGGCCGTACGTCATGGCGCACGCCCAGGAGATGGACCCGGCCGTGGCGGACCAGCACATCGGGCTGTACGTCAACGAGTTCACCGCCGACCTCGGCGAGGACGGCTACGCGGCGATCCGGGGTCTGCTGACCCGGGCGGCGGCCGAGGGACTCGTACCGCCGCTCGCGCCGCAGGCACTGGCGTTTCCGTAGGTCTCGCTTCGCTGGGAGACGGCTACGGGGGTCTGGCTGCGAGGTGGACGCCCGACGGGGTCGGGCGTCCGGGGGGAGGGCTTCGAGGTCCTCGATGCCCGGGAGGTCAGACGTCGAGCTGGTCGGCCACCGCGCGCAGGAGGCCGGCGATCCGCTTGCCGGCGGTGCGCTCCGGGTAGCGGCCACCCTCCAGCTGAGGGGTGATCTTCTCCAGGAGGGTCGTCAGGTCCTGCACGATCGAGGCCAGTTCGTCCGGCTTCTTGCGCTGGGCGGCCGCGACGGACGGGGCGGGCTCCAGAACGGTCACGGAAAGCGCCTGGTCACCGCGCTGACCGGCGACGACTCCGAACTCCACGCGCTGTCCCGGCTTGAGTGAATCGACTCCGGCGGGGAGAACCGAGGAATGCACGAAGACGTCACCGCCGTCGTCGCGGGAGAGAAAGCCGAAGCCCTTCTCGCTGTTGAACCACTTGACCTTGCCGGTAGGCACGTCTGTCCTCGTCCTCGTACTCGTCGGGAAAACTGCTCGGAAACTGCTCTGGATAGCACTCGGCGGGTCGACCCTGACCCGCCGACACCAAGGCTAATGGTCTGTGAGCGGCTGACAAGACGTCGCCGGGTTGTTCCCTCGCGCTGGGAACTACCCTGGTCCGGTGCGTGACAAAACCCAAACGAATTCCGCCGGGCCCGGTGACGGACTGATCCGCGCCGGAGTCATCGTGTTCTTCCTCGGCGCCCTGGCCACGCTGGTCACCGTGGCCCCCCTCTTTCTCGGCGCGACCCCCTTTCCGACCTACATGTTCGGCCTCAGCATGCTCATGGCGGTCGGATTCCTGATGGCCGGCGCGGGGGTACTGCGATCGGCGTCGGCGGGCCGCAAACAGGCGAGGACGCTGCGCTAGGCCCTGGCCGCCGGCGGTGTTTGCGGCGCCGGGGCGGGGTGCTCGGGTCCGGGGCTGGTCTGGAGCTGGGCCGGGGTGAGGTTCGGTGCGGGGTTTGATCCGGACCGGACGGGGTTCCGCTCGGGGTTTCGGGTCGGGCCGGTGCTGCGGCTCGGGCCAAGGCTCTGAGCCGGGCCGGTGCCGGACTTCGGCGCGAGGAATTGAGCCGCGTCGGTGCTGGGGGTTCGACACGGGTTTTCGAGCCGGGCGGGGGTTGGGGTTCCGCTCGGGGTTTTGAGCCGGGCCCATGCCGGCGCTCGGCACGAGGATTTCAGCCGGGTCATTGCCGGGGTGCGCCCGGGGTTTTGAGCGGAGGCTTAGGCACGATTTTCGGCCGGGGACCGCTCAGGAGCGGGACGGGATTCCACCCGGGCACGGCGCAGGCACGGCGGTCACCGCGAGGTCACCCAGGCCGCCGGGGACGTGCCAGGGGTGCAGCCGGGACGGTAGGGGTTGCCTCTCCGTCCCCGCCCCGGAGGACTCAGGCGCGCCGCGTCTTCCTGTGGGAGTCCAGCCACGCCGGGAACGCGTGGAGGTCGGGGAGGACGACATCCGCGCCCGCTGCCGTGAGTTCGGCGTGGTCGCAGGGGCCCGTGGTGACGGCGACCGAGAGGGCGCCGGCGGCGTGGGCACCGCGGACGTCGCCCACATGGTCGCCGACGTACACCTGCGCGCCGTACTCGCGGAGCGCCTCCGCCTTCTGCTCGGCCCACAGGTCGCCCACCACCACGTCCGGCTCGATGCCCAGGTGGGCGAGGTGGAGCTTGGCGTTCGGCTCGTACTTGGCGGTGACCACCATCGTCCGGCCCCCGGCCGCCCGCACCGCCTCGATCGCCTCGCGCGCCCCGGCCATGGCGGGCGTCGCGGCGACGGCGTGCTCCGGGTACATCTCCCGGTACAGATCCGCCACCGCCGGCACCTGCTCGGCCGGGAACCAGTTCACCAGTTCCTCGGCCAGCGGCGGCCCCAGCCGCGTCACCGCGAGATCGGCGTCGACGTACACACCCGTCCGCTCGGACAGCGCGAGGTAACACGCCCGGATCCCCGGCCGCGAGTCGATGAGCGTCATGTCGAGATCGAAGCCGACGGTGAGGACGGGAAGGGGGCGCGCAGTCATCGGGCCATTGTGCCGGGTGCCCTCCGGACGGCCACCACCTGGTCTTCGGCCAGAACGCCTCCGGGCGGTGCAGCCGGATCGGCCGGCCCCCTCGACACGAACCGCGCGACGGACCAGCCCCCGGGGCCGAGCGGGTCTCGATACGGCCCAACCGTGGACGCCTCCCGAGCAGGCCCAGCCCCGCCTCCTCGGCACGCGCCGTGTCCCGGGGTCCGCACGGCAGACGAGCCCACGCGGCCGAGCGCCCCTCCAACCCGGCCCGGCCGTGGACGCCCCTGAACGGGCGCCACCCCCGCCAGCCCCGACTCCTCTCCGCACGTCGCACGGCGAACCACTAGGTCACCGGCGGACCAGCCCTCGCGTCCGAGCGGCACTCGACTCCGGCCGCGCCGTCTCTCTCCCGCTCTCTCCCCAGCACCGCCGGACGGCTACCGCCGCTGCGAACGCCACAGCAGAAACACCGCCGACGCCACCGCCGCGCCCCGCACCACCCACGGCCACGTCGCCGTGATGGCCGTGGACATGTGGTCGGAGGGGAGCGGGGTACCCCAGTGACCCGTGTGGCGGCCCCAGAGCCATAGGACGCCCGTGGCGGCGGAGAGGGCGGGGATGATCATGACGGCCCATTTGGTCTCGGCCGGGGTGAGGCGGCGGGAGCCGTAGGCGATGAGCCAGCCGAGGATCAGGACGAACCAGTTGCCGAGGACCGCGCCGGCGACGAGGGCGGCCGCCGCGAGCAGCAGGAGGGGGTTGGTCCAGCCGGTGGTCCGGCGGCGCGGGAGCAGGCGGAGGAAGCGGGACCGGGGGGCGGGCTCCGGGTCGGGGACGGGGGCCTCGACGGCCGGCTCGGGTTCGGATTCCGGCTCCTTCGGGGGGCGCTTGAGCAGCTCGGGGATCTCCACCCCGCCGACGAAGCCGGGTACGGAGTCGGCCGCCGCCGCGCCGAAGGGGCTGTTGTCGACGCGCCACCAGTCCGGGCGGGTGACGGAGTCGCCGAGTTCGTCTGCCGACGCGAGGTGGGGCGGGGAGGGGACCTGGGGCCGGGGCGCCGGTGCCTCGGGGGCGGACGGGCGCTGGCCGGGGAACGTGCCACGCAGGGACTTCAGCCCCTTCGGACGCTTCGGCGGCTCCGGGTCGGGGTCGCGCTGGGGCGGGACCGCCGTGGCGGGACCCTGCGGGACACTCCCGGCGCCGCCCGCCGAGGCCACCACCTCGTCCGGGCTGCCGAGCCGGTCCAGGATGCGGCGGACGGCGGCGGGCGAGTCCACCGTCGTCCTCGCCCGGTGGCGGTCGATCTCGTTGCGCAGCTCGGACACCAGCCGCATCCGCGTCGCGGACGGCAACTGCCGCTGCTGCGCGACGTCTCCGACGCGGCTCAGATACTCGTAGACGACCTGGTCGCTCTCGATCCCCAACGGAACCCCTCCGGGGCCAACGGCGGTGAAACCCCGTGAGGAAGGTAGCGCAGAGCGCCGCCCACCGGGACGTACCGGCTCGGGCACGGTGCCGGGGGGCCGCAGCCAGGCGGCAGCGCAGCCGCTACCGTGGGTCAGATGAGCCCCGAGGCCCCCTCATCCCCCCGGTCCCTCGCGGAGGCGCTCCGCGCGCGGGACGACGCCTCGCTGGCCGCGCTGCTGCGCGGCCGACCCGACCTCATCACGCCTGTGCCCAGCGACCTCACCCAGTTGGCCACCCGCGCCGGCACCCGCGCCTCGGTGCTGCGCGCCCTGGAACGGCTGGACCGGTTCGCCCTCCAGACCGCCCAGGCCCTGGCCGTCGCCCCGGATCCGGCGCCGTACGACACGCTGCTCGGGCTGCTGGCCGGGGACGAGGGGGACGAAGCCGTCGCCGCCGCGCTGCCCCGCACCGTCGCCGCCCTGCGCGAGCAGGCGCTGGTCTGGGGCGAGGACGACCGGCTGCGCCTGGTGCGCACCGCCCGCGAACTGCTCGCCCCCTCCGCCCAGCACCCCTCCCCGACCGGGCTCGGCCCGACCGTGCGGGAGGCCACCTCGGGCATGTCGCCGGGGCGGATGCAGGAGATCGTCGCCACCGCCGGGCTCCGCTCCACCCACGACTCGGTGTCCGCCGTCACCGCGCTGACCGCCCTGTTCACGGACCGCAAGAAGATGGCCGCGCTGCTCGACGGCGCCCCGGAGGCCGCCCGCGAGGTGCTGTCCCGGCTGATGTGGGGACCGCCGTACGGGCAGGTCACCGCCGACCCCGCCGCCCATCTGCGCTGGCTGCTCGACCGGGGGCTGCTGCTGCCGACCGCGCCCGGCACGGTCGTCCTGCCCCGCGAGGTCGCCCTGCATCTGCGCGGGGGCCGCGCGCACCGGGCGCCTGAACCGCTGCCGCCCGCCGTCGAACCGGCCGCCGTGCACAGCCCGCGGGTCGTCGACGCCACCGCCGCGGGCCAGGCGTTCACCGCCCTCGCCACCGTCGAGGAACTGCTGAAGTCCTGGAACCAGGGCGGCCCCGCCGTCCTGCGCGCGGGCGGGCTGAGCGTGCGCGACCTCAAGCGGACCGCCGTCGCCCTGGACCTGTCCGAGCCGGTCGCCGCCTTCTGGATCGAACTGGCGTATGCCGCCGGTCTCCTCGCCTCCGACGGCGAGGCCGACGAGCGCTACGCCCCCACGCCCGCCTACGACACCTGGCTGGAACGGCCCCCTGCCGAGCGCTGGGCCCATCTCGCCGGTACCTGGCTGACGGCCACCCGCACGGCGGGGCTGATCGGCGGCCGGGACGCCAAGGACCGCACGCTCTCCACGCTCGGCCCGGGTCTCGACCGCTCGGCCGCGCCCGAGGTACGGCACCGGGTGCTGACCCTGCTCGCCGGGCTCCCGGAGGGCGGTGCCCCCTCCGCCGAGGCGGTGCTCGCCCGGCTGAGCTGGGAACGGCCCCTGCGCGGACCTCAGCGCGACAGCACCGAGGACCTGCGCGCCCGGCTCGCCCGCTGGACCCTCGCCGAGTCCGAATCCCTCGGCGTCACGGGCCGGGGCGCCCTCTCCGCCCAGGGCCGCGCCCTGCTGGGCCCGGTGGAGGCGGCGGACGAGTTCGGGTCCGCCCACGGCCCCGACCTCCTCTCCCCCTCCGAACAGGACACCGCCACTGCGGCAGCCGCCCGCCTGCTCGCCCCGCTCCTTCCCGAACCCCTCGACCACGTGCTGCTCCAGGCCGACCTGACGGCGGTGGCACCCGGCCCGCTGCGGCGGCCCCTCGCGGACGTGCTCGGGGTGCTCGCGGACGTGGAGTCCAAGGGCGGCGCGACCGTGTACCGCTTCACCCCCGGCTCGGTGCGCCGCGCGCTCGACGCCGGACAGACCGCCGCCGACCTGCATGCCTTCCTCGCCGAACACTCCCGCACCCCCGTCCCGCAACCGCTCGCCTATCTGATCGACGACGTGGCCCGCCGCCACGGCCACCTCCGGGTCGGCGCCGCCTCCTCCTACGTCCGCTGCGACGACGACGCCGTGCTCAACGAGATCCTGGCCGACAAGCGCGCCGCCGCCCTGCGCCTGCGCCGCCTCGCCCCGACCGTGCTGGCCGCCCCGTGCGACCCCGCCACCCTGCTGGAGGGGCTGCGGTCGATGGGCTACGCCCCCGCCGCCGAGTCCGCCGAGGGCGACGTGCTGATCGCCCGCGCCGACGCCCACCGCACCCCGCCGCGCACCGCGCCCGAGCCGGTGCCGGACGGGCCGCCGCCGCCCGACGCCACCCTGCTGACGGCGGCGATCCGCGCGATCCGCGCGGGCGACCTGGCCGCGACCGCCCCGCGCAAGAGCACCGGCAGCGAGCTCGCCGGCGGCGAGCTGCCCCGCACCAGCCCCGCCGACACCCTGGCCACCCTGCAGGCCGCCGTCCTCACCGGCGGCGCCGTGTGGATCGGTCACGTCAACGCCGAGGGCGCCGCCAGCCAGCGCGTCGTCGCGCCGATCCGCGTCGAGGGCGGCTTCGTGACCGCGTACGACCACACGGCCGACGAGGTCCGCACCTACGCCCTGCACCGGATCACGGGAGTGGCCGAGCTGGCGGAGGACTGACCCGCTTTCTTCACGCATCGGGCACACTGGAGGTTTGGCCGTGCGGAAGGAAGTCATCAGGTGAACGGTCCGCTGATCGTCCAGTCCGACAAAACCCTGCTCCTGGAAGTCGACCACGAGCGGGCCGACGACTGCCGTCGCTCCATCGCGCCCTTCGCCGAGCTGGAGCGGGCACCCGAGCACATCCACACCTACCGCGTCACGCCGCTCGGCCTGTGGAACGCGCGTGCCGCCGGGCACGACGCCGAGCAGGTCGTGGACGCGCTGGTGCAGTTCAGCCGGTATCCGGTGCCGCACGCGCTGCTGGTGGACATCGCCGAGACGATGGACCGCTACGGCAGGCTCACCCTGACCAAGCACCCCGCGCACGGGCTCGTGCTCTCCACCACCGACCGGCCGGTGCTGGAGGAGGTGCTGAAGTCCAAGCGGATCGCCCCGCTGGTCGGCGCCCGCATCGACCCGGACACCGTCGCCGTGCACCCCTCCGAGCGCGGCCAGATCAAGCAGACGCTGCTCAAGCTGGGCTGGCCGGCCGAGGACCTCGCCGGGTACGTGGACGGCGAGGCGCACCCCATCGACCTGGCCGAGGACGGCTGGGCGCTCCGGCCGTACCAGAAGCAGGCCGTGGAGAACTTCTGGCACGGCGGCAGCGGTGTCGTCGTGCTGCCCTGCGGTGCCGGAAAGACCCTGGTCGGCGCCGGTGCCATGGCGCAGGCCAAGTCGACCACCCTGATCCTCGTCACCAACACCGTCTCCGCCCGGCAGTGGAAGCACGAGCTGGTGCGGCGGACCTCGCTCACCGAGGACGAGATCGGTGAGTACAGCGGGACGAAGAAGGAGATCCGGCCGGTCACCATCGCCACCTACCAGGTGCTGACGACCAGGCGGAAGGGCGTCTACCCCCACCTCGAACTCTTCGACTCCCGCGACTGGGGACTGATCCTCTACGACGAGGTCCATCTGCTTCCCGCTCCCGTCTTCAAGTTCACCGCCGACCTCCAGGCGCGCCGGCGGCTCGGACTGACCGCGACGCTGGTCCGCGAGGACGGCCGCGAGTCGGACGTGTTCTCCCTGATCGGGCCCAAGCGGTTCGACGCGCCCTGGAAGGAGATCGAGGCGCAGGGCTACATCGCGCCCGCCGACTGCGTCGAGGTCCGCGTCAACCTCACCGACTCCGAGCGGCTGGCCTACGCCACCGCCGAGACCGAGGAGAAGTACCGCTTCTGTGCGACCACCGCGACCAAGCGGAAGGTCACCGAGGCGATCGTGCGCAAGTTCACCGGGCAGCAGATCCTGGTCATCGGGCAGTACATCGACCAGCTCGACGAGCTGGGCGAGCATCTGAACGCGCCCGTGATCAAGGGCGAGACCTCGAACGCCCAGCGCGAGAAGCTCTTCGACGCCTTCCGTGAGGGCGAGATCAGCGTGCTCGTGGTCTCCAAGGTCGCCAACTTCTCCATCGACCTGCCCGAGGCGACGGTCGCCATCCAGGTGTCCGGCACCTTCGGCTCGCGCCAGGAGGAGGCCCAGCGGCTCGGCCGGGTGCTGCGGCCCAAGGCGGACGGGCACCGGGCGCACTTCTACTCGGTCGTCGCCCGCGACACCATCGACCAGGACTTCGCGGCCCACCGCCAGCGGTTCCTGGCCGAGCAGGGGTACGCCTACCGGATCGTGGACGCCGACGACATCCTCGCGGACGCGGCCACGAAGAACCCTCCGGCGGACTCGCCGGACACCTCGGCGGAGGAAGCGGCCGAGGGCTAGGAGCCGGGGGCCGGGAGGGGCAGGGCGTCATCTGCGGTGGACGCCCGCCTCCTCGCCGTACTCTCCGAGTATCACCACGCCGAAGGCGGCCTGCGCGAAGACCTTGATCGCGCGCAGGGCGTCGCCGAGCAGGTGGCGGTGGGACGCTCCGGCGAGGGCCGTGGCACCGTTCGGCGGCCGGGCCTGGAGCGAATGGACGGGATGGATGGCTGCTGCGCTCATGTCTCCATGGTGAGACTTCGGCCATCGGAGTGGTATCGGCTCACGGGTGGGTGTTCCCGGCGTCCGTCTGGACCTCCGGGTGGAGATCCACCCCTCCACCCTCGGGGTTCCGCCCCCTAGGGGGCCCAGCACCACCGCGGCTTCTGCGCAACTCGGCATCGGCCCGGGTCCCCGCGCGCCGGCCGCGCCCGGCCCCACCCCCGACCAGCCGAATATCCATTGGCCCCCGCCCCACCGCCCCCTCTACAATCTCCGCTCTTGCCCGCCTCCACCTCGGAGTGCCGCCGTCCGGACGGCAACCGGACGGCACCGTCACAGCCACGCAGCAGGCCCTTCCGGAGGCACACCCTTGTCCGCGACAGCCCACGACCAGCCGGCCGGCCACGACACGCGCGACGACCCCGGCGCCCCCGACGATCCCCTGGCCCGCGAGCGCGCCCACCTCGCCGCGTCCCGTACCGCCCTGCGCGCCATGCGCGAGGACGCCCAGGCGCTGAACATCAAGGACGTCACCGCGAACTGGGTCAACGCGGCGGTGCTCGCCCGCCAGATCGAGGAGCGGATCAAGGCGCTGGCCGATCTCAGCGACACCCCGCTGTTCTTCGGGCGGCTGGACTATCTGCACGCACCGGGTGTGGACCGGGCGGAGGGGGCGGAGGGCGAGCAGTTCTACATCGGGCGGCGGCATGTGCACGACGCCGACGGCGACCCCATGGTCATCGACTGGCGCGCCCCCGTCTCGCAGCCGTTCTACCGGGCGTCCAAGAAGGACCCGATGGACATCGCGCTGCGCCGCCGCTTCGGCTACACCGGCGGCGAGCTGACCGCGTACGAGGACGAGCATCTGTCGGACCCGGCGGAGGCGGCGGCCACCAGCAAGCTGCTCCAGCAGGAGATCGAGCGGCCGCGCGTCGGCCCCATGCGCGACATCGTCGCGACCATCCAGCCCGAGCAGGACGAGATCGTCCGCAGCGGGCTCGGCGGCACCGTCTGTGTGCAGGGCGGACCCGGCACCGGCAAGACCGCCGTCGGCCTGCACCGTGTCGCCTATCTGCTCTACGCCCACCGGGAACGCCTCGCCCGCACCGGCACCCTGGTGATCGGACCGAACCGGTCCTTCCTCCACTACATCGAGCAAGTCCTGCCGGCTCTCGGTGAGTTGAGCGTGCAGCAGGCCACCGTGGACGACCTGGTCGCGCACGTGGAGGTACGCGGCACCGACGACGCCCGCGCGGCCGTGATCAAGGGCGACGCGCGGCTCGCGGAGGTGCTGCGCCGGGCGCTGTACGCGCACGTCACGATGCCGACCGAACAGGTGCTGGTTGTGCGCGGATCGCGGCGCTGGCGGGTCTCGGCGTACGAACTGGAGGAGATCGTAAGGGAGTTGCTGGAGCGCGACATCCGCTACGGCGCCGCGCGCGAGGCGCTCCCGCAGCGGATCGCGCACGCGGTACTCGTCCAGATGGAGCGGGCCGGGGAAGCCCCGGACGACCGGGTGCAGAACTCGGTCGCGCGCAACAGCGCGGTCAAGGCGGCCGTCAAGTCCCTCTGGCCGCCCGTCGATCCGGCGAAGCTGGTGCTGCGGCTGCTCACCGACGAGGCGTTCCTCGCGGAGCACGCGGCGGGCATCCTGGACGAGGACGAGCAGAAGGCGATTCTCCACGCGAAGCCGGTGCGCAGCGTGAAGTCGGCCAAGTGGTCGGCCGCCGATGCCGTGTTGGTGGACGAGGCGGCGGACCTGATCCAGCGCACGTCCTCGCTCGGCCATGTCGTGGTGGACGAGGCGCAGGACCTGTCCCCCATGCAGTACCGCGCCGTCGGCCGCCGCTGCACCACCGGTTCCGCGACCGTCCTCGGCGACCTCGCGCAGGGCACCACGCCCTGGGCGACGCGGAGTTGGGAGAAGGCACTGGGTCATCTCGGCAAGGCGGACGGCGTGATCGAGGAGCTGACCGCCGGTTTCCGTGTGCCGACGGACGTGATCACGTACGCCTCCCGGCTGCTGCCGCACATCGCGCCCGGTCTCACCCCGGTCGCCTCGGTGCGTGAGAACCCCGGTTTCTTCGAGGTGCGCGGGGCCGAGGGCACGGACGAAGCGATCGCCGCCTGCGAGGAGTTGCTGCGCAACGAGGGCTCGACCGGTCTCATCGCGGCCGACGCCCGCGTCCCCGCGCTCGCGGAGGCGCTGACCGCGGCCGGGATCGGCTTCCTCGCGCCCGGCGAGGAGACCACCCGCGAGACCCGGCTGACCCTCGTACCGGCCTCGCTGGCCAAGGGGCTCGAGTACGACTACGTCGTCCTGGACGAGCCGCAGGCCGTGGTGGACGGCGAGCCGGACGAACGCACCGGGCTGCGGCGGCTGTACGTGGCCCTGACCCGTGCGGTGTCGGGCCTGATCGTGACGCACACGGCCGCGCTGCCCGCACAACTGGCTGGATAGGGTTGGCCGGGACCGCCGTCACGCCATCTCCCCGCTGAAGGACTCCCGTTGAGCGCGCCCCCGCCTCCCGCCGCCCCAGCCTCGCAGCCGCACCCGAACGGGCCGGGGGGTGCGCCGGCCGGAGGGCCGCCCGGGCCCTACGGGTATCCGGCGCCGGGGCCGTACGCGCAGGCACCGGGGGCACCCGGGCCGTATCCGCAGGTACCGGGCCCGTATCAGCAGCAGTCCGGCCCGCCGCCGTCCCCGCAGCACGCCGGGCAGCCGTACCCGCGGACCCCCGACCCGTACGCGCACGTGACCGCGCCGCCGTACCCACAGGCTCCCGGTCCCTACCGGGGCGCCCCCGGACAGGCGGCGTACCCCGCGCCGCACTCCCCCTACGGGACGGATCAGGGCGCCTGCCAGGTGTGCGGGGCCGCGCCCGCCGCGCAGGTGACCTTCCGGGGCCATCAGGGCCTGATCGTGATCATGCGGTCGCTGCGGCGGCGGGGTGTGTTCTGCCGTCCGTGCGGGCTGGCGGTGTTCCGGGACATGCAGGCGAACACGCTGATCGCGGGATGGTGGGGGCCGCTGTCGGCCGTCATCACGCCGATCGTCCTGCTGATGAACCTCGGCGCGCTGTCCCGCGTGAAGAAGCTGCCGGAGCCGGTCGCGTTCGGACCGCGTCCGCCGCTGGACCCGGGGCGCCCGGTGTTCCGGCGCCCGCAGGGGATCATCGCGCTGGTCCCGCTCGGCCTGCTGGCGCTGCTGGTCCTCGCCGTGCCGCTGCTGGCGATCGTCGGCGCGGTCACGGACTCGGGCGAGCCACAGCCGCTGACGGCGGGTTCGTGCGTCCACAACGACGGCACGGTCACCGACCAGGACCTCGGCGTGGTGCCCTGCGACTCCTCCGAGGCGCAGTACCGCGTGCTCTACCAGTCGGACGACAAGTGCGGTCCGGGCGACTATCTGGCGGACCCGCAGTACAGCGCGGACGGCGTGACAGTGCTGTGCCTCCGGCCACTGGACGCGGCGGACCGGTAGCCGGAGCCGGCACAGCGGCGGGTCAGTCGCCGACGCGGCTCACGGCCGTGCCGACCCGTTCCGGCTCCCCGTCCAGCTCGGCCCGCCAGCGGGCCACCGCCTCCGCGCGGACCGGACCCCGCCAGCCCTGCGGACGGGCCGCGCCGCCGATGTGGAAGGCGTCGATGCCGGCGGCGCGCAGGCGGGGGACGTGGTCGAGGCGGAGGCCGCCGCCGACCATGATGCGGGGTTCGTAGCCGGGACGGCCGGTGTGCGCGGCCTCGGCCAGCAGCGTGTCGATGCCGTCGTCGACCCCTCCGGGGGCGCCTGCCGTGAGGTAGGTGTCGAGTCCGGGCAGCCCCGACAGGGCCGTGCGCAGGGTGTCCCGGTCGGCGGCGCGGTCGATGGCGCGGTGGAAGGTCCACCGGCTGCCGTCGAGCGCGCCGACGACGCGTTCCACGGCGGCCAGGTCCACATCCCCCACGGGGTCCAGGAAGCCGAGCACGAACTGGTCCGCGCCCGCCTCCCGCAGCTCGCCCGCCACCTCGACCAGGTGCTCCACGTCCCCGGCCGCGAAGCCGTCCGTCAGCCGCAGCATCACGCGCAGGTCGATCCCGACGGCGTCCCGGATCGCGGCGACGACGGCGGGCGCCGGGGTGAGCCCGTCGGCCGCCATCTCCGTGACCAGCTCCAGCCGGTCCGCGCCTCCGGCCTGAGCGGCCACCGCGTCCTCGACATCGAGGGCGATCACCTCCAGGACTGCACGCTCACTCATGCGACCCCTTCCGTCGATGGCCCCTGAGCCGGGCACAGGTCTAGTCCAATCTCAGGGTACGTCGGAAGGACACCGCGCTGTAACCACGCCGACCCCGGGGGTGTTCGACACCGCCACCCAGTGTGAAACGCCCCTCCCGACGCGCGACGACTCACCGCGAGAGAATCGCCCCATGCCCGACCTCGACGCCCTCCGCAGCCGCTTCGCCCGCGCCCTCGAAGCCGCCCGCGCCCCCCAGGGCACCCCCGACCCCGCCCCCTACGCCGACAACCTCCTCACCCGCTGGCAGGAGCCCCAGCGGAAGTACCACACGCTCGACCACCTCACCGCCGTACTCGACCGCGTGGACCTCCTCGCGGAGTACGCCGACGACCCGGACCTCGTCCGGCTTGCCGCCTGGTTCCACGACGCCGTGTATCTGCCGGACCGCTCGGAGAACGAGGAGCGGTCGGCACGGCTGGCCGAACGGGCGCTGACCGAGGCGGGGTTGAGCGAGGAGGGGACCGCCGAGGTGGCCCGGCTGGTGCGGCTCACCGTGGACCACGACCCGGCCGGGGACGACCGCAACGGGCAGGTGCTGTGCGACGCCGACCTGGCGATCCTGGCCGCGCCGCCGTCCGCGTACGCCGCGTACACCGCCGAGATCCGTGACGAGTACCACTTCGTCCCCTCCGACGCCTTCCGCGAGGGACGTTCGGCCGTGCTGCGCCAACTGCTCGATCTGCCGGGGCTGTTCCACACCCCGTACGGGCGGGAGCACTGGGAGGCCACCGCCCGCTACAACCTCGGCGGCGAGCTGGAAATGCTGTCGCCCTGACCCGCCCGGCCCCCTAGGGTTCGCCCCATGCGACTGATGAACGGGGAACGGGTCACCGAGGCGGTCACCGGATGCGTGGCGGCCCTGCGCCCGGCGGTGGACCGCGACTGGAGCACCGTGCCGGCGGGCGGCCTGGACTGGGACTGCCACGCCACCGCCATGCACGTCGCGGACGACCTCATGGCCTACGCCGCCAACCTGGCCGGGGGCGCGCGCGACGACTACGTCCCCTTCGAGCTGGCGCTGGAGCCCGGCACGGACAACGCCGGGCTGCTGCACGTGATCGAGACGACCGGCGCCCTGCTCGCCGCCGCCGTCACGACCGCGCCGCCCGACGCCCGCGCGTACCACCCGCACCCCTTCGGCAGCGCCGACCGCGAGGGCTTCGCCGCGATGGGCATCGCGGAGGTCCTGCTGCACACCTACGACATCACCCAGGGCCTCGGCCTGCCGTACGAGCCCGCCGACGACCTCGCGGACGCGGTCCTGAACTGGATCTTCCCGCACGTCCAGCCCGGTCCGGACGCCTGGCCGACCCTGCTGTGGGCCACCGGCCGGGGCGAACTGCCCGGCCGCCCGCCGGTCACCGCGTGGCGCTGGTGCAACAACCTGGCCATCCCGGCCGAACGCCTCACCCTGACCGGCGTACGCCCCGCCGCCGCCCGCGACCTGCGCCTCGGCGGCGACGGCGGCTTCGACTGGCTCGGCGGCGGACCGTACGAGGGGACGCGCGAGGCGGCCGGTTTCCTGGTCAAGGCGTACGAAGCGGGCCTGCTCCGCCCCGAGTTCGGCGTCTTCGCGCTCGTCCGCGCCGAGGACGGACGCGCCCTCGGCGGCATCGGCTTCCACGGCTCGCCGGACGCGTACGGCCGCGTCGAGATCGGCTACGACCTCGTCCCCGACGCCCGTGGCCACGGCTACGCCACGGAGGCCGCCCGCGCCCTCACCGCCTGGGCACTGGCCCGCGACGACGTCCGTACGGTGATCGCCACCGTCGAACCGGAGAACACCCCCTCCCAGCGCGTCCTGACCCGCGCCGGTTTCCGCCCGGCGACCCCGGAGGAGGAGCGGGAGGCACGGGAGCGGCACGGCACGGCGGAGGATCTGCGGCTGTACCTCAACGAGGGCTAGGAGGCGTCTCCCCCTGGGGAGCGCTCCTCAGGCACCCCCCAGGGCCTGTCCGGCGCGCTCACGGCAGCCGCGACCCGCTCCCCTTGCGCCGCCGCAGCCCCGCGGCCAGCAGCAGCCGTACGACCTCGCGGCTGCGGACCTCCACCGCGCCCGCGGCGACCGCGTCGGCGTAGCGGTGGGAGGGGATGTCGTAGTGGTCGCGCTCGAAGGCGCGGCGGGGGACGCCGAGGCGGGCGGCGAAGTCGTGGAGTTCGTCGTACGACGCGTCGCTGACCAGGTGGGACCACATGCGGCCGTGTCCGGGCCAGGTGGGCGGGTCGATGTAGACGGTCACGGACGCCTCGCGGGGTCGCCTACGAGCCGGGGCGGGTGGTCGTCGGCCAGGTCGCCTGCGCGCCGGCGCGTCCGGTTGCCCGCGGCGTCGCCCGCGGTCCGAGGGGTGCGACTGCTCGCGCGCGCCCCCGGCGTACGACCGCTCTCGCACGCCTCCGTACCGCCCCTCACGCCGACGTGTTCCCGCCCAGGGCGTGCCCCAGGTGACCGACCGGGGCCACGTCGATACCCGCCTCGTGGCAGACCCAGTGGGGGTCGGGGCCCAGTTCGGGCTCGACGTCCAGGGCGTGGGGGTCGCCCGAGCCGCAGGCGGGACACAGGGGCCAGCGGCCCTGCCGGTCGAGCAGGGCGTCCTGGACGTCCTGGGCGACGAGTCCGGCCAGGAAGTCGGCGCCCTCCGGCCACTGTTCGACCCACCAGCGGCGCTGGGAGAGAGACTCCTCCACCAGCGAGACCACGTCTGCCTGGGCGACCTCGCTTGCCATGAGGTCGGCGAGGACGAGGGCGCGGGCGGCGTGCAGGGCCTGTTCCAGCGGGGCGACGGACCCGGAGCCGTCGGCCATGGCGGACGCGCCGGGCTCGGCCGCCGCACGCGACTCGGCGGGCTCGACCAGCCCACCCGCCTCATGGGGCTCACCCGTCACACCGGGATCGGCGAGCCCAGCCGCCTCACCAGCCTCAGCCGCCCCGGCCGACTCGACCGGCTCAACAGACTCGACCGGCTCGACCGGCTCGACCGGCTCCGACGTATCTGCGGAATCTGCGGGTTCTGCGGGATCTGCCATGCTCCCATTGTCCGCGCTCTTGACCCCACCGCCGAGCCGAAAATATCTTTCAGGGATGACCCGGGACGTGAAGGAAACTTTCGGCAGCCCGGGCGGCTCACTCGCCGCCAAGGTGCGGACGCTCGGCCCCTCCATGACCCGCTCCATGCACCGCGTCGCGGAGGCCGTCGCGAGCGACCCGGCCGGCTGCGCCGCGCTCACGGTCACCGGTCTCGCGGAGCTGACCGGTACCAGCGAGGCCACCGTCGTCCGCACCGCCCGCCTGCTCGGTTACCCCGGCTACCGCGACCTGCGCCTCGCCCTCGCCGGTCTCGCAGCCCGGCAGGAGTCCGGGCAGGCCCCCGCCATCACGACCGACATCGCGGTGGACGACTCCCTCGCCGACGTGGTCGCCAAGCTCGCCTACGAGGAGCGGCAGACCCTCGCGGACACGGCCGCCGGACTCGACACCGTGCAGCTCGGCGCCGCCGTCACCGCGCTCGCGACCGCCCGGCGCACGGACGTGTACGGCATAGGCGCCTCCGGTCTCGTCGCCCAGGACCTCACACAGAAGCTGCTGCGGATCGGTCTCCTGGCCCATGCGCCCGGCGACCCGCACCTCGCGGTGACGAACGCGGTCCAGTTGCGCGCGGGCGACGTGGCGATCGCCATCACCCACTCGGGCTCGACCGGCGACGTGATCGAACCCCTGCGGGTCGCGTTCGAGCGCGGCGCGACCACCGTCGCGATCACCGGCCGCCCGGACTCGCCCGTGACGCAGTACGCGGACCACGTGCTGACCACCTCCACCTCACGCGAGAGCGAGCTGCGACCCGCCGCGATGTCCTCGCGGACGAGTCAACTCCTCGTCGTGGACTGTCTGTTCGTGGGCGTGGCGCAGCGGACGTACGACAGCGCGGCCCCCGCCCTCGCGGCGTCGTACGAGGCCCTGGCCCACCGCCACCGGAGTGCTCCGCGCTGACCGCGCCCGGACCATCGGCGTTACAGGAAGACCTGGGAACCCACCGGAAAGAGCCGCACCTCGATGACCGATTCCCCCCGTCTCCAGACCGAGCTGGCCGCGCTGACCACCGAGGCGTTCCGCCCCGAGCTGGCCGACATCGACGTCCTGCCCACCCTCGACATCGCCCGCCTGATGAACGGCGAGGACGCGGGCGTACCGGCGGCGGTGGCCGCGCGCCTGCCGGAGATCGCCGCCGCGATCGACGCCGTGGCCGACCGCATGGCGCGCGGCGGCCGGCTGGTCTACGCGGGCGCGGGCACCGCCGGACGCCTCGGCGTCCTCGACGCCTCCGAGTGCCCGCCCACCTTCAACGCCGCCCCCGGCCAGGTCGTCGGCCTCATCGCGGGCGGCCGCGAGGCGCTGGTCGTCTCGGTCGAGGGCGCGGAGGACTCCCCCGAACTGGCCCGCGCCGACCTCGACGCCCTCAAACTCACCCCCGAGGACGCGGTGCTCGGCGTCTCCGCCTCGGGGCGTACGCCGTACGCCCTCGGCGCGGTGGAGTACGCGGGGGCGCTCGGCGCGCTCACGGTGGGCCTGTCCTGCAACGCGGCCAGCCCCCTCGCCGCCGCCGCCGAGCACGGGATCGAGGTGGTCGTCGGCCCCGAGCTGCTCACCGGCTCCACCCGCCTCAAGGCAGGCACCGCCCAGAAACTCGTCCTCAACATGATCTCGACGATCACCATGATCCGCCTGGGCAAGACCTACGGAAACCTGATGGTCGACGTCCGCGCCTCCAACGCGAAGCTCCGCGCCCGCTCCCGCCGGATCGTCGCCCAGGCGACGGGCGCGCCGGACGCGGAGATCGAACGCGCCCTCGCGGAAGCGGACGGCGAGGTGAAGAACGCGATCCTGATCCTGCTGGCGGGGGTGGACGGCACCACGGCGGCGCGGCTGCTGGAGGAGACGGGGGGACGACTGCGGGAGGCATTGGGGGCGGGGTGAGGCAGGCGCGCGACGGCTGACGGCGGGAGGGTGCGCGAGGGGTACGGCGGTCGGGCGCGAGGCATCTGAAGGCGGCCGGGCGACACCCGCTTTCGTGTCTTTGGGGAGTTGTGTGTGCCACCGCCGGAAAGCCGAAGTCTCCGCGCGTCCCGCGCACGGCCCTGGACACCCCCGCCTTCCGGAGGACTCCGGTGGCGGCGCCGCGTGCCGTGCCCGCCCCGGGGCACCCCCGACGCGCACGCTCAGGGAGTGCGCAACGACTCCGCCCTCGCCTCCGAGATCCTCTCCCTGACCGGCGGTCCCGCCAACGTCACCGCCGTGACCCACTGCCTGACCCGCCTTCGGCTCACCGTCTCCGACCCCGAGGCGGTGGACGGGGACGCGCTGGGGGCGCTGCCCGGGGTGCTGGGGGTGATCGGGAAGGGGGGTACGGCGCTTCAGGTGGTGCTGGGTCCCGGGGTGGTGGAGGGGGTGACGGCGGAGGTGGAGAAGCTGACGCGGGCGACCGCGCCTTCCTCCGCCTCCGGCCCGGCGAAGCCGACCGGACCCGCGATCCTCCGACGCGTGGCGAACGTCTTCGTCCCCCTGATCCCGGCCCTCATCGGCTGCGGTGTCCTCGCGGGGCTCAACGGCCTTCTGGTGAACGCCGGTTGGCTACCGGGGCTCACCCCCGCCCTGGCGGCCGTCGCCTCCGGGTTCATGGCGCTGATCGCGGTGTTCGTCGGCTACCAGGCGGCGAGGGAGTTCGGCGGCACGCCGATCCTGGGCGGTGCGGTGGCGGCGGTGGTCGTCTACCCGGGGGTGGAGAAGGTGACCGCGTTCGGCGTCCACCTCTCCCCCGGCCAGGGCGGAGTCCTCGGCGCGCTGGCCGCCGCGCTGCTCGCCACCAGGGTGGAGAAGTGGTGCCGGGGCCGCCTGCCGGGCGCGCTGGACGTCCTCGTCACCCCCACGGTGACCGTCCTCGTCGCGGGCCTGGTCACGCTGTACGGCCTGATGTACGCCGCCGGAGTCGTCGCCACCGCCCTCGGCACCGGCGCGAACTGGCTGCTCACCACCACCGGCGCCGTCGCGGGTCTGCTCCTCGGCGGGCTGTTCCTCCCCCTGGTGATGCTGGGCCTCCACCAGGCCCTGATCCCCATCCACACCACCCTCATCGAGCAGCAGGGCTACACCGTCCTCCTCCCCCTCCTCGCCATGGCCGGCGCGGGCCAGGTGGGCGGCGCCCTCGCGGTGTACGTCCGCCTGCGCCACGACACCGGACTGCGCACCACGATCCGCTCCGCCCTCCCCGCCGGCCTCCTCGGCGTCGGCGAACCCCTGATCTACGGCGTCTCCCTCCCCCTCGGCCGCCCCTTCGCCACCGCCTGTGTGGGCGGCGCGGCGGGCGGCGCGTTCGTCGGCTTCTTCGCCATGCTCGGCACCAAGGTCGGCGCCACGGCGATCGGCCCCTCGGGCTGGGCCCTGTTCCCGCTGCTGACCGGCAACCGCGGCCCCGGCGTCGCCGCCGCCGTCTACGGCGGCGGCCTCCTGACGGGCTACGCGGTGGGCTTCGCGGCGACGTGGGCGTTCGGCTTCCGCCGGGGCGCGGGGGTGGAGGCGGGGCGGGTGACGGGGCGGGCGCGGGAGACGGCCTGAGAGGGGAGACGAGCCGCCGCGGCCCCGGGGGAATACGCGCCCCTCCCGGGCGAACCCGCGTAACACCTCCGCGTCCCCGCTCGTTCCCCCGGCATGATGAAGGCCCTGCTCACCACCGCCGCTCTCACCGTCTCCGCCGCCGCGCTGGCCGCGCCCGCGCAGGCCGCCGCCGCCAGGAGCGACAGCGGCGACCGTTGGACCGCGACCGACACCGCAGGGTGTGCGGCCGATCTGGCCGTGGCGCCCGTGTTGAAGGCGGCCTCGCCGCTGCCGCTGGGCGAGGCGCCGCCGGCGTGCGGGAAGGGCAGCCTCATCCAGCACGGCAGGTGAAACGGAGCCGGTCCTACGCTGCGCCGCCCGTGTACTCGGCGATCTGGATCAGGTTGCCGCACGTGTCGTCCAGGACGGCGATGACGACCGGCCCCATCTCCGTCGGGTCCTGCGTGAAGCGCACCCCGCGGGCGCGCAGGCGCTCGAACTCGGCGCGTACGTCGTCCACGGCGAAGGACGTGGCCGGGATGCCGTCCTGGACGAGCGCGGAGGTGTACGCCTTGGCGGCGGGGTGGGCGTCGGGCTCCAGCATCAGCTCGGTGCCGTCGGGCTGCTCGGGCGAGACGACGGTCAGCCAGCGGTACTCGCCGACCGGGACGTCGGCCTTCTTCACGAACCCCAGCACTTCGGTGTAGAAGCGCAGGGCCTTGTCCTGGTCGTCGACGAAGACGCTGGCCAGGTTGATCCTCACGGGGAACCCTCCGGTCACATGGGGCTTCGGCACATGGAGCTGCCGCCCATTCTCGGTGCTGCGGCCGCTTTCCCGGGGAGCCCGCCCCGGGTGAGAAGCTGGATCCATGAATCACGCCCAGCTCACCGCGCTCGGTCGTGCCCTCCGGCTGGTCGGGGAGCACGGCGAGTCGCTGACCACCGACACCCCGGACGCCCGGCTGCACGAGGTCAAAACCGATCTGCGCCGCGCGCTGGACCTGCTGGAGGAGAGCCTGGAGGCGGGCGCGCCGCTCACCCGCTGCCCGGAGCACCCGCAGGGCCCGGTGGACACGAGCGCCCCGGACCTGTGCCTGCTGTGCGAGACGCGGCGCCGGTCGGCGCAGCGCGCGGAGTACGGCGGCGGGCCCTCCCGTCCGACGGACGCCCCCGCGAAGTCCCCCTCCCGCTACGGCGTCCGCGCCGAGCGTCCGCAGCCGCAGCAGCGCTGGCTGCCGGAGGCGTGGAACGGCCGCGAGTGGCAGCTCTGCGGCACCCCGCGCCGGGACCGGGCGGAGGCGGAGGCGTACCTGGCCGCCCAGCGACGCGGCTCGCGCCCCGCGATGGCGTACCGCCTGGTGCACGAGTTCACCGACTACGAGGTGCTGCGGGTGTGGGGCACGCCCACATATGTGGACGTCGAGCCGATGGGGAACATGTAGCCGCGCCCTATGGGGGAGGCCAACATGTGGCCCGCCCACACGTCGGCTGCCGCCGGCTCTCACATAGCCCCGGCCCACACAGGCCCACCCCACGCATGACCGCCCCACGCATGACCGCCCCACGCATGACCGCCCCACGCATGACCGCCCCACATAGACGCCGCCCACACACGACAAAGGCGCCGAGCAGGACGTCACGTCCCACCCGGCGCCCAAGCGCCGAACCTCAGCTCAGCGACTGCAGCGCGGCGGCGTCGTACGGCTTCAGCTCGTCGAACCGGCCCGCGAGGACCTTCGCGGCCCACTCCGGGTCCTGGAGGAGCGCACGGCCGATGGCGACCATGTCGTACTCGCCGCTCTCCAGGCCGTCGAGGAGGTCGTCGATGCCCTTGACCGGCGCGCCCTCGCCCTCGAACGCCTTGACGAAGTCGCCGTTCAGACCGACCGAGCCGACGGTGATGACCGGCTTGCCGGTGATCTTCTTGGTCCAGCCCGCGAGGTTGAGATCGGAGCCCTCGAACTCGGGCTCCCAGTAGCGACGGGTGGAGGCGTGGAAGACGTCGACGCCGGCGGCGGCCAGCGGCGTCAGGATCGCCTCGAGCTCCTCCGGGGTCTCGGCGAGACGCGCCGTGTAGTCCTGCTGCTTCCACTGCGAGTAGCGGAAGATGATCGGGAACTCGGCCGACACGCGCTCGCGCACGGCCGCGACGACCTCGGCGGAGAACTGGGCACGGGCGACCGGGTCGCCGCCGTAGGCGTCGGTGCGGCGGTTGGTGCCCTCCCACAGGAACTGGTCGAGGAGGTAGCCGTGGGCACCATGGATCTCGACACCGTCGAAGCCGATGCGCTCGGCGTCGGCGGCGGCCTGCGCGAACGCGGCGATGACGTCGTCCACGTCGGACTGCGTCATGGCCTTGCCCTTGGGCTCGGCACCCTCCTTGTGGACGCCGGAGGGGCCCACGGCGGGAGCGTCCGCGAACGGCGGCTCGCCCTGGCGGCGGACCATGCCGATGTGCCAGAGCTGCGGGACGATCGTGCCGCCCGCCGCGTGCACCTCCTGCGCGACCTTCGCCCAGCCCGCGAGCTGCTCCTCGCCGTGGAAGCGCGGCACGCTGTCGCTCTGACCGGCCGAGTCGTGACCGACGTAGGTGCCCTCGGTGACGATGAGGCCGACACCGTTCGCGGCGCGGCGGGAGTAGTACGACACCACGTTCTCACCGGGGATGCCGCCCGGCGAGAACATGCGGGTCATGGGCGCCATCACGATCCGGTTCGGGACGGTGAGGCCGTTGAGCTGGATCGGGCGGGACAGGAGCTGGGCCGCGCGGGAGGCGGCGGGCGTCGTGACGGTCACCTGGGGGGCTCCTCGTGAGTACGGTGGGGCTACGGTGTTGACCAAGCGGTATGTGCGCACGCAATTGTGCACCCTCTGAAACAACCCCGCCCCCACGACCCCGTATTCCACCCTCCCCCACGCCGCCTTGTGACCCCGGCCACCCGGCACCCCCGGCGCGTCGGACGCGACGCCCGCGCCGCCTTCCCTTCGCGTCCGCCCGCGCCCGCGGTCCGGCTCCATGGAAGGACGCGTGGCTCACCATCCGGGAGAACCCCGCGCGCCCCACAGCCGGCCGTCACCTCACCGACGCGGCCGTCCACTCGGAGTACGACCTCCTGCGCGACGAACTCCCGTGGTACACCTGCCCCGTGGAAACCGCCCCGCGCACCGGGCTCACCGCACGGCCGGCCCGAGCGCCCCTCCGTCCCCGAGGTGGACCGATGAGACCGAGCACCAACCTGTTGAAGGGCCTCGCGGAGGCGTTCGCGTGTCTGACCCTCGGCGCGTTCGGCATCTCGCTGATACCGGGGGGACATTACCTGGCCTGGGTCTACGTCCTCGGCAGCCTGTCCTTCGGATGCGACGCATGGCGCAGATGCAGCCGGGCCCGCCGCGCGCAGCGCCCGGAAACGCCCGAGGGCGGCACCTCCCCCGGAACCCCGGAGGAAAGTGCCGCCCTCGGAAAGGACAGTTGATCCAGAAGAGGATCAGAAGTCCATGTCACCGCCCGGCATACCGCCCGGAGCGGCCGCGGCGGCCTTCTCCGGCTTGTCGGCGATGACGGCCTCGGTGGTGAGGAACAGCGCGGCGATGGAGGCCGCGTTCTGCAGCGCGGAGCGCGTGACCTTCGCCGGGTCGATGATGCCCTCGGCGATCATGTCGACGTACTCGCCGGTCGCGGCGTTCAGGCCGTTGCCGACGGGCAGGTTGCGGACCTTCTCCACGACGACGCCGCCCTCGAGACCACCGTTGACGGCGATCTGCTTCAGCGGGGCCTCCAGCGCGAGCTTGACCGCGTTGGCACCGGTCGCCTCGTCGCCCGACAGCTCCAGCTTGTCGAAGACCTGGCCGGCCTGGAGCAGGGCCACGCCACCACCGGCGACGATGCCCTCCTCGACGGCCGCCTTGGCGTTGCGCACGGCGTCCTCGATGCGGTGCTTGCGCTCCTTCAGCTCGACCTCGGTCGCGGCACCGGCCTTGATGACGGCCACGCCACCGGCGAGCTTCGCGAGGCGCTCCTGGAGCTTCTCGCGGTCGTAGTCGGAGTCGCTGTTCTCGATCTCGGCGCGGATCTGGTTCACGCGGCCCTGCACCTGCTCCGAGGAGCCGGCGCCGTCGACGATCGTGGTCTCGTCCTTGGTGACGACGACCTTGCGGGCGCGGCCCAGGAGGTCCAGCGTCGCGTTCTCGAGCTTGAGACCGACCTCCTCGGAGATGACCTCGCCGCCCGTGAGGATGGCGATGTCGCCGAGCATGGCCTTGCGGCGGTCGCCGAAGCCCGGGGCCTTGACGGCGACGGACTTGAAGGTGCCGCGGATCTTGTTGACGACCAGGGTCGACAGGGCCTCGCCCTCGACGTCCTCGGCGATGATCAGCAGCGGCTTGCCCGACTGCATGACCTTCTCCAGGAGCGGGAGCAGGTCCTTGACCGAGGAGATCTTGGAGTTGGCGATGAGGATGTACGGGTCCTCGAGCACCGCCTCCATGCGCTCCATGTCGGTCGCGAAGTAGGCGGAGATGTAGCCCTTGTCGAAGCGCATACCCTCGGTGAGCTCGAGCTCCAGACCGAAGGTGTTGCTCTCCTCGACGGTGATGACGCCTTCCTTGCCGACCTTGTCCATGGCCTCGGCGATCAGCTCGCCGATCTGGGTGTCGGCGGCGGAGATGGAGGCGGTGGAGGCGATCTGCTCCTTGGTCTCCACGTCCTTGGCCTGCTCGAGCAGGGCGGTGGAGACGGCCTCGACGGCCTTCTCGATACCGCGCTTGAGGGCCATCGGGTTGGCGCCGGCGGCTACGTTGCGCAGGCCCTCCTTGACCAGGGCCTGGGCCAGCACGGTCGCGGTGGTCGTACCGTCGCCGGCGACGTCGTCCGTCTTCTTGGCGACTTCCTTGACCAGCTCGGCGCCGATCTTCTCGTACGGGTCCTCGAGCTCGATCTCCTTGGCGATGGACACACCATCGTTGGTGATCGTGGGGGCGCCCCACTTCTTCTCGAGGACGACGTTGCGGCCCTTGGGGCCGAGCGTCACCTTGACGGCGTCCGCGAGCTGGTTCATGCCGCGCTCGAGGCCGCGCCGCGCCTCCTCGTCGAACGCGATGATCTTGGCCATGTGAAGTGGTCCCTCCAGGACTGGGGGTGATTCCTTCGGACCGCGCCCGCGCCCGCGACGGACGGCTCGCCGGCCTCGTGGTTCCTTGCCCCACCCGGCCTGCGGGCCTCACCGACCCGGTCCTTCGTTGTCACTCTCACCTTCAGAGTGCTAACGCAATGATTAGCACTCGGCATGGTCGAGTGCAAGCGCCTTCGGGGGATCGGACGGGGGACGCGCGCGGGGCGCGCCGAGCGGCGCGGACAGCACGAAGGGCCCGCACCCCGTGCCGGGTGCGGGCCCTTCGAACGTGAGACGTGAGACGGACGTGTGACGCGATGAGACGTTCAGTGCGAGAAACGTTCAGGCGCTGAGGCGAACCATGTCGGCCTGCGGGCCCTTCTGACCCTGCGAGATCTCGAACTCGACCCGCTGGCCCTCCTCAAGGGTGCGGTAGCCGTCCATCTGAATCGCGCTGTAGTGGACGAAGACGTCCGCACCACCGTCTACCGCGATGAAGCCGTAGCCCTTCTCCGCGTTGAACCACTTGACGGTGCCCTGAGCCATGCCTAACTCCCCTATTACTGGCCCTTGCGCAGATCCACCCTTCGCGGACCCGGGTCAGACCTCACCCCCCATGGGTCGGGGGCGTGCGCCGGAACGCGTCGACCGCGGCTGAATGTATCTGTCCAACTGCCGTCTGCAACAGGTCAATCGGACGAGAAATCTGGACGAGACCGGTCCGGAATCTGGCGAGAATTCGGCTGAATTCAGGGCAAGTCGGGCCCCATAAAAACAATAAATGCCGCATATAACCCGTGCATTTTGGCTGCTTCTTGTCGGGCGTGCGGCATGAATCCAAGGTTCCCGACCTGTCGGCCGGGGAGCGCGTTCCCCAACTCTATCGCGCTCAATCACGCAGAATGGCCCCCTCCGTTTCTCTTACGGAGGGGGCCATTCGATGAACAGTTTGTTACCGGCGTTACTGCCGGTAATTCTCAGCCGCCGGCGACCGCCGGAATGATCGACACACCGGCGCCCTCCGGGGTCGGCGTCTGGAGGCCGCCCTCGAAGCGCACGTCGTCGTCGTTGACGTACACGTTGACGAACCGGCGGAGCTTGCCCTCGTCGTCCAGGACGCGCCCGGCGATGCCGGTGTGGTGCTTCTCCAGGTCCTCGATCACCTCGGCGAGCGTCGCCCCCTCGGCGGCGACCTCCGCCTGCCCGCCGGTGTAGGTACGCAGGATGGTGGGGATGCGCACGGTCACGCTCATACGATTCGACCTCCGGTCGCGATGAAAACTGGGCTTGCGTAGTGGCTGCCGGGCCCGCGGCCGCGGCCTGTGGCACCTTGCGTGAGACCTCCGCTCGGATTCGCCCCAGGGGCGGCCGCCACGAAACGGGAGACCCCGTCGGGCGGCCGCCGGATTCCCCGGGACTCCGAGGAGCGGGTCAGGCGAGGCCGGCCCCTCGGAACGACTCGAGGCTCGGGCGAATGGTCGCGGTGAGTCCGGTACCCGCCACCGCGTCCAGGGTCTTCAGGCCGTCACCCGTGTTCAGGACGACGGTGGTGAGCGTCGGGTCCAGTACGCCGTTCTCCAGCAGCTTGCGGGTCACGCCGACCGTCACGCCGCCCGCCGTCTCCGCGAAGATGCCCTCCGTACGGGCCAGGAGCTTGATGGCGTCCACGATCTGGGGGTCCGTCACGTCCTCCACGGCGCCGCCCGTGCGACGGGCGATGTCGAGGACGTACGGCCCGTCGGCCGGGTTGCCGATGGCCAGCGACTTGGCGATGGTGTCCGGCTTCTGGGGCCGTACGACGTCGTGGCCCGCCTTGTACGCGGCCGACACCGGCGAGCAGCCCTCCGCCTGGGCGCCGAAGATCTTGTACGGCTTGTCCTCGACCAGGCCCAGCTGGATCAGCTCCTTGAGCCCCTTGTCGATCTTCGTGAGCTGGGAGCCGGAGGCGATCGGCACCACGAGCTGGTCCGGCAGCTCCCAGCCGAGCTGCTCGCAGATCTCGTACGCCAGCGTCTTGGAGCCCTCGGCGTAGTACGGCCGCAGGTTGACGTTGACGAAGCCCCAGCCCTCGCCGGCCGGGTCGCCGATCAGCTCGGAGCAGAAGCGGTTCACGTCGTCGTAGTTGCCCTCGATGCCGACGAGTTCACCGCCGTAGACCGCGGCCATGACGACCTTGCCCTGCTCCAGGTCGTGCGGGATGAACACGCAGGAGCGCAGCCCCGCGCGGGCCGCCGCGGCGCCGACCGCGCCGGCGAGGTTGCCGGTCGAGGAGCAGGAGAGCGTGGTGAAGCCGAAGGCACGGGCGGCCTCCAGCGCCTGGGCGACCACGCGGTCCTTGAAGGAGTGGGTGGGGTTGCCGGAGTCGTCCTTGACGAACAGGCCGCCGGTGACGCCGAGTTCACGGGCGAGGTTGTCGGCCTTGACCAGGCGGGTCCAGCCGGGGTTGAGGTTCGGCTTGTCGGCGACGTCGGCCGGGACGGGCAGCAGCGGGGCGTAGCGCCAGATGCTGGCGGGGCCGGACTCGATGCGCTTGCGGAGGCTGTCGGCGTCGTAGCCGGAGAAGTCGTAGGCGATCTCCAGCGGGCCGAAACACTCCTCGCAGGCGAAGACCGGGCCGAGCGGCACGCGGTGCCCGCACTCCCGGCAGCTCAGAGCGGCGGCGGGGCCGAGATCGACAGCGGGGGTGGCAATGGTCTGCACAGCCATGGAGGCGAGGCCCTTTCTCCTCATCTTCCTCACGACGCACTTCGCCGTGAGACGGATTTGGCACCTTCCCTAGCCGGGAGCCTCGCGTGGTCGCGGTGTGTCCGCGCACGAGACCGGCTGGAGGGTTGCCGGGGCTTCGCAGGGCCGTGTCCCTCTGCCCCTCTGGATGAGCTGTATGCGGTTGTGGACGCCGATCGTCTCGGACATGCGATGGTCATCGGCGTTGTTCAAGACTGTAACCGAAGGCCAGCACAGTTGAAGGTGTCGTCCGAACCGCGAGACGGGTTCATGGACACCGGCACGTGTGACCGTACGTCCCCGCTGAGAAGGAGCCGCAGACCATGCTGGAAGAAGTCGAGCGCTGGCTGGCCACCCGCTCCTGGTCCGTGGCCGACCGCCCGCTGCACCGCGTCCTCGCCGCCAAGCAGCGCTCCGGGCAGACGGTGTCCGTGGTGCTGCCCGCGCTGAACGAGGAGGAGACGGTCGGTGACATCGTCTCCGTGATCCGCCACGACCTGGTGACGCAGGCACCGCTGGTGGACGAGATAGTCGTGGTGGACTCCGGGTCCACCGACCGCACCTCCGAGGTCGCCGCCGCCGCGGGCGCGCGGGTCGTGCACCGTGACGCGATCCTGCCCCGGCTGCCCACGGTGCCCGGCAAGGGCGAGGTGCTGTGGCGGTCGCTGCTCGCGACCGGCGGCGACATCGTGGCCTTCGTGGACGCGGATCTGAAGGAGTTCTCCTCGGACTTCGTCCTCGGCATCGTCGGCCCGCTGCTCACCGATCCGCAGGTGGACCTGGTCAAGGCGATGTACGACCGTCCGCTGGGGGGTGCCGCCGGGCAGGGCGGGCGGGTCACCGAGCTGATGGCGCGGCCGCTGCTCAACATGCACTGGCCGCAGTTGGCCGGTTTCGTGCAGCCGCTGGGCGGTGAGTACGCGGCCCGGCGCTCCCTGCTGGAGCAGCTGCCGTTCCCCGTGGGGTACGGGGTGGAGCTGGGGATGCTGGTGGACTCCCTGCACCTGGTCGGGCTCGACGCGCTGGCGCAGGTCGACGTGGGTGTCCGCAAGCACCGGCACCAGGACGGGCAGGCGCTTGGGCGCATGGCCGCGGCGATCTACCGCACGGCTCAGTTGCGGCTTGCCCGGGGGCATCTGGTGCGGCCCGCGCTGACCCAGTTCGAGCGGGGAGTGTCGGGGTTCGAGCCCCGCACGTACTCGGTGGACACGGAGGAGCGGCCGCCGATGGCGGAGATCGCGGAGTACGCGGCTCGCCGGGTGGCTTGACGGGGGCGACGCCTCGGCTTCGCCGTCGGCGCCGGTCGCCGTCGCTCTCTCCCCCCTCCCCGCACCGCCCGTACGGCTCGTGTCGTCGGGTGCGGACGGCCCCCGGTGGAGCGTCCTCGCCGTCGGCTGCCTCGGATGCGCCCTACGCCGTGAAAGGCGGGATGTATACGAGGCGCCGTGTCGGGTCGCGCGTACGTTTGAGGGTTTCGGTGCCGGGCTAGGTTGAGGACCATGGCTTCAACGCAGGGTGCTGAGGTGCTGGTCGCGTCGAATCGCGGACCGGTGTCGTACACGGTGGGTCCGGACGGGGCGCTGACGTCGCGGCGCGGTGGTGGCGGGCTGGTTTCCGGACTGTCGGCGATCGGGCCGGACACCGACGCGGTGTGGGTGTGCGCGGCGCTCGGGGACGGTGACCGGGAGGCGGTGCGGCGCGCGGACGGCGGGCTGCTGCCGGCGGCGGACACCGGCGGACAGCGGGTGCGGATGCTGGACATCGACCCGCAGACGCACGCCGAGGCGTACAACGGCATCGCCAACTCCGTGCTGTGGTTCGTGCACCACATGCTGTACCAGACCCCGCTGGAGCCGGTCTTCGACGCGGAGTTCCGGCAGCAGTGGGAGGCGTACCGGGAGTACAACCGGGCGTTCGCCGAGGCGCTGGCCGAGGAGGCGGCGCCGAACGCGGCGGTGCTGATCCAGGACTACCACCTGGCGCTCGCCCCCCGGATGCTGCGCGAGCTCCGCCCCGACCTGCGCATCGGCCACTTCTCCCACACCCCGTGGGCTCCGCCGGACTACTTCCGGCTGCTGCCCGACGACATCGCCGCCGAGCTGCTGAGCGGCATCCTGGGCGCGGACCGGGCGGCGTTCCTGACCCACCGGTGGGCCGACGCGTTCATCGCGTGCTGTCACGCCGTGCTGGGTCCGGGCATCCCGTCCGGCACGGAGATCGGCGTGCACGGGCTGGGCGCGGACGCGGACTTCCTGCGGGAACGGGCGCACCGCACCGACGTGGACGAGCGGATGGCGGTGCTGCGCGACGAGATCGGCGAGGGGCGCCGGACGGTCGTCCGGGTCGACCGCACCGAGCTGTCGAAGAACATCGCGCGCGGTCTGCTGGCGTACCGCCGCCTCCTCGTGGACCACCCGGAGTGGCGCGGGCGGGTCGTGCACGTGGCCTTCGCCTACCCCTCCCGGCAGGACCTCGCCGTGTACCGCGCCTACACGGACGAGGTGCGCCGCATCGCGGAGGAGATCAACGCCGAGTTCGGCACGGCGGACTGGACCCCGGTCCTCCTTCACGTCGAGGACGACTTCGCCCGCTCCCTGGCCGCCTACCGGCTGGCCGACGTCGCCCTGGTCAACCCCATCCGCGACGGCATGAACCTCGTCGCCAAGGAGGTCCCGGTCGTCTCCGACGAGGGCGTGGCCCTGGTCCTCTCCCGCGAGGCGGGCGCCTACGAGGAACTGGCCGAGGACGCGATCACGGTCAACCCGTACGACATCGTCGGCACGGCGGAGGCCCTCCACGAGGCCCTGACCCTCCCGCCCGCCGAACGCGCGGAACGCTCCAAGCGCCTGGCGACGGCGGCGACGGCCCTGCCCCCGACCCGCTGGTTCCTGGACCAGTTGAACGCGCTGCGGGGCTGACCGCCGGGTTCGTTCGGCACCCAGGGGTCCGGCACCCGACCGGGGACACCGGCCGGGTGCCGGACCCCTGGGTGCCGGTGGGCTGTCACGGCGGCCGGGTCGGCGGTGGCGCGCTCCCGAGCGGCGGGTGCGCGTCGGGTCCGCGCGTTCCTCCCCCGGGAAGACGGCAGCACGCCGAGGCGTGCGGCTCGTCCTCAGTCCATGTGCGCGGCCAGGGTGCGGAGGAGGTCCACCACGCCCTGGGGGCCGTCGACCACCAGGTCCGCCCGTTCGGCCAGTTCCGGGACCTCCGTGCTGCCGCTGCAGACCAGGAGACCGGGGGTGCCGCCGGTGCGGAGTTTCTCGACGGCGGCGAAGGCGGGGAGGTCGCCGAGGTCGTCGCCCGCGTACATGACGGCGTCGGCGCCCAGGGCGCGGACGTGGTCGAGGAGGGCGACGCCCTTGTCCATGCCGGGCGGGCGGAGTTCGAGGACGAGGCGGCCGGGTTCGACGATCAGCCCGTGCCGGGTGGCGAGGTCGGTCAGCGGAGCGCGCAGCGCCTCGAACGCGGCGTCCGGGTCCTCCGCGCGGCGCGTGTGCACGGCGACCGCGCGGCCCTTCTCCTCGATCCAGGTCCCGGGCCACGCCCCGGCCCGGTCCAGCACGCCCGGCAGTTCGGCCCGGACGGCGGCGATACCGGGGTGCGGCGCGGGGGCGCTGACGTCACCGGTGGCCGCGTCCCAGCGCTCCGCGCCGTAGTGCCCGAGGACGACGAGATGCCCGAGTCCCTCGACTCCGGCGAACCCGCCGTTGCGTACGGCCACCCCGGCGGGGCGCCCGGTGATCACGGCCACGGAGGCCACCTTCGGCGCCAGCTCCGCGAGCACGGGCACCGCCTCGGGGTGGGCCCGCGCCTGCGCGGGGTCGGCGACGATGGGAGCCAGCGTCCCGTCGAAGTCCAGACCGATCACAGCCCCGCGCGCGCCTTCCACCAGCGCGCGCAGACCGTCCCGGCCGGCCGGGGTCGTCGGAACCGGCAGGTCCCTCGGGGTGGCGGAGTCCGTCTCGGGGATACCCATGAAACGACCCTATCCACGAGGGGCCCTCCGCACTCCTCCACCGGGGGGAGTCGTGGTGCGTCGCACCCGGGAGCGGCACTCGGGAAGCACGCACGCGGGACCACCGCGGGGAGTGCCGGTGCTCGGAGTCGGCGCCGGGTGCCGGAGGCAGGCGCGGCGTTCGGGGCGAGGCCGGCACTCCGGCCGCCGGGCTTCGGGGCACCGCGACCGGGCAGGCGCTCACATCCCCGCGCCCGGGCCCGGACCCGCGGGCCACCGCGCCCGCGCACGCCCCTCGAAGCCGCGCGGCGTCAGCGTTCCGAACGTCTCGCCTCCCGCACCCGGCGCAGCCTGTTCACCGTCACCGGGTCGTGGGCGAGGGCGCGCTCGTCGTCCAGGAGGGCGTTGAGGAGTTGGTAGTAGCGGACGGGCGTGAGGCCGAGTTGTTCGCGGATGGCGCGTTCCTTGGCGCCGGGGCCCGCGAAGCCCCGGCGCTCCAGCGCGAGGATCGCCTGCTCGCGGGGGCCCAGTTCCATGTCGGCAACCGTAACCCCCGCCTGGGGCCTGTCTGACAATTCTCGTCTGCCGCGCGACGACGGGAATCGTCAGACAGGCCCCAGGACAGGAGGTCAGCGAGCGGCCACCCGGCTGTCCGCCAGCGTCGCCGTGGACTGGAGCCGGGTCAGGACGCCCGAAGGGCTGCCGTCGGGGGCGACGGCCTGGCCGATCTGCTGCTTGACGGCCGCGCTGACCTCGGCCCAGGAGGTCTTGTCGACGGGGTACTGCTCGGCGGTCTGGAGCTGGTCCAGGAAGGGGTGCAGTGCCTCGTCGCGCGGGGCCTGGGACTCGCTCATGGCCTCGGAGGCGGAGGTGGTGACGGGCAGCAGTCCGTACTCGTGGGAGAAGGCGAGCACGTTCTTCTCCTTGTAGACGAAGTCGAGGAAGCTGCCGATCTGGTCGGCGTGGCCGTGCTGCTTGAAGCCCATCATCCAGTCGGCGACGCCCATCGAGGGCTGGTGGTCGCCGTCGCGGGTCGGCATCGGGACCATGCCGAACTTCACGCCCTTGGACTCGGCCTGCTGCATCAGCGTGGGGTGGCCGTTGAGCATCCCGACCTCGCCGTTCGCGAACGCGGAGAACGCGGCGGCGCGGTTCAGGCGCCCCGGGGCGACCGGCCCGGTCAGGCCCTTGTCGACCAGGTCGTCCTTGAGCCAGGTGAAGGTGCGGATGTTCTGGGTGGAGTCGATGGTGTACGTGCCCATGTCGTCCGTGTAGTTGCTACCGCCGCTGAGCAGCCACTGCATGGTCTCCGCCTGCGCCTCCTCGGACCCGAGCGGCAGCGCGTAGGGGTACTTCACGCCCTTGGCCTTGAGTGCCTCGGCGTCGGCGGCCAGCTCGTCCCAGGTGGTGGGCGGGTCGGTGATGCCGGCCTTCTCGAAGAGCGTCTTGTTGTAGAAGAGGACGCGCGTGGAGGCCGCGAACGGCATTCCGTACGGCGTGTGGTCCCACTCGCCCGCGTCGGAGAGCTGCGAGACGAGGTCGGCCTGGGTGCGGATGGAGAGCAGGTCGGAGGCCGAGTAGAGCTTGCCCTTGGCCGCGTAGTCGGCGTAGGCGCCGATCTGCGCCATGTCGGGGGCGTGCCCGGCGGCGACCATCTGCTTGACCTTGGCGTCCACGTCGTTCCACGAGTAGACGCTGACGTCGACCTTCACGTCCGGGTGCTTCTTCTCGTACGCGCTGACCAGCGTGGCCCAGTACTTCTTGGAGCTGTTGGCCGGGGAGTCGCCGTAGTCGGCGGCGACCAGCTTGAGGGTCACATGCGAGGAACCCGTGGTCCCGCAGCCGCCGAGGACCGCCGCCATGCCCATTGCGGACACCACCGCGATCGTTCCTGCCGTACGCCGACGCACCGTCAAAACCCCGATTCCCTCTACCGACTGTTCGCTATGTGAACACATGTCTACACCACGTGAGTGGACTAGACCTCTCATGGGTCACCGGGTCACACTGGACAGGTGAGACATGTCATCGCCCTGGACGTGGGCGGCACCTGGATGAAGGCCGCTCTCCTCGGCGCAGACAGCGCACCTGCCCCGGGCGCGGCCCCCGTACTCCTGCACCGCGAGCGTCGCGCGACCGGCCGCGAGCGCGGTCCCGAGGCGGTGGTCGCGGAGATCCTCGACTTCGCCGCCGACCTCGCCGCGCACGGCGCCGCGCACCTGGGCGGGCCCGCCGTCGCGGCCGGGGTCGCGGTGCCCGGCATCGTGGACGAACGCGGCGGTCGCGCGGTCTACGCCGCCAACCTCGGCTGGCGCGACGTCCCCCTGCGCGACCTGCTCGCCGAGCGGCTCGGCGTGCCCGTCGCGCTCGGCCACGACGTGCGCACCGGCGGCCTCGCCGAGGGCCGGATCGGCGCAGGGAAGGGCGCGGGACGCTTCCTGTTCGTGCCGCTCGGCACCGGCATCGCCGGCGCCATCGGCATCGGCGGCGGGGTCGAGGCGGGCGCCCACGGCTTCGCCGGTGAGATCGGCCACATCGTCGTACGCCCCGGCGGCGCCGACTGCCCCTGCGGGCAGCGCGGTTGCCTGGAGCGGTACGCCTCGGCAGCGGCCGTCGGCGAGGCGTGGGCGCGCGTGTCCGGCAAGGACGACGTCGATGCGGCCGACTGCGCGAAGGCCGTCGCGAACGGCGACCCGGCCGCCGAACGGGTCTGGCAGGACACGGTCGACGCGCTCGCCGACGGCCTCGTCACCGCGCTCACCCTGCTCGACCCGGGCACCCTGATCATCGGCGGCGGGCTCGCGGAGGCGGGCGAGACGCTGTTCCGTCCCCTGCGGGAGGCCGTGGGGCGCCGGATCACCTTCCAGACCCCGCCGACCATCGTCCCGGCCGCACTCGGCGACACCGCCGGGTGCCTCGGCGCCGGACTGCTCGCCCGCGATCTCCTGGGCCCCGCCGGCCCGGACCGCACCGACCCCACGGAGGTAACCGCCTGATGGCTCCCAGCTTGGTACTCACCGGCGCACGGGTGGTGCTGCCCACCGGCGTGGTGGACGACGGCCACGTGAGCGTGGAGGGCACGCGGATCACCGCCGCGGGCCCGGCCGAGGCGGCGCCTCCCGCCCCGGCGGACGCCGAGGTCGTCGACGCGAGCGGCCACTGGCTGGTCCCCGGCTTCGTGGACCTGCACAACCACGGCGGCGGCGGCGCCTCCTTCGCGGTGGGCAGCGCCGAGGACGCGCTGACCGCCGTGCGCGCCCACCGCGCGCACGGCACCACCACCCTGGTCGCCTCCACCGTCACCGACGACCTGGACCTGCTGGCCCGCCGCGCCGGTCTCCTCGGCGAGCTGGCCGAGCAGGGCGAGATCGCGGGCATCCACTTCGAGGGCCCGTTCATCTCCCCGTGCCGCAAGGGCGCGCACTCCGAGGCACTGCTGCGCGACCCCGACCCGGCCGAGGTCCGCAAGCTGCTCGACGCCGCGCGCGGGCACGCCCGCATGGTCACCCTCGCCACCGAACTCCCCGGCGGCCTGGACTCCGTACGGCTGCTGGCGGAGCAGGGCGTGATCGCGGCCGTCGGCCACACCGACGCGAGCTACGAGCAGACCGTCGAGGCCATCGACGCGGGCGCCACCGTCGCCACCCACCTCTTCAACGCCATGCCTCCGCTCGGCCACCGCGCCCCCGGCCCGATCACCGCGCTGCTCGAAGACGAGCGGATCACCGTCGAACTGATCAACGACGGCGTCCATCTGCACCCGGCCGCGCTCCAGTTGGCCTTCCACCACGCGGGCGCCGACCGGGTCGCCTTCATCACCGACGCGATGGACGCGGCGGGCGTGGGCGACGGGCGCTATCTGCTCGGCCCCCTGGAGGTCGAGGTCGCGGACGGCGTGGCCCGGCTGGTCGAGGGCGGCTCCATCGCGGGCTCGACGCTGACCCTGGACCGCGCGTTCAAGCGTGCGGCGACCGTGGACCGGCTGCCGGTGACCGACGTGGTGACGGCGCTGTCCGTCAACCCGGCCCGCCTCCTCGGGCTTTCGGACCGGATCGGCTCGCTCGAACCCGGCAAGGACGCCGATCTCGTGCTGCTGGACGCCGAGTTCGCGGTGAAGGGCGTCATGCGCCGGGGCGAATGGGTTCTCGCGCCCCAACTGCCCTGATCCGTACCTCCCTTCACTCGACGGCGGCCGTCCCCGAGGTGGGCCGGCCGCCGTCTCTTTGGCATGATCGGGGCCCCGGAAACCGAAGCCGCGCCAACTTTCGAGGGAGGTCGGACCGGGTGATCCTCACGGTCACGCTGAACACCGCTCTCGACATCACGTACCGCGTACGGTCGTTGCGCCCCCATGCCTCCCACCGCGTCTCCGACGTCGCGGAACGGCCGGGCGGCAAGGGCGTCAACGTGGCGCGGATGCTGGCCGCGCTCGGGCACGAGGTGACGGTCACCGGGTTCGCGGGCGGCGCGACCGGCGGGGTGCTGCGCGAGCGGCTCGCGGGGACGGCGGGGCTCACGGACGCGCTGATGGCGGTGGCGGGGCCGACCCGCCGCACGGTCGCCGTGGTCGACGAAACCACCGGCGACACGACCCAGTTGAACGAGCCCGGACCGCAGATATCCCCCGCCGAATGGGCCGCGTTCCTGCGCTCCTACGACACCCTGCTCACCGGCGCCTCGGCGGTCGCCCTCTCGGGCAGCCTGCCCCCGGGCGTGCCGGTGGGCGCGTACGCGGGCCTGATACGCGTGGCCCGCTCGGCCGGGGTGCCGGTCCTCCTGGACACCAGCGGCGAACCCCTGCGCCGCGGCGTCGCCGCCCGCCCCGACATCGTGAAGCCGAACGCCGGCGAACTGGCCGAACTGACCGGCTCCCACGAGCCCTTGCGCGCCACCCGCGACGCCCGCCGCCGCGGTGCCCACGCCGTGGTCGCCTCCCTCGGCCCGGCCGGCCTCCTGGCCGCCACCCCGGAGGGCCACTGGCGGGCGACCCCGCCCTCCCGCCTGTGCGGCAACCCCACCGGCGCGGGCGACGCGGCGGTGGCGGGACTGCTGTCGGCCCTGGTGGAGGGAGCCCCCTGGCCGGGCCGACTGGCCCGCGCAGTGGCCCTGTCAGCGGCGGCCGTACGAACGCAGACGGCGGGCGCCTTCGACCGCACGGCTTACGAGAAGCTGGCCGGCCGGGTAACGGTGACCCGGGAATCCGACGCGGCTTGAAAATCAATCAATCATGGCCAAAATCCGTCGATACACGCGAGCTCTTAAATCATACGATCGCTAGCGATCATGGTTCCGTAACTCGCAAGGAGAACCACATGCGCAAATCGTTGGCCGTAAAGCGAATCGCTGCGCTTGGTATAGCCTCGATGGGACTCGCCGTCTCCTTTAGCTCCACCGCGTCGGCTGATCAGGCCGGCGTCTGGATGACTGGCGGTCACAGCTTCAACATCCGAAGCAGCGCCAGCACTTCTTCGTCCGTAGTGCAGACGATTACCGATCCCAACACCAAAGTGCCTTGTACCACGAACCCGTGCACGCGAGACAACGGCGGCGGCTCATACACGTGCTGGTCTGGAGGCCCGTCCGGTAACGACTGGGTCAAGGTGACGTGGGGCGGAAAGACGGGCTGGGTAGCCATCCTCTGCGTCGAAGGCGGACGTATCTGAGCAATAGCAACGACCGCCTGGCAATGTCCGTCGGCCGTCAGAAGCCAAAGCTTCTGGCGGCCGTCGTACTTGGCGGATCTTGCGTGATCTCACAGCGTCGGCGGCACGCGAAGTCGACCTCTACTTGGTGATGGAGAACTGGTCCAGAACGGCGTTGCACTGGTTGCCGTCATTGCAGGCGACCACAAGTGACGGTCACCGGGTTGCCGGCGGCACGACCGGCGGGATGCTGCGCAACCGGCTCGCGGGGACGGCGGGGCTCACAGACGCGCTGGTGGAGGTCGCGAGGCCGACCCGCGACCGGGCGGTCCACGACGAGCTGCGCGGGCGGATCACAGTGATTGACAAGAAGGCCGCAGCGTAGAAACCCCGGGCGGGGCCGGATTCACCCCGCCCGCGCGGCGGCCTACTTCCAGCCCGCCTCTATCCACATCGTGTCCAGATTGGCTTCACACTGGTTGCCCGATCCGCAGGAGATGCTGATCGTGTTGGTCCCGCGCTTCAGCATGATGTTCGCCCAGGTGTGGGTCCAGCCATGTTCCCAGTTGCCCTCGGGCGCCTTGGCGAAATTGGACATGTTGAGCGGACGGTCCTGTGACGTGCCGTTCACCGTAAGCGTCATGTTGGCGTCCTTGCCGGGGACCCCGTACTTCACGTTGAGTGTGTATTTCCCGTCCTTGGGAATGCCGTCGAACGTCCACGTCGCCGAGGCGCCGACCTGGTTCAGACCGCCGACGTAGGTGCCACCCGCCCCCTCCGCGCCCTTGATGTCCGAGGCCGGGGCGGCACCGCCTGCGAGCTGGATGCCAGAGCTGTCGGCGGCGTCGGTCTTCGGCAGCCCGCCCCCCGTCTTGGCGGAGGGCTTGGCGCTGGGGGCCGTGCTCTGCGACTGCGTCGGGCCAGGGCTCGCACCCCCACCCGCGTCGTCACCCGAGTCTCCGTTGAACATCGCCACGCTGATACCGATGATGACCACGGCGACCACCGCGATCGCGGCGATCAGCAGGACGTTGGTGTTGGGACCACGCCGCCCGGCGTTCTGCTGGGACCGGCTGCCCGTCGGGGCGGCACCGGGGGCGGCCTGCGGGGTCTGGACCGTCTGCTGGCCGTAGGCGGCCTGCTGCGGTGGGACCTGCTGGCCGTAGGTCTGCTGCTGGGGGTACTGGCGCTCACCGACCGCGCGCACCCGGCTGACCGCGTTCGGGTAGCCGTAACCGCCGGACGGCGGCTGGGCGCCTCTGGCCTGGCCGTCGGCGTACAGGTAGCCGAACGGGTCGTCTTCCTCGGGCGTGCTCGCGCCGTTGTCGCCGGGCGTCATCCCTGGTACTCCTCAAGCAGGTGCGGGCGGATGGGGTACGGGTTGGCATGGCGAGCCTACCTTCCCCCATACCCGAATTCGCTCGAACGGGTGAGGCCCCCGAGGCCCCCAAATCGGGCGAGTCGGCCCGTCTCAACCCACTGACCTGCGGATCACCCGGCACGCCGGTGCTGTTTGGGACGAGATCGTTTCTCTACGTACATCCGCTCGTCGGCTGACTTCAACACCTCGTCCGCCGTCATCCCGCAGTGCGCCCAGCCGATGCCGAAACTGGCGCCCACCCGCACGGCCCGTCCCTCGGCCCGGATCGGCTGGATGATCTCGCCCCGCAGCCGTCCGGCGAGGTCCTGCGCGTCGGCCCGGCCGAGCCCGTCGGCGAGGATCACGAACTCGTCGCCGCCGAGCCGCGCGACCGTGTCGCCGTCCCGCACGCCGTTGCTCAGCCGCCGCGCGACCTCGATCAGCACCGCGTCGCCCGCGTTGTGCCCGAAGCGGTCGTTGATCGACTTGAAGCCGTCCAGGTCGCAGAAGAGGACCGCGAGACCCTTGGCACCGTCGTCGTGGCCGCCCTCGGGGGCGATGGTGTGCACATGGTGGTCGAAGGCGTCGTACGCCTCGACGCCGGAGCCGAAGTCGAAGCCGTGCCCGGCGTCCGCGTCGCCCGGGTGGCCGTAGGCGGCGTCGAGCGAGTCGAGCCCGCCCGCCTGGGCCGGGCGGCGGCACAGCCGGGCGGCCAGCCGCGCGCGCAGCTCGGCGGAGTTCGGCAGCCCGGTCAGCGAGTCGTGCGAGGCGCGGTGGGCGAGCTGCAGCTCGCGGCGCTTGCGCTCCTCGATGTCCTCGACGTGGGTGAGCAGGAAACGGGGTCCGTCGGTGGTGTCCGCGACGACGGAGTTGCGCAGCGACACCCAGACGTACGTGCCGTCCCGGCGGGCGAGCCGCAGCTCGCCCCGGCCGCCCTCGGGGGAGGTGCGGCGCAGGGTGGTGACGTCCTCGGGGTGGACGAGGTCGGCGAAGGAGTAGCGGCGCATCGCGGCGGCGGGGCGGCCGAGCAGCCGGCACAGCGCGTCGTTGGTGCGCAGGATGCGGCCCTGGTGGTGGTCGCCGTCCATCTCCGCGACGGCCATGCCGGAGGGGGCGTACTCGAAGGCCTGGCGGAAGCTTTCCTCGCTGGCCCGAAGTGCCTGCTGGTCGCGCTCCAGGCGGACCAGGGCGCGCTGCATGTTGGCGCGCAGATGGGCGTTGCTGAGGGCGATCGCGGCCTGGAAGGCGTACATCTGGAGCGCCTCGCGCCCCCAGGCGCCGGGCCGGCGGCCGCCGTGCGGGCGGTCGACGGATATGACGCCGATCAGCTCGCCCCGCGCCCCGCCCTGGACGCCGGGCGTGTACATCGGCGCGAAGAGCCGGTCGCCGGGGTGCCACCCCTCCTCGAACCGCGGGAGGGGGCCCTCGGTGTACCACTGCGGTACGTCGTCCTCGTCGAGGACCCAGCCCTCGTGGTGGGGGATGAACACGAGGTCGCCCCACAGCTCGCCCATGCGCAGCCGCCGCTCCCAGGACTCCCGGGCGCCGACCCGGCCCATGATCAGGGCCTCGGCCGCCGGGTTGCCGGAGAAGGCGGCGACGACCAGATCGCCGTCGGGGCGGACCAGGTTCACGCAGGCCATCTCGTACCCCAGCGCGGTGACCGCGCCGTCCGCGACGATCTGCAGCGTGTCCGCCAGGCTGCGGGCCGTGTTCATCTCGGCCATGACCTGATGCAACTGACGCAGGGACGTGAGCGGGACGTACGGCTCCGAATCTGTCTCCATGCTCGCCCTCCCCCTCCCCCGAGACCTCGCCGCGCATCAAGGCTTCTTCTCGCCACTGAATCACAGCGCGCTCCCCACTCGGTACACAGGGTCAACAATTATTGCCCCTTGTGACTCAAGTCACAGCAGAACGTGAACAATTGAGTGGAGATTCTGCGTTTTCCCGGCACTGTTCTTGAACGCAAAGTGAGTGAACATGCGCATATGCCGTACGAATCGGCAGGCGGGCGGGTCGGCACGGTTGTCCGGGGCCCGGGTCCGGGTGCTCAGGGGCGTGCGGCCGGGGTCCTAGGACCCCTCTCGGGCGGAGGGCCGATGCGGCGGGCCGGGGCGGCGGATTAGCGTTTCCGGCGTGCTGAACACCTCCGCCTCCGCCCTGTCCCCCGCCGCCCGGGCCGCTTCCGGGCATCCTGAGGGGGTGAGCGACGACGAGTTCCGGGCCGCGATGTCCCGGCTGGCCGCCGGAGTGGTCCTGGTGACCGCGCAGGAGCCGCCGCTGGACCCCGACGACCCGCACGCGCCGGGCACCGAGGACGTGGGCATGACCGCCACGGCCTTCCTGTCGGTCTCGCTCGACCCCCCGCTCGTGCTGGTCAGCCTGCGCACGGGCGGCCGCATGGACGACCTCCTGGAGGAACAGCCCCTCTGGGCGGTCTCGGTCCTCGCCGACCACCAGCGTCAGATCGCCGGGCGCTTCTCGATGAAGGGCCGCATCAGCGACCGCCTCCTGTTCGCCGACCTCGACCTCACCCGGGGCGAGGCGACGGGCGCCCCACTGGTCTCCGGCGCGCTGGCGACCCTGGAGTGCCGTACGGAACAGCGGGTCCTCGCGGGCGACCACACCCTGGTCATCGGCCGCGTCCTGACCGCCCACGTGCCGAGCGTCGAAGGCGGGCCGCTGCTGTACTTCCGGGGGCGGTACCGGCACCTGGGCTGAGGGCCGGGAACCGGGACGGGCGCCGGTGCCAAGCGCCGCCGCGTGACGAGTCTCGCCCGGGACGATCCGCCCCGGCCCGGTGGCGGGCACGGACGGCGCCAAGTGGCCGGATTTCTAGCCCCAGTCCCGACCCGAGCGCCCCCGCTTGGTGTCCGAGCGCTGCTTCTTCTGTCTGAGGCGGCGTTCGTTGATGCCCCGTGGGATACGGGTGGCGCGGCGGGGCTTGGGCGGGGGTGCCGTCGCCTCGGCCAGAAGGGCGGTCAGGCGCACGAGCGCGGCCTCGCGGTTGCGCCACTGGGAGCGGTGCTCGGAGGCGCGGACGACCAGGACGCCGTCCACCAGGCGCCCGGCCAGCCGCTCAAGGGCGCGCTGCTTCCACACCTCGGGCAGCGCCTCGGTGCGCGCGAGGTCGAAGCGCAGCTCGGCCTGGGAGTCGCTGGTGTTGACGTGCTGCCCGCCGGGCCCGGAGGAACGCGAGAAACGCCACGTCAGCTCGGTCTCGGGAAGCGAGACCGAGCCGCGGATGAGATAGGGCCCGGACATGACTCCATGGTCCCTGCCCGCACGGTCCCGCGTCACCCCGTTTTCCCTCAGCTCGGTAAAAAAGGTAAAGCGAGCAGGAACCTCCGGTACCCCTCCCGGCGTTCTTCCGGGTGACGTAGCTTCGTCGGGACCGATGGAGCGACAAGTACTCCGACAAGTACGCATTAAGGGAAGGGACTCCCAATCATGGCTGTAAGCCTGTCCAAGGGTGGCAACGTCTCGCTCACCAAGGAGGCTCCGGGCCTGACCGCCGTCACCGTGGGCCTCGGCTGGGACGTCCGCACCACCACCGGCACGGACTTCGACCTGGACGCCTCCGCCATCGCGGTCAACGGCCAGGGCAAGGTCTACTCCGACCAGCACTTCGTCTTCTTCAACAACAAGCAGACCCCGGACAGCTCCATCGTCCACACCGGTGACAACCGCACGGGCGAGGGCGCGGGCGACGACGAGGCGATCAACGTCAACCTCGCCGCGCTCCCGGGCGACGTCGAGAAGATCGTCTTCCCGGTCTCCATCTACGACGCGGAGAACCGCGGCCAGAACTTCGGCCAGGTCCGCAACGCCTACATCCGCATCGTCAACCAGGCCGGCGGCGCCGAGATCGCCCGCTACGACCTCTCCGAGGACGCGGCCACCGAGACGGCGATGGTCTTCGGCGAGCTGTACCGCAACGGCGCCGAGTGGAAGTTCCGCGCCGTCGGCCAGGGTTACGCCTCCGGCCTGGTCGGCATCGCCCAGGACTTCGGCGTCAACGTCTGACGCACACCCGCTCACGGACCCCGGCCGCCGCGCGCGTCCCGGGGTCCGCGAGGGTCTGCCGGAGGAGCGTCGGCGTGGGCGGGCCCGGGCGGACCGGCTGAGCGGAGCGGGACGCGTGGCGTGGGACGATCTGCGACGTGCTCGACATCGGCTATGCCCTCTCCAACCGGTTTCCGGATCCGCCCCAGACCGACTACCGCCGTGCGGACGCACGGGCGTTGCGGCACGACCTGTTCTGCGGGGACGTGTATCTGGCCGACACCGAGAGCGACCGGGAGGTGTCCACAGCCTGGGGATGGGTGCCGGTGCTGGACTTCGCGTGGGCGCTGTGCGACATCGTGGAGCAGCTCGACCAGGACCCGATGGGCTCCCGGGCGTCCCGGCCGCAGCGGGCGGAGCTGGACTTCACCGAGTCGACGGACCGCATGCTCTTCGAGCGCCGCTTCGGCTGGGTGGACATCGAGGCGGACTGGATGCGCGCCGAGGAACCGCCGATCACCTTCTCCCACGCCGAACTGCGCCGTGAGGCCCGCGACTTCCTGCACGACGTGATCGCGGACCTCACCGACATGCACGAGGACCTGGCGGAGAACCCGGTGATCTGGACCCTCCAGGCCCGCTATCCCCGGATCTCCTGACCGCCCCTGCCGCTCAGCCCTCCACCCTGATCCCCAGCTCGGCCGCGAGCAGCGGGGCCAGGTCCAGGAGCTGGCCGGTGCTGATCACCGCGCCGGACAGCCGGTCGAGCCCCCGCTGGACCTCCAGCGGAGCGGCACCGCGCAGATCCACGTCCTTCAGCACGGCGTTCCCGAAGTCCGCCCCCTTCAGCGCGCAGTCCACGAACTCCACGCGTTCCAGGCGAGACCCGGCGAAGTCCGGCTCGACCAGCACACAGGACTCGAACACCACGTCCTTCAGCCGGGCCTCGCGCAGATTCAGGAAGTCGAGCTTGCCGCCGCGCACGACGACTCGCTCCAGCGTCGCCCCGTGCAACTGGACGCCGCCCAGCCGGGGCGCGCTCAGCTCCACGTCCCGGAAGACGGCCTCCGCGAGACGGGTGCCCACGCCCCGCAGCCCGGTGAGCACCGAGTCCAGGAAGCGGGCCCGCCCGAGCGCCGTCTCGTCCACCGCGCAGTTGGTCAGCGCGCAGTCCATGAAACGCGCCCCCGCCCCCCGCTGCCCGGACAGATCCGCCTCCAGGAACTCCAGTCCGTCGTAGTCCCCGTCGGCCTCCAGGTCCCGCTCCGCCCACGGCCGCAGGGGAGGCAGCCGCACCTCCGGCCGCCGCGCGCCCTTGACCGCCGTACGCCCCGTACCCGTACCGCCCGCACCCACCGCTTTCCTCACCATGGCCCTCATGCTGCACCCGGCCACTGACAAACCGCCCCGACAGGCCGCCCTTGACCTCAAGTCCGGTCGAGGTTGAAGAGTGGGCCCCCACGGCAGCCACGGGAACGACGACCACCCCAGGGGGACCACATGCACGCCGTCCGGCTCCACGCCTTCGGACCGCCCGGGAACCTGCTCTACGAGAAGACCGAGGATCCCCTCCCCGGTCCGGGTCAGGTGCGCATCGCCGTCGCCGCCGCCGGGGTGCACCTCCTCGACACGGCCCTGCGCGAGGGACGGCGCGGCCCGCTGCCCGCGCTGCCGGAGCTTCCGACCGTTCCCGGCCGCGAAGTCGCGGGGGTCGTGGACGCGCTGGGCGAGGGCACGGACCCGGTCTGGCTCGGCAGGCGCGTCGTCGCCCACCTCGGACCCGTACCCGGCGGATACGCGGAACTCGCCGTCACCGACGCGGACCGCCCGCACGAGATCCCGGCGCGTCTGGACTTCGCGGAGGCCGTCGCGATGATCGGCACCGGCCGCACCGCGCTCGGGATCGCCGGGTTCGCGGAGCCGGAGGCGAGGGACGTGGTGGTCGTACCGGCGGCGGCGGGCGGCATCGGCACCCTGCTCGTGCAGCACGCGACAAACGCCGGAGCCACCGTCGTCGGCCTCGCGGGCGGCCCGGAGAAGACGGCCCGGGTGCGTGCGAGCGGTGCCGACCTCGCCGTCGACTACACCGTGCCCGGCTGGCCGGAGGAGGTCCGCGCCTTCCTCGCCGGACGCCCCGCGACGCTCGTCTACGACGGGGTCGGCGGCGAGGCCGCCCGCGCGTGCGTCGCCCTGCTGGGACCCGGCGGCCGGCACCTGGTCTTCGGCTGGTCGGCGGAGGGCATCGGAGACGAGGCCCGGGGTTACTTCGCCGAGGGCGTCTCCGAGTCCGTGCTCGGGCCGCAGATGCTGCGCCGCGCGGGCGGGCTGCGCGCCCTGGAGGAGCGGGCTCTCGCCGAGGCCGCGCGGGGGCGGCTGCGCCCGGCCGTCACCCGTCTGCCGCTCTCCGAGGCGGCCGCCGCACACCGGTCGCTCCAGACGCGCGGCACGGTCGGAAAGGTGGTGCTCGAACCATGAGAAGGCGTTCGGGAGCGGGCGACACAGGGCCCGCCGACGCAGATGCGACATGCACCGATCCATGGTCTTCTGGCCCAATGAGCAGCGGCCGAACGGGTGAGTCGACACCGATACCCGCGAGGGCCGAGGCGGTCGACCCCCGCCGCTGGTGGGGTCTGGTCGTCATCGCCCTCGCCCAGTTGATGGTGGTGCTGGACGCGACGATCGTGAACATCGCGCTCCCCTCCGCCCAGCACGATCTGCACATGTCCGACGGGAACCGGCAGTGGGTCATCACCGCCTACACCCTCGCCTTCGGCGGCCTGCTGCTCCTCGGCGGCCGCGTCGCGGACCTGGTCGGCCGCAAACGCACCTTCGTCATCGGGCTGACCGGCTTCGCGGCCGCCTCCGCGTTCGGCGGCGCGGCCACCACCCCGGCCATGCTGTTCGGCGCCCGCGCCCTCCAGGGCGTCTTCGCGGCCGTCCTCGCGCCCTCCGCGCTCTCCCTGCTGACGACGACCTTCACCGACCCGCGCGAACGCGGCAAGGCATTCGGCATCTACGGCGCCCTCGCGGGCAGCGGCTCCGCCATCGGGTTCATCCTGGGCGGCCTGCTCACCGAGTATCTGAACTGGCGCTGGTGCCTCTACGTCAACGTGCCCATCGCGATCCTCGCGGTGATCGGCGCCTTCGCCCTGCTGCACGACCGCCCGGGCCACGGGGAGTCCCGGCTCGACGTGCCCGGCGTCCTCCTCGGCTGCGGCGGTCTGGTCGCCGTCGTCTACGGCTTCAGCGAGGCCCAGCCGCGCGGCTGGACCGACCCGGTGGTGCTCGCCCTGTTCGCGGCCGGGATCGCGCTGCTCGCGGTGTTCGTGTGGTGGCAGAGCCGCGCCCCGAGCCCGCTGCTGCCGCTGCACATCGTCCGCGACCGCACCCGCGCGGGCTGCTTCCTGACGATGATGCTCGCGGTGATCGGCATGTTCGGGCTGTTCCTGTTCATGACCTACTACCTCCAGGTCATCCTCGGCTACTCGCCCGTGCGCGCGGGCCTCGGCTTCCTGCCCCTGACCGCCGCGATCATCACCGGCTCCACCCAGATCGCCGCCCGCCTGCTGAACCGGGTCGCGCCGCGCCTGCTGATGGTCCCGGGGCTGCTGCTCGCCGCCGTCGGCCTGATGCTGCTGACGGGGATGACCGTCCACTCCTCCTACGTCACGGACATCCTGCCCGCCCTGATCCTGCTGGGCCTCGGCATGGGCCTCACCTTCATGCCGGTCTTCGCCACCGCCACGGCCGGGGTCGCCCCCAGGGACGCCGGGGTCACCTCGGCGACGGTGAACACCGCCCAGCAGGTCGGCGGCTCCATCGGTACGGCACTGCTCAACACCATCGCCACCACCAGCAGCGCCGCCTACATCGCGGCCCATCTGCGAAGCCCCGCCGAGCGGGCCGCCGTCGTCCCGGTGGGCGTGGTGCACGGCTACACGGTCGCCATCTGGTGGGCGGCGGGCGTGATGCTCCTCGCGGCCCTGGTCGCGGGCCTGCTGGTGACGGCACGGCCGGCCGGGCGGGGCGCGGCGGCGAAGCCCCGGGTCCGGGAATCAGTGGGCTGAGCGGGCCAGCTCCGCGAGCGGGGCGTCGGCGAGGCGGTAGACCGTCCACTCGTCCTGCGGGCGCGCGCCGAGGGACTCGTAGAAGCCGAGCGCGGGGGTGTTCCAGTTCAGCACCGACCACTCCATGCGCGCGTAGCCGCGCTCGGCGCAGATCCGGGCCAGCTCGGTGAGCAGGGCGCGGCCGTGGCCACCGCCGCGGGCCTCGGGGCGGACGTAGAGGTCCTCCAGGCAGATGCCGTGGACCCCGCGCCAGGTGGAGAAGTTCAGGAACCACAGCGCGAACCCGGCGGGCTCGCCCGTGGCGTCGTCCACCGCGAGGTGCGCGAAGACGGCCGGGCGCTCGCCGAACAGCGCCTCGCGCAGTTGCTCCTCGGTGGCCCGCGCCTCGTCGGCGGCCTTCTCGTAGGTGGCCAGCTCGCGGACCATGCGGTGGATCGCGGGCACGTCGTCGGGGGTCGCGGTACGGATCATGGAGCGCAGGGTAGTGCCGGATGCCCGGGCGGCGCCGGATGCCTCACTCCCGCAGGGCGGTCAGGCTCCCGCGCGGGCTCAGCGCACTGCCCCGGCCCCGGACCAGCGGATAGCAGGCAAGGCCGATGAGGACCGACAGCACGTGGCCGAAGTCGGTGAAGGTGCGGGCGGTGACGAGCGGTACGGCGTAGACGACGGCGAGGAAGACCAGATAGACGTACCGCCAGGGCGGGGCGATCCGGTAGGTGAGGACGGCCATGACCCCGGCCAGGGCGTAACTGACGCCGATGTCGAGCGTGTTGACCGCCGAGGGCGGGGCGTGCCCGTTGTTGATCGCCATCAGCAGGGCCAGCTCGCTGATCAGCGTGGCCAGTACATGGGCGGCGGCGCACACCACGAGCCAGCGGAGGGTGCCGAGCCAGCGCTCGGCCTGGGCGTGGAAGAGGGTGTACAGCGCGGCGTACGGCAGCCAGCGGCCGCTGTCGATCCACATCGCGCTGGTGATGAGCACCCGTGCGGGGTTCTGGGACAGCTCGTGGATGTTGGTGGAGCGCTGCCGGAGGAACTCCTTCTCGAACTCCGGCGACATATGGTGCAGCGCCACCGTGGTGAAGAAAAGGATGGTCAGCCACACATGGGTGCCCGGGGCGGACCGCAGATAGTCCGCGATCACCCCGAGTCCACGCCGCACACGACTCACCCGGCTCACACGGGCCAGTATGGTCGTGCGGGTGACCGGGGTGCCTGGCGAGGGCGGGGCGCGGGAGGAGCTGCCGGACCGGACGGCACGGTTCCTCCGGAACTGGGACCTGCGCGCCGACGGACCCGCCCGTCACGGCACGGCGTCGCTGGTCACACCGGTGATCGCGCCCGACGGGACGCCGGCCGCGCTGAAGGTCCAGCACCTGGACGCCGAGTGCGCGGGTGAGGCCGCCGCGCTGCGCGCCTGGTCCGGCGACGGCGCCGTACGCCTCCTGCGCGACGACCCGCCGACCGCCACCCTCCTCCTCGAACGCCTGGACGCCGCGCGCCCCCTGACGGCCCTTCCGGACGCCCGTGAGGCCGTCACCGTCGTCGCCGCCCTCCTCACCCGTCTGACCGCACGCCCCGCCCCGCCCGGACTGCGCCACCTGGGTGATATCGCGCACGGGATGCTGGAGCGCACCCCCCGGGCCCTGCGCGCCGAACCGGACCCGGCCGTACGACGACTGCTAGCGGACTGCGCCGCCGCCCTCCGCGAGGTCGCGGCCGAACCCGGCGACCGCCTCCTCCGCTGGGACCTGCACTACGGAAACGTCCTGGCCGGCGACCGCGCCCCCTGGCTCGCCATCGACCCCAAGCCCCTGGCCGGCGACCCCGGCTTCGAGCTGCTCCCCGCTCTGGCCAACCGCTACGACCCGGCCGACACCCTCCGCCGTTTCGGCACCCTGACCGGCGCACTCGGCGTGGACCGCGAGCGCGCCCGCGCCTGGACCCTGGCCCGGGTCCTCCAGAACCGCCTGTGGCAGCTCACCGACCCGGCCGCCCCGCGCCCCCATCCCGACCCCCGCCTGGGGGTCGGGGCGATCCTGCGCCACCCCTGACACGCCGCCTGCCCCGGAACCCGTCCCACCCCTCCCAGTCCCTCTTCACCGGCCCCTCGGGGGCGCCCCCTGACACGCCATCGGACGGCCTATATCAGACCTTCGGGATAATCGGGTCATACCGTACGCCATATGAAGAGATGTCACCTCGCCTATCTCGCCTGCGCCGCCGCCCTCCTCGGCGGCGGTCTCGGCGCCGCGCCCGCCTCCGCGGCGCACCACACCCTCGTGGTCCGCCCCGGCCACTCGATCCAGAAGGCGGTGAACGCCGCGCGGCCCGGCGACACCGTGCTGGTGCTGGCCGGGACCTACCACGAGAGCGTCGTCGTCGACACGCCCTGGGTGACCCTGCGGGGCGTCGGGGCGCGTACCGTCGTCAAGCCCGCCGCCACCAAGACCGGCAAGGCCGCCAACACCTGCGCCCGGCACGGCGACGGGATCTGCGTGCTCGGCACCAAGAAGAAGAACGTCGAGGGCGTCACCGTCGCCGACCTCAAGGTCACCGGGTTCAGCCACGCCGGGGTGTTCGGCATGGCGACCGACACCCTGACGGTCCGCCGGGTCCAGGCCGTCGACAACAAGGTCTGGGGCATCGCCACCGAGCGGTCGGTGCACAGCCTGCTGCGGGAGAACCAGGCACGCCGCAACGGCGACGCGGGCCTCTTCCTCGCCAACACCATCAACGAGGAGGGCGGCGCCTACGACGCCGGTGCCACCCGCGTCGAGCGCAACCGCCTGGAGAACAACCGCATCGGCGTCACCGTGCGCCGCCTGCGGAACCTGACCGTCTCGGACAACACCATCACCGGCAACTGCGGCGGTGTCTTCGTCGTCGGCGACGAGAACAAGCCGCAGGGCGGAAACCTCACCGTCGCCTCCAACGAGGTCGTGGAGAACAACAAGTTCTGCGCGAAGACCGCCCGTCTCCCCGTCATCCAGGGCTCGGGCATCGTCCTCACCGGCGCCGAGAAGACCCGCGTGACCGGCAACCACGTCGCGGGCAACCGCGGCACGTCCCCGCTGTCCGGCGGCATCGTGCTGTTCAAGAGCATGGTCGGCGCCAAGGGCGTGAACAACCGGGTCGACCGCAACACCCTGGAGGACAACGCCCCCGCCGACCTCGTGAACACCGAGTCGGCCAAGAGCAACAACGTCTTCGAGCGCAACTCCTGCCGGGCCTCCAAGCCCGCGGGCCTGTGCTGACCGCACGCAGAGCAGCGAAGAGCCGAGGAACCAGAAAGGGCGGCAGATGACGACCGCTGAGACTGCCCCACCGCCCCCCATGCGCCTGCGCGAGCTGGTGTTCGGGGCGGCCTGCGCCGCCGCCGTCCGGGCCGCCGCCCGGCTCGGCGTCGCCGACGCCCTCACCGACCGGCCGACCGCAGTCGAGGACCTGGCGGCCGCGGTGAAGACCGAGCCCAAGCCGCTGCGCCGGCTGCTGCGGGCCCTGTCCTGCTACGGCGTCTTCGCCGAGCAGCCGGACGGCACCTTCACCCACACCGAGATGTCCCGCCTGCTGCGCGAGGACGACCCCAACAGCCTGCGCGCCATCGCCCTGTGGTGCACCGAGCCGTGGACCTGGGACGCCTGGCCCATGCTGGACGAGGCCGTGCGCACCGGCAACAACGTCGTGGAGTCCCTCTACGGCAAGGAGTTCTTCACCTACCTCAACGAGGACGCCCCCGAGTCCGCGGACGTCTTCAACCGGGCCATGACCCGCTCCAGCGAGCAGTCGGCCCGCGAGGTCGCCGCCCTGCTCGACCTGTCCGGCGCCTCCTCGGTGGCGGACCTCGGCGGCGGCCAGGGCCACGTGGTGGCCTGCCTCCTGGACAAGTACCCGGCCATGCGCGGCAGCCTGCTCGACCTGCCCCGCGTGGTCGAGAACGCGCTGCCCCGGCTGCGCGAGGGCGGCGACCTGGCGGGGCGCGCCGAGATCGTGCCCGGTGACGTGCGCGCCTCGGTCCCGGTCAAGGCCGACGTCTACGTCATCAAGAACATCCTGGAGTGGGACGACGAGAGCACGGCCCGCCTCCTGGGCAACGTCGTCAAGGCGGGCGGCAAGGGCACCCGGGTGATCGTCATCGAGAACCTCGTCGACGACTCCCCCTCGATGCGCTTCAGCACCGCCATGGACCTGCTCCTCCTGCTCAACGTGGGCGGCGCCAAGCACACCACCGAGAGCATGGTCGGCCGCCTCACCGCGGCGGGCCTGGCCGTGGACGACATCCGTCCCGTCAACCCGTATCTGCACGCCTTCGAGTGCCACGTCGTCGGCTGACCTGGCCGACCGACCCGACCGGCGCCCACCGGAAAACCGGCCGCCGGGCCCGCGACGCTGCGGGCCCGGCGGCCGGTTGCTGTCCGGGGCGGTCCCCGGTGACGGTCCGGTGTGAACCGGCGCAGGCTAGTCGCGCTCCCACAGGTAGAAGCGCTGCGCCATGGCGTCCTTCGGGGAGCGCCAGGTCTCCGGGTCGTAGGCGCTCACGTACGCCGACAGGCGCTCGCTGATGCCGCGGAACTCCGGGTGCCCGGCCACCTTGGCGATGGCGGGGGCGGGGTCGGTGTCCGACTCGACGAGGTGCATGTACACATCGCCGAACTGGAACAGGCTCCGGCGCCGCACTCCGACGAGGTGCGGCAGCTCGCCCCGGTCGGACTCCGCGAAGATCTTCGCGATGTCCTGGGCGGAACCCGGCGCCATCCGGGCCACGATCAGTCCCTGGTGCATGGACTCATGTCCTCTCGTGCCTCGGGGAGGGCTCAGTCGGCCAGGGCCGGCGCGGACCGGTGACCGGCGGCGGCCTTCTCGATCTTGTCCCGGATGAGGGCCATCTGGACCTTGGAGTTCTTGTTGATGTTGTCGGTCATCCAGTCGTCGTCGACCGGAGCCTCCGGCTTCATCGCGAAGTCCTGCGTCCACACCATCCGCGTACCGGCGGGCACTTCCTCGTACCGCCAGTGGATGTTCATGTGGGCGAAGGGACCGGTCTCCACGCGGCGGGCGTGGACCTCCAGGTTGTCGCGGTCGGGCTCGCGCTCGGAGACCCAGCTCCAGACGGTGCCGTTCTCGTCGGGGTGCATGGTCAGCCGGAAGGTCGTCTTGCGGCCCTCCCGCTCGATGACCTCGACGGCGGCGTACTCGCTGAACAGGCTGGGCCAGTTCTCCAGGTCGTTGGTCATGTCCCAGACCAGGTCGAGCGGGGCCGCGATCGTGATCTCGTTCTGGGTGTGTCCTGCCATCTCAGGCTCCTGCCAGTAGTGCGCTGTTGACGAGGTCGAGGAACTGCTTGGGGGTCTTGCAGCGCTCCGCGTCGGGCGGCATCGGGGTGCCGTGCCGGTTCTCCAGCTCGCCGACGATGCCCAGCAGGCCGAGCGAGTCGAGCCCGAGCGTCTCGAAGGGGGTCGCCGGCTGCTCCCGCAGCACCTGCGGAGCGACGGTGATCCCGGCGGCCTTCTTCATGAGGGCGGCCAGTTCTTCCTCGGTGATCTGCGCGTTCATGCCGTTTCTCCTTTGCTGTTCGCCTACGCGGCGCCGTGCCGCAGCACGAGCGCCGAGTTCGACCCCATGAGTCCCCGGCTGAGGACCAGCGCCGTGCGGGGCTCGGTGACCCGCGCCCGCCCGGTCACGAGGTCGATGTCGTGGCAGACGTCGAACACGTTCGGCGTCGGCGGGATCAGGCCGTGCTCCATCGCGAGCACGGCGGCCGACACATCCAGCACCGGCGCGGCGCAGTAGCCCCGCCCGATGCCGGTCTTGGGCGCCGTCACCGGCACCCGGCGGCCGTGCTCACCGAGCGCGTCCACCAGGGCCAGCGCCTCGGCGCGGTCCGCCTCCGGCACCCCGAGGGCGTCGGCGAAGACCACGTCGATCTCCTCCGGGGCGCACGCCGCCTCGGCCAGCGCCTGCCGGATCGCCTCGGCGAGCCCGGCCCGGGACTCCTCCCAGCGGGAGGCACCGGTGAAGGTCGCCGCGTGACCCGCGACGATCGCCCGGACGTCCGCGCCGCGCTCCCGCGCGGCCGACTCCGCCTCGATCACGAGCATCGCGCCGCCCTCGGCAGGCACGAACCCGCACGCCGCCTCGGTGAACGGCCGGTACGCGCGCGCCGGGTCGGCCTCGGCGCTCAGCTCCTCGTACCCGAGCTGGCAGACCACCGAGTACGGCGCGAGCGGCGCCTCGGTGGAACCGGCCACCACCCGGTCGGTGCCCCGGCGCACGGCACGCGCCGCGTGCGCCAGCGCGTCCAGACCGCCCGCCTCGTCGGAGGCGACCACCGAGCAGGGCCCCTTGAACCCGCGCCGGATGGAGATCTGGCCGGTGCTGGCCGCGTAGAACCAGGCGATCGACTGGTACGGCCCGACGAACCGGCTGCCCTTGCCCCACAACTGCTGGAGCTCGCGCTGGCCGAACTCGCCGCCACCGGACCCGGCCGCGGTGACCACGCCGATGGAGTACGGGTCCTCGTCGGTGTCGGCCTGGCCGAGCCGGGCGTCCTCCAGGGCACGGTCCGCCGCCGCCATCGCGAAGTGCGTGAAGCGGTCGGTCTGCACCAGGAACCGCTCCTCGACCACCGACGGGTCGAACTCGCGGACCTCGCCCGCCACCTTCAGCGGCAGGTGCTCACAGCCCTCCCGGGTCACCCGGTCCAGGAGGCTGAGCCCCTCCTGGGTGGACTTCCAGAAGGTCTCCGTACTGATGCCGTTGGGCGCGACCACACCGATGCCGGTGACGGCCGCCCGACGGACCTCAGGTGCGCTCATCGTGTCCTCACTCCCTCGGCCGGGTCAGGATCACCGCGGACTGGAAACCGCCGAACCCGCTGCCCACCGACAGCACGCCGGACAGCTTCCGCTCGCGGGCCTCGCGCGGCACGTAGTCCAGGTCGCACTCGGGGTCGGGCGTCTCGTAGTTCGCGGTCGGCGGGACGGTCTGCCGGGCGAGAGCCAGCACACACGCCACCACCTCGATGGCCCCGATCGCCCCGAGGGAGTGCCCCACCATCGACTTGATGGAGCTCATCGGGGTGTCGTAGGCGTGCTGTCCGAGCGCCCGCTTGACCGCCGCCGTCTCGTGGCGGTCGTTCTGCCGGGTGCCGGAGCCGTGGGCGTTCACGTAGTCGATCGCCGTGGGGTCGAGCCGGGCCTGGTCCAGGGCCGTCTCGATCGCGCGGGCCATCTCCAGGCCCTCGGGCGTCAGACCGGTCATGTGATACGCGTTGCCGAACGTGGCGTAGCCGCTCAGTTCGCAGTACACGTGCGCGCCGCGGGCCCGGGCGTGCTCCAGCTCCTCCAGGACCAGGACCGCGCCGCCCTCGCCCATGACGAACCCGTCACGGTTGTTGTCGAAGGGGCGGGAGGCGTGCGCCGGGTCGTCGTTGTTCGGGGAGGTCGCCTTGATCGCGTCGAAGCACGCCATCGTGATCGGCGAGATCGGCGAGTCGGAGGCTCCGGCGATGCATATGTCCGCCCGCCCCTCCTGCACGGTGTGGAAGGCGTAGCCCACCGCGTCCAGACCCGAGGTGCAGCCCGTCGACACCGTCTGCACCGGACCCCGGGCCCCGAACCGCTCGGCCACCGAGGAGGCGACCGTGCTCGGGGAGAACGCCCGGTGCAGCTGCGGGCGGGCCCGCTCGTGGTCCACGTCCCAGCGTTCGCCGCCGTTGCTGACGAGGACGTAGTCGTTCTCCAGGCGGGTGGTGCCGCCGACGGCGGTGCCGACCGAGACCCCGATCCGCCACGGGTTCTCCCGCGCGAGGTCCAGGCCCGAGTCGTGCACCGCCTCGTCGCCGGCCACCAGGGCGAACTGGATGTACCGGTCCGCCCGTTCGACCTGCTCCGCGTCGAGCCCGTACGCCGCCGGGTCGAAGTCGCACTCGGCGGCTATGCGCGAGCGCAGTCCGGAGGGGTCGAAGAAGGTGATGCCCCGCGTCGCGGTACGGCCGCTCGACAGCAGGTCCCAGAAGGCCGGGGCGCCGATGCCGCCCGGGGCCACGATGCCTATGCCCGTGACCGCCACCCGTCGGGTCATGAGGGCACCTGCTCCCGGCCGGCCTTGGCCCGGCCCGCCTCCGTCACCACCGCGGCGGCGCCGATGACGTCCGTCTCCTCGGTGTCGACGTGACCGAGCTGCGGGCGCGGGGCCAGCGGGCCCAGGTGGAAGACGATGCGCGCCTCGTCGTCGCCCACGTTGCGGAAGCGGTGCCGCATGTTCATCGGGATCATCAGACCCTGCTCCGGCAGCAGGGGGTGCGCCTCGCCGTCGAGGTCCACCTCCAGACGGCCGCAGATCACGTACACGAACTCCTCGGAGTACGGGTGGTAGTGCTCGCCGATGCGGTCGCCGGGCTGGATGAGGGCCACGCCCATGAAACCGCTGGTCGAGCCGACCGTCGCCGGGGTGAGCATGGCGCGCAGGTCACCGCCGCGCCGGGTGTTGGGCTCGGCGTCCATCAGGTTCACGATCTTCGGACGGGGTTGGATCACAGCTTCCTCCGTGGGGTGTGCCGCGTCGGCTTGTTCGGGGTGGGAGAAGGACACGGATCAGGCGCCCTGGGAACGGCGGTCGGTGACCAGGGCCATCCGGGTGGCCTCGCCGTCGAGCAGGGCGCGCACCTCGGCGGCGGCACCCGCGTCACGGGGCAGGGCGTCGAGGTCGTCGCCGCTGACGTCCACCAGACGGACCACCACGTCGTCACGCTGGAACACCGTGCTGCGCAGCACCACGCTCCGCGGGTCGTCGACGAGGGCCTGGTCGCTCTGCGAGAGCAGCTCCGCCAGCCGCATCCCCTCGCCGGAGCGGGCCGGGTAGAGCAGGGCGAGCCGGGTGCCCTCCGCGCCGGCGCCGTCCGCCATCACGTGGTGCACGGCGGGCAGGGCCGCGCGGGTGAAGAACATCCGCGCCGACTCCTGGTCGTCCAGGTCGCGGTCCTGCTCCAGGTAGGGGTTGATGGCCTGCTCGACCGCGCGGATCTCCGGCTGCCGGGCCACGTGCCGCAGCGCCGCCAGCAGGTCTCCGCGCACCTCGATGGCGCGCACGACACGGTTGCCCTCCATGAACAGCGAGGTGCGCAGCAGCCGGGTGCCGTCGTCCACACGGGCCTCGGGCGAGGCGTAGTCCGCGAGGATCTTGCGGACCTTGTCCTCCGTGCCCGGCTTCACCGTGAAGGTGAGCGCGTGCCGGATGACACCGTCGCCGATGCGCGGACGCTCCTGGAGCCGGCGGCCGCCGGGGGCCTCGGCGGCCGCCGACGCGCCGTTCGTCTCGCGGACGATGTGGAAGCGCAGCGACCGGGTGTCACGGACGCAGGAGTGCAGCGGCTCCACCATCGCCACGTGCTCCTCGCTGTTCACCCAGGTGAGGAAGGGGGGAGCGCTCTCCCACTCGCTGGTGATCAGCCACTGCGAGGGGTTCTCGATGGACTGGCAGAGCTGGTCGCTGACGTGTCCGGGCACCTTGGCGACCTGCGCGCAGAGCAGCTCGTACGCCTCCAGGAACTGCTGCTGCGCCCCGTCGAACACGTCGACCAGCAGGACGACCCGCAGCGGCGAGCCGTCGAACACGGACTGGGAGACTCGCTTCGACACCTCGCGGGTCAGCGTTCCTGAGGGCCGTTCAGACGTCGTGGTCATCCTGCACACATCTCCTTCGCGGGCTTAGCCGGCGCCGGCCGCGGATGGGCACGGCAGCGTTCCTTGATCCTGTGACGACCCGCAGCGGCCCGCGACTCGTATGAACCACGTGGGTGATTGGGCGGGCGGAGCGGGCGGCACCGGGCATGAGAAGTCACGTACGCCTCATACGCGCACCCCCGTCACAGGAGGCTTCGATGCATCAAAAAGCCGACCACCACGTCCCCGTCCTCATCGTGGGCGGCTCGCTGGTGGGCCTGTCCCTGTCCGTGTTCCTGGGCCGTCTCGGTGTGCGGCACCTGCTCGTCGAGCGGCACTCCGGCACCTCGAAGCACCCGCGCGGCCGCGGCAACAACGTCCGCACCATGGAGCTGTTCCGGGCCGCGGGCGTCGAGCCGGACATCAAGGCAGCGGCCTCCCTGCTCGCCGACAACCACGGCATCCTCCAGACGCCCACTCTTGTGGGTGACGCCGGGGAGTGGCTCTTCAGGAACATCGACCCGGGCGGCGGGCTCGCGCGGTTCAGCCCCACGACGTGGTGCCTGTGCAGCCAGAACGACCTCGAACCCGTCCTGGCGGACAGCGCGCGCGAACTCGGCGGCGACCTCAGGTACTTCCACCGGATGGAGTCCTTCGCGCAGGACTCCGACGGGGTGACGGCGACGGTCACCGACCGGGGCACCGGGGAGCACTACACCGTCCGCGCCGACTACCTCGTCGCCGCCGACGGCCCCCGCAGCCCGGTGCGCGAGGCACTCGGCATCGGGCAGAGCGGCCCCGGCGAGCTGTTCTCCAACGTCAGCGTGACCTTCCGCTCCGACGCGCTGGCCGACGTGGTCGGCGACCGCCGCTTCATCTGCTGCTACCTCACCAGCCCGGGAGCCGACGGCGCGCTGCTCCCCGTCGACAACAAGGAGAACTGGGTCTTCCACGCGCCCTGGCACCCCGAGCGCGGCGAGACCCTGGACGACTTCACCGAGGAGCGGCTGCGCGACCACATCCGGCGCGCCGTCGGGGTCCCGGAACTCGACGTGAAGATCACCGGGATGGCCTCCTGGCGTGCCGCCGAACGCGTCGCGGAACGCTACTCCTCCGGCCGGGTCTTCCTCGCCGGGGACTCCGCGCACGAGATGTCCCCCACCGGCGCCTTCGGCTCCAACACCGGCATCCAGGACGCCCACAACCTGGCCTGGAAGCTCTCCGCCGTCCTCTCCGGCTGGGCGAGCCCCACCCTCCTGGACTCCTACGACGCCGAGCGCCGCCCCGTCGCCCTCGCGACCAGCGCCCGCGCCTCCGCCCGCTCGGTCGAGCACAGCCACCCCGGCTTCGCCCCCGCCCCGGGCGTCGGCGGCGGGAAGCGGCGCGGCATCCTCAACGTCGTCCTCGGCTACCGCTACCCCTGCGGCGCGGTCCTCGACGCCGACCCCGCCCACCCGGTCGTCGGCGACACCCTGACCCTCGACGGCAGCCCCGGCACCCGCGCGCCCCATCTCTGGGTCAGGCGCGGCGGCGTCCGCCTGTCCACCCTCGACCTCTACGAGCGCTCGCTGGTCCTGCTGACCGACGCCCCCGACGACGCGGGCTGGTACGCCGCCGCGCGCCGCGTCGCCGCGGAGGACTCCCTCCCCCTGGAGGCGTACCGCGTCGGCCCGGGCCCGGACGCCGACCTCGCCTACGACCCGGCCGACCCCGTCGGCACCGACTGGGCCGACCTCCACGGCACCACCGCGGACGGCGCGGTCCTGATCCGCCCCGACGGCTTCGTGGCCTGGCGCACGTCCTCGGCCGCCCCGGACCCGGACGCGGTCCTGCGCGAGGTCCTGGGGACGCTGCTGAGCACGCACTGATCCCGCGGTGGCGGCGTCATTACCTCAGCGGTAATCGACCCCCGCCGACGGCGGCGGCAGGCTGTGGGAGCGGGCAGGGGGACGCGCTCCACGCGACGTCACCCGGCCCGCTCCCGCCAGTCCGTGCAGACGAGAGGACGCCACCGTGACCATCCACGAGGACGCTGTCGAGCGCTACTTCGCCGCCTGGAACGCCGCCACCCCCGAGGACCTGGCCAAGGCGGTCGCCGCGGCCTTCACCGAGGACGGCACCTACACCGACCCGCTGTGCGACGTGCGGGGCCACGACGGCATCGCCGCGGCGATCAGCGGCGCCCACGCGCAGTTCCCCGGCTTCGAGTTCCGGCGGACCGGCACGCCGGACGCCCACCACGACCTGGTCCGCTTCACCTGGGACCTGGTCTCCACCGCCGACGGGTCAGCCCCGGCCGCCGGGTTCGACGTGATCACCCTCGCCGAGGACGGCCGCATCTCCCGCGTCACCGGCTTCCTGGACCGGCTCCCGGGCGCCTGACCGGCCGCTCCGCGCCGTCTCCCGGAGGACGGCGGCCGTCTCCGCGTCGGCGGGCAGGAACGTCTCGACCGCCAGCTCGGAGACGGTCACGTCCATGGGGGTGTTGAAGGTGGTGGCGGTCGAGAGGAACGACAGCACCCGGCCGCCCACCTCGATCCGCAGCGGCAGCGCGTACGGATGGGAGGCGGGGGCGGGGCTCTCGTCCCCCGGCACCGGATAGGCCGCGACCTCCTCGTACAGCTCGCGCAGCGCGTCGGAGGCCCGCAGCGTCGCCTGCCGCTCCATGCGCTCCAGCAGGTGCGCCCGCCATTCGCCCAGGTTCCGGATGCGCGGTGCCAGTCCCTCCGGGTGCAGGGTGAGGCGCATGGCGTTCATGGGCGCCCGCAGCAGGTGGGCGGCCACCCCGTCGAGCAGCATCCCGACACCCTCGTTCGCCGCCACCACGTCGTACATCCCGTCCATCACCAGCGCGGGATGCGGCTCGTAGGCGGTCAGCAGTTGTTCGAGCCCGGTCCACACCGGCGCCATCGCGGGCGCGGACAGCGGCGTCTCGGGATAGGAGGGCGCGTAACCGGCCGCCACGAGAAGGGCGTTGCGCTCCCGCACGGGCACGCTCAGCTGCTCCGCGAGATGCAGCACCATCGACCGGCTCGGCACGGACCGCCCGGTCTCGATGAAGCTGATGTGCCGCGCCGAGCTGTCCGCCTTGAGCGCCAGCTCCAGCTGCGTGAAGCGCCGCATCCTGCGCCACCCCCGCAGCAAACTCCCGACATGCCCCGCACCGGCCACCCCGGCCGCCGTCCCGGTCGTCATGGCAGGGACGGTATCCGACCGGACGCGGACGCCCTCGCTCCGCTCGCTAGATCCGCGAGTTGCGCAGCGACTGCCACACGGCCCCGGCCAGCGCCCGCGTCGCCCGCGGGACCGACAGCCCTTCGTGTGCGCGGTACAGCTCCCAGTTGTACGGCACGAGCGACAGCTTGTTGGAGGACAGCGAGCCCGCCTGGTGGGACCGGTACACCGCGAGCGGCTCGGCGAGTCCCCGGGCGTCGGCGCCGTCCCGCATGATCGACAGCCACAGGGCGTAGTCCTGGCGCTTCCGCATCTCCGGCATGAGCCTCGTGCCCAGGACGGTGCGGTCGTACATCGCGGTGAGCGCGCCGATGTGGTCGCGCACCAGCATCGCGCGGTAGTCCACGTGCTCCGTCGCGCGAACCACCCGCCCGTTGGGCACGAAGTCGGTGCTCTCGCCGTCGTGGTCGGCGTCCATCTTGTAGTAGGAGGTGAACGTCAACGGCGCGTCGCCCGCGGCGGCGAACTCGATCTGCCGCTCGGTCTTCTCCGGAAGCCACATGTCGTCGCTGTCGAGGAAGGCGACGTAGTCCCCCCGGGCCCGCTCGATCGCGAGGTTGCGCGCCCGTCCGGCACCGCCCTGTTCGGGCGCCGATCGCGGCAGCACCCGCTCGTCCTGGCGGGCGAACTCCATGAGCAGGTCCATGGAGCCGTCGGTGGACTTGTCGTCGGTGACCAGCAGCTCCAGGTCGCCGTGCGTCTGCGTGAGCACCGACCGGACCGCCGCCCCGAGGGTGGCCGCCGAGTTGTACACGGGCATCACGACCGACACCAGGGGCACTGCGCTTCTCCTTGCCAGAAAGACCTCGGACACCACGAAGGCCCAGGTCAGAGTGCGTCTGTCCTGAGCCTTCCCAGAGCCCCCTGTCGGATTCGAACCGACGACCTACGCATTACAAGTGCGTTGCTCTGGCCAGCTGAGCTAAGGAGGCGGGACGGGCGCTCGGGGCGCTCGTGCCTGTGAAGTGTACCCAGGTGGCGACCCGGGGCCACGGGGAATTCCCTGGAAGATCCGGGGACCGGGGTACTGACAGAACGCCGGGGCGGCAGGTACGGTCCGAGGCAGTTCACCCAGGTGGACTACTCCAACCACCTTCCTACAACGGATCGTCCGGCACGTTCCTGCCGGTAGAAGGGGGCCCATCCAGCATGGCCACTGTCACGTTCGACAAGGCGACCCGGATCTACCCGGGTTCCACCAAGCCCGCCGTCGACGCGCTCGAGATCGCGATCGAGGACGGGGAGTTCCTCGTCCTGGTCGGCCCGTCCGGCTGCGGCAAGTCCACCTCGCTGCGGATGCTCGCGGGACTCGAGGACGTCAACGGCGGCGCCATCCGCATCGGCGACCGCGACGTCACGCACCTGCCGCCCAAGGACCGGGACATCGCGATGGTGTTCCAGAACTACGCGCTCTACCCGCACATGACGGTGGCCGACAACATGGGCTTCGCGCTCAAGATCGCCGGTGTCAACAAGGCGGAGATCCGGGCCAAGGTCGAGGAGGCCGCCAAGATCCTCGACCTCACCGAGTACCTGGACCGCAAGCCCAAGGCGCTCTCCGGCGGTCAGCGCCAGCGTGTCGCGATGGGCCGCGCGATCGTCCGCGAGCCGCAGGTCTTCCTCATGGACGAGCCGCTGTCCAACCTGGACGCCAAGCTCCGCGTCTCCACCCGTACGCAGATCGCCTCCCTCCAGCGCCGCCTGGGCATCACCACCGTCTACGTCACCCACGACCAGGTCGAGGCCATGACCATGGGCGACCGGGTGGCCGTGCTCAAGGACGGTCTGCTCCAGCAGGTGGACACCCCGCGCAACATGTACGACCGCCCCGCCAACCTCTTCGTCGCCGGCTTCATCGGCTCCCCCGCCATGAACCTGGTCGAGGTCCCGATCACCGACGGCGGCGTGAAGTTCGGCAACAGCGTGGTGCCGGTCAGCCGCGAGGCCCTGTCCGCCGCCGCCGACAAGGGCGACACCACCGTCACGGTCGGCGTGCGCCCCGAGCACTTCGACGTGGTCGAGCTGGGCGGCGGCGAGGCGGCCACCTCCCTGTCCAAGGACTCCGCCGACGCCCCGGCCGGTCTCGCCGTCTCGGTGAACGTCGTCGAGGAGCTGGGCGCCGACGGTTACGTCTACGGCGCCGTCGAGGTCGGCGGCGAGGTCAAGGACCTGGTCGTCCGCGTGAACGGCCGCCAGGTGCCCGAGAAGGGCTCCACCCTGCACGTCGTCCCGCGCCCGGGCGAGATCCACGTCTTCTCCAGCTCCACCGGCGAGCGCCTCTCCGACTGACGCGGCGTCACGGAGCGAAGCGGCACGACAAGAGGGGGTCCTCCGGGGCCCCCTCTCCCGTTTCCGCTCCCTCCCCGCTTCCGCCCACCCTGCGCCGCGCCCGAAAAACCCCGGCACAGCGACCATTCCGGGCCCCGGCGTCAACCCCCTACCCAGAAAGAGCCACCACTTCATCCCCCATAAGGGTGACTAAATGTCGCCAAATCATTACCGGGCGCTACCCTCACTCGCGTGAAGCACTCCACCACCTCTCAGACGCGCCGCGGCCACCGGGGCGGACCCGCCCGCCGGGCCGGCCGCACGCTCGCCCTCGTCCTGCCCGTCGTCCTGGTGCTCTCCGGAACCCTCGCGGTCACCCGGGTCAACTGGACGGGAAGCCCCTCCAGCTCGGTGCTCACCGCGTCGGACGTCTCCGCGGCGGAGGTCTCCGACAAGGCACCCGCAGCCCGCCCGGCCCGGCACGAGGCCGCCGCCCCCGAGGACGCGCTGCGCGACCGCCTGATGGGCGAACTCCAGCACAAGAACCCCGGCGTGGTCCTCACCCACCTCCAGCAGGCGGTCAACGGCCGTCCCGGGCTCGCCGCGCACTGCTCCGACATCGCCCGCGCCCTCGGCAAGGCCGCCGTGCGCATCTACGGCGCCTCCCGCGCCCAGTCGTACGCCCGCCCGGTCTGCGACACGTCCTTCGCCTCCGGGGTCCTGACCGCACGCGGCTGATCCCCGCCGGGGCGCCACGTACAGTTCGGGGCATGACCCACCCGAGCGCCGCGTCGCGCCCCACTCAAGCCGTGGTCCTGGCCGGTGGCCAGGGCTCGCGGCTGCGCCCCTACACCGACGACCGGCCCAAGCCGATGGTCGAGATCCCCGGCACGGGCACCCCGATCATCGGCCACCAGCTCACCTGGCTGGCCGAAGAGGGCGTGACCGACGTGGTGGTCTCCTGCGGCCACCTCGCCGACGTCCTGGAGAAGTGGCTGGCCACGGCCGACCTGCCGGTGTCCGTCAGCACGGTCGTCGAGACGGAGCCGCTAGGCCGCGGCGGCGGTCTGAAGTACGCCGCCGCGCACCTCCCGCACCCCGACCGACCCTGGTACGCCACCAACGGCGACATCTGGACCCGCTTCTCGCTGCGGGACATGGCCGACTTCCACACCGAGCGCGACGCGGTCGCCACCCTCGCCCTCGCCCGGCCCCGCCTGCCCTGGGGCGCGGTGAAGACCGACGGCTTCGGGCACATCACGGACTTCATCGAGGCGCCCCCCTCCACCGTCGAGATCAACGCGGGCGTCTACGTCTTCTCCCCCGAGTTCCACGGGCTGCTGCCCGAGCGCGGCGACCACGAGCGGACCACCTTCCCCCGGCTGGCGCGCGAGCGCAGGCTCGCCGGGTTCCCGATCCCGCAGGGCGCCTACTGGCGGGCCATCGACACGGTCAAGGACCTCAACGAGGCCGCCAAGGAACTGGACCCCCAGCACGGCGCCTGAGCCCCCGCACACCGGGCGCCGGACGCACGCAGGCACACGACAGGGCCCGTACCGCGAGAAACGGTACGGGCCCTGTCGTCACGTCCTGACAGCCGCTCAGCCGCCCAACAGGCCGCCCACGAGCCCCGGTTCCCCGGTGGACGTGCCGCCCGCCGCCGAGTCGGCGCCCGAGGGCGCGGAGCCGGTGCCGCCGGTGGCCGTGCCGCCCGTGCTCGTCGGGCCCGCCGACGTGCTCGGCGCGCCGCCGCCACTGGTGGAGGGCGCGGTCCGGCTGGGCGGTGCCTGCCCCGTGGTGCCCTGGGTCTGGCTGGGCGCCGCCGTGGTCGCCCCGGCGGTGCGTCCGGCGGAGGGCGCGACGGCCGACGGGCTGGCCCCGGCCGTGGCGCCGCCCGAGGGCGCGCCGGTCGCGGACGGGGTGGCGGAGTGCCGCTTGCCGGGCTCCTCGGGCAGCGAGGAACCGGGCAGGTTGTTGCGCGGGGCCTCGTCGGAGCCGGGGACGACCACCCGGCTGGAGGCGCGCACCGCTCCGCCGAGCACCGAGCCCACGAGCAGCGTCAGACCGATGGTGACGGCCGTGACCAGCGCGCCCCGGCGCAGCACGTAGCGGCGCAGGTCCCAGATGTCGGCGCGCGGGCCGAGCGTGCGCCAGGCACCGGCGGCGAGGCGGCCGTCCACGGAGTAGACGGGGGCGCCCGCGATGATCAGCGGCGACCAGGCGGCGAGGTAGATGATGTCCGGCGCGTCGTAGGCGGGGACGGTCTTCCAGCTCACCGTGACGATCAGCGCGGCGGAGAGCAGCGCGCCCACCACGGCCGCGACCCGCTGCCAGCAGCCGAGGATCGTCAGCACGCCGACGATCACCTGGAGGAAGGCGATCACCAGGCCCGAACCCACCGGGTGGTGCAGCGCGAACTGGCGCAGCGGCTCGGCCACGTCCCACGGGTGCAGGGTGTTGAGCCACTTGACCATGGAGCCGCGCTCGCCGCCGTCGAAGTAGACGGGGTCGCAGAGCTTGCCCATGCCCGCGTAGATGGAGATGAAGCCGAGGAAGACGCGCAGCGGGAGCAGGACGACGCCGAGGTTCAGCCGGCGCCCGGGGTAGTAGGCGTGCCGGGCGGCCTCGTCGCCGTGGCGCCGGGCGGCGCGCGGTCCTTGGGGTGCCTCGGGCTCGTCGTACGCCTCGAACTCGCCGCTGTCGTAAGCCGGTTCGTCGTAGGCGCCGCCTCCGCCGCGCAGTGGGGGCAGCAGCGGTCCGTCGTCGGAGGAGGTGCGCTGGTGGCCGAGGACGGGGGTCTCGACGGTGGCGTCGAGGCGGTCGTAGCCGTCGTCGTAGCCGTCCCCGGGTGCGGTGCCGACGCGCGGGATGACCTGGGTGGCCCCGGCCGGTTCGTCGGGGTGGCGGACGCTGCTGCCCCGGACGGCCTGGAGCAGCCGGTGGGCGCCGGTGTCGTCGGGCGCGGACCGGCCGGTCCAGACGACGGGACGGCGGCGGCCTGCGCCGGCCCGGCCCGCCGTACCCACGGACGCGGACGACAGGTGGGTCGGGGTCTGAGCGGTACTCAGATGCCGGGCGATCCGGGGCGACGGGTTCCGTCTGGCCGCCGCGCCCAACTGCACGCGGAAGCTGGCGTGGTTGACGATGACCTGCGCCGGATCGCTCGGCACCTTCACCATGCTCAGCGCGGGAACGTCGTCGAAGCCCGACGAGCGGTCCCCCGTGGGTGTGCGGGGTGTTCTGGTGTCCACACTCATCTAACCGAGTGATGTGGAGTTAGGACACTGCCCCGACGCGGCCCGATGTGTCCGGGCCGCGTCAAAGTCGTCCTGAACTCCGGATGGACCCCGGAATTACCGCATCAGAGTGATTCGGCGAACACGCGTTCAGGAGCGGCGGCGGGACGCCTCGTACAGCACGATGCCGGCCGCGACACCGGCGTTCAGGGACTCCGCGCCACCCGGCATCGGGATACGCACGCGGACGTCACAGGTCTCCCCGACCAGGCGGGACAGCCCCTTGCCCTCGCTGCCGACCACGACGACGACCGGGCCGCCCAGCGCCTCCACGTCACCCAGCTCGGCCTCGCCGTCGGCGGCCAGGCCGACGATCGTGATCCCGGCCTTCTTGTACTGCTCCAGGACGCGCGTCAGGTTGGTGGCGCGGGCCACCGGCGTGCGGGCGGCCGTACCGGCGGAGGTCTTCCACGCACCGGCGGTCATCCCGGCCGAGCGGCGCTCGGGCACGACCACGCCGTGACCGCCGAAGGCGGAGACGGAGCGGACCACGGCGCCCAGGTTGCGCGGGTCGGTGACGCCGTCGAGGGCGACGATCAGCGGGTCCTCACCGTTGTCGTAGGCGGCGGCGGTGAGGTCCTCGGGGTGCGCGTACTCGTACGGCGGGACCTGGAGGACGAGGCCCTGGTGGTTCAGGCCGTTGGTCATCCGGTCCAGCTCGGGACGCGGGGCCTCCATCAGGTGGATGTTGCCGCGCTCGGTGGCGAGCTGGATGGCCTCGCGGACCCGCTCGTCGTTGTCGATGAACTGCTGGACGTAGAGCGTGTTGGCGGGCACGCCCTCGCGCAGCGCCTCGAACACCGGGTTGCGGCCGACCACCAGCTCGGAGGTGGACTTGCCGCCGCCCCGGCGCTGCTGCGGGCGGGCGCCCTGGGCGCGGCGGGCCTTGGCGGCCGCGGCGCGCTGCTTGACGTGGCCCTTGCGCATCTCGGCGGGGGGCGTGGGGCCCTTGCCCTCGAGGCCGCGGCGCCGCTGGCCGCCGCTGCCGACCTGTGCACCCTTCTTGCCGGACATGCGGCGGTTGTTCGCCATGAGTTACCCGTCTCCGTGAGCTTTCGTACGTATGTATGCAGTGTGCCGCCCGGAGAGCCGGGCGGCACAGTCGATCAAGCAGGGGTCAGCGGGCGCCGAGGCTCCAGCGCGGACCCTGGGGGCTGTCCTCGACGACGAGCCCGGACTGGCCGAGCTGGTCGCGGATGGCGTCGGCGGTGGCCCAGTCCTTGCGGGCGCGGGCCGACTCGCGCTGGTCGAGGACGAGCCTGACCAGACTGTCCACCACGCCATGGAGGTCCTCGCCGCGCTCGCCGCCCTCGCCGGCCCACTGGGGGTCCAGCGGGTCGAGGCCGAGCACGCCGAGCATGGCGCGGACCTCGGCGAGGCGGGCGACGGCGCCCTCCTTGTCGTCGGCGGCCAGCGCGCTGTTGCCCTGGCGGACCGTGGTGTGCACGACGGCGAGCGCCTGCGGGACACCCAGGTCGTCGTCCATCGCCTCGGCGAAGGCGGGCGGCACCTCGGCGGCCGGTTCGACCGTGCCCCCGGCCTTCTCCAGGACGCGCTGCACGAATCCCTCGATGCGCGCGAACGCGGTCTCGGCCTCGCGCAGCGACTCCTCGCTGTACTCGATCATCGAGCGGTAGTGCGGGGTGCCGAGGTAGTAGCGCAGCACGATCGGGCGCCACTGCTTGACCATCTCGGAGACCAGCACGCTGTTGCCGAGCGACTTGGACATCTTGTCGCCCGCCATGGTGACCCAGGCGTTGTGCACCCAGTACCGCGCGAACTCGTCGCCGTAGGCCCTGGCCTGCGCGATCTCGTTCTCGTGGTGCGGGAAGATCAGGTCGAGACCGCCGCCGTGGATGTCGAAGACCGAGCCCAGGTATTTGTGCGCCATGGCCGAGCACTCCAGGTGCCAGCCGGGACGGCCGGGACCCCACGGCGTCGGCCAGCTCGGCTCGCCCGGCTTGGCCGCCTTCCACATCGCGAAGTCGCGCGGGTCCCGCTTGCCGGTCTCGCCGTCGCCCGAGGGCTGGAGCAGGTTGTCCAGCTCCTGGCGGGACAGCTCCAGGTAGTCGGGGAACGAGCGCACGTCGAAGTAGACGTTGCCGTCCGCCGCGTAGGCGTGGCCGCGCTCGATCAGGCCCTCCATCATCTCGATCATCTCGGTGATGTGGCCGGTGGCGCGGGGCTCGTAGCTGGGCGGCAGGCAGCCGAGGGCGGTGTACGCGTCGTTGAAGGCGCGCTCGTTCTCGTAGCCGATCGACCACCAGGGGCGGTTCTGCTCGTGGGCCTTGGTGATGATCTTGTCGTCGATGTCGGTGACGTTGCGGATGAACGTCACGTCGTAGCCGCGGTACGCGAACCAGCGGCGCATGATGTCGAAGTTCAGGCCCGAGCGGATGTGCCCGATGTGGGGGGCCGCCTGCACGGTGGCGCCACACAGGTAGATCGAGACACAGCCCGGCTTGACCGGGGTGAAGTCGCGAATCTGCCGGGCGCTGGTGTCGTACAGGCGAATAGTCACCCCCCCAGGGTAGTGGGCGCGGGGCAGTGCCATGCCCCGTACCGCCCTTGTCGTGTCCGGGGCCCGGTCAGAGGCTGCCGACCACCTTGCGCGGGGTGATCCGGACGACGACCCGCTCGGCGTCCTGGGCGGAGGCCGGGTTGAAGTCCGCGTACTTCTTGCCGGTGTACTTCTCCGACAGCTCGTCGATCAGTTCCTGGCCGCCCTCGGTGGTCATCTCGGCGATGCCGCGGATCTCGGCGTACTCGTAGGGACGCTCGGGGTCCATGACCACCACGGACACGTGCGGGTCGCGGTCCAGGTTCTTCTTCTTGCGCCGGTCCGCGGTGGTGGAGAAGAGCACGTCGTCGCCGTCCCGCTTCACCCATACCGGCGACAGCTGGGGACTGCCGTCGGGCTGGACGGTTCCGACGACGATGAAGACGGGGGTGTCCAGCAGGGCCTTGAGCCGGTCGGACAGGGCGGCGGACATGGGTACCTCCTCGGTCGGCGATGACTCTGCGGGTACCCTCGCACGCCCTCCGCTCACCCGCACGGCGAAAGCGTCGGCCCACGCGCTCGGGCGTGGTCAGCCCACCCGTACGACGAGGGCGGTCGCGACCGCCATCAACCCTTCCTCCCGCCCGGGGAAGCCGAGCCCGTCGGTGGTGGCACCGGAGACCGAGACGGGCGCGCCGACGGCGGCGGACAGGATCTGCTGCGCCTCCTCCCGGCGCTTGCCGATCTTCGGGCGGGGCCCGACGACCTGGACGGCGACGTTGCCGACGGCGAACCCGGCCGCGCGCACGATCCGGGCCGCCTCGGTGAGCAGCGCGACCCCGGAGGCGCCGGCCCACTCGGGGCGCCCGGTGCCGAAGTGCTGCCCGAGGTCACCTAGCCCGGCGGCGGAGAACAGGGCGTTGCAGGCGGCGTGCGCGACGACATCCGCGTCGGAGTGTCCGGCCAGTCCGGGCCCGGCGTTCTCCCACTTCAGGCCCGCGCACCACAGCTCGCGGCCCTCCTCGAAGGCGTGGATGTCGGTGCCGATGCCGACCTGGGGCAGCGCCGGGATCTCAGAAGCCATCGTTGAGCCTCCTGCGGTTGAGGACCGCCTCCGCGAGGACGAGGTCGAGGGGACGGGTGACCTTGAACGCCTCTTCGTGGCCGGGCACGGTCACGACCCGCGCGCCGAGCCGCTCGACCATGCTCGCGTCGTCGGTCACGTCCTCGGTGACGCTTTCGTGGGCGCGCACCAGCGTCGCCCGGTCGAAGCCCTGCGGGGTCTGCACCGCGCGCAGCCGGGCCCGCTCGGGCGTGCCGAGCACGGGCTCGGGCTCGCCGGGGACCGCGGCGGGCTCGACCTCCTTGACGGTGTCGGCCAGCGGCAGGGCCGGGACCACGGCCGGGGCGCCGGAGCGCACCGCCTCCACGACCGCGTCCACGGTGTCCACCGGGACCAGCGGACGGGCCGCGTCGTGCACGAGGACGACGTCGTACTCCGGCGGCAGCGCGTCGAGGCCGAACCGGACGGACTCCTGGCGGCTCTCCCCGCCGGGGACGACCAGGAAGTCGGTGCGCTCGGGCAGGGCGTGGTCGTCGAGCAGGGACTTCACCTCGGCGGCGCCGTCCGGCGGGGCCACGACGACGACCAGGGAGACGGACCGAGAGGCGGCCAGGGCGCGGATCGCGTGGATCAGCATCGGCGTGCCGTTCAGCGCGCGCAGCGCCTTGGGGGCGCCCGGACCGAGGCGTACGCCCCGCCCGGCAGCCGGGATCACGGCGGCGACACGGCTCCCGTAAGGGGACTCGGCGGGCGCGGGACGCGATTCGTCAGACATCGGTTCCTGTCAGGTTTGTGTGCTCGTCCTGGGTGGGTATGGCCTGGAGGAGTGCCGGGCGGCACGCCTTGACCGGACCCTTCCGTGACCCTGGTCGAGCCGTCACCCGGACCCGGCACACCAGTATCGGGGGTTCTCCGAGTCGTACGACAGGTTCTGTGCGTGGTGTGGCGGTGACGGGGTACGAGAACGCCGCGGCACCCGCGACAGGTTCAGTGTCGTCGGGCACCGCGGCATCGTGGCTGTGCCTGGCGCGCCCACTCGTGAGCGGCGGCTCAAAAGTGCGCGCGTCGGAAGCAGACAGGGGGCTGCCTGCCGGACGTCAGGAGGCGAGTACCTCGTCGAGCAGCGCCTCGGCCTTGTCCTCGTTCGTGTTCTCCGCGAGAGCCAGCTCGCTCACCAGGATCTGGCGGGCCTTGGCGAGCATCCGCTTCTCACCGGCGGAGAGTCCGCGCTCGCGCTCGCGACGCCACAGGTCACGCACGACTTCCGCGACCTTGATGACATCGCCGGAGGCGAGCTTCTCCAGATTTGCCTTGTAACGACGCGACCAGTTCGTGGGCTCCTCGGCATACGGCGCGCGCAGCACCTCGAAGACCCGGTCCAGCCCGTCCTGACCGACCACATCACGCACGCCGACGAACTCCGCATTGTCCGCTGGCACACGTACCGTCAGGTCACCCTGGGCGACCTTCAGCACCAAGTAGGTCTTGTCCACGCCTTTGATCTGGCGAGTTTCGATGGCCTCGATCAGCGCGGCCCCGTGATGGGGATAGACCACGGTGTCGCCAACCTTGAACGTCATGTGACAGGTACCCCTTCCGTGGCTATCCAGGGTAACACGGATACGGCGTCTTCTGAATGGCGTTTTCGCAGGTCAGGGCATATCTCGGGGCTTGACAACAGCGACCGGAACGTGCTGCGGGCCGCCTACGGAACCGGGTATTCGCAGGTCGGAGCGGCTCTGCGGGCGGCGTGAAACGCGTACGTCACACGCTCCTCAGACCCACTCCGAGCGGACGAATGTCCCGGTTTGCCTACCGCCAAGCGTACGACTTCCGGTGCTTCGTTCGATGACCGGGGGCCGGTACGAGACGAATCCGGAATTGATCACAGGGGGTCCGGCGGGCGGTGGATCAGTGACGGATGTTGCCGATGATGATGAAGCGGATGAAGAGACGGATGGGTCACTCCCGTGATCCGAAGGATCACCCGGAACGCTCATTGCGGACCGGCAATACGGCGCGTCAATAGCGGCCGGTCAATCGAGTGGCTCAATCAGGTGGCTCAATCCTGCTCAATCACGTGGGTCAATCGGGCGGCGGAAATCCCGGGCACCGCATTCCTTCACCGGAAATTCGCGCGGCGTGTCACGCGGTGTGTCGCAAGGTGTGCACCGGTCGTCCGGTGTGCCGTACCGGCGTGTCGTGGCGGGTTCTCCGCTCGCCCACCCGGAGGGACGGCAGGGTCTTGGGGAGGGTCGGGTGCGGTCGTCCTGGAACGGCTCGGTAGCCTAAGCCCGCTGACTGATACTTAGGGCGGCTTTACAAAGAAGGCCGTCCGTGCGTTCAAGGAGTTGCCGCCGCCGTGAGCAGCAGCCTTCGACGCGGCGCCCTCGCCGCCTCCGCCATCGCCCTCCCGCTGGCCATGCTCGCCGCCTGCGGTGCCGGCAACGACGCCCAGACCCTGGAGATCAAGCCCGACAACGCGGCGACCAGCGTGGGCACCATCAAGGTCCAGAACGCCCTGGTGATCACGCAGCCCGACCCCAAGGCCACGGGCCCCCTCGCGATCTCCGCGACGCTCTTCAACTCGGGCAAGGACGCCCAGACCCTCCAGTCGATCACCGTCCCGGGTGTGAACGAGAAAGTCGAGCTCAAGCCCGCCAAGGGCCAGAGCCTGACCGTCCCGCCGCACGGCTCCCTGATCCTCGGCGGCAAGGGCAACGCCTCCGCCATGCTCGCGAGCGGCAGCGAGATCGTCCGCAACGGCAACGCCCAGAAGGTCACCTTCACCTTCAGCAAGACCGGCGCGGTCAGCCTGCGCGCCTTCGTGGTCCCGGCCACCAGCTACTTCACCAAGTGGGGCCCGAGCGAGATCCCGTCGGCGCCGTCCACCTCGGCGTCGCCGTCCTCCTCTGCCTCCTCCTCGGCCTCTCCGCAGCCGGGCAGCAGCGCCTCCGCGGACGGCAAGGCATCCGCCCCCGCCGCGGGCGCCTCGCACAAGGCCGGCGAGAAGGCGACGCCGTCCGACTCCGCCTCGCAGTCGGCCGCCGGTCACTGAGCCTCCGCGAACGGTGAAGGGCGGCACCCCGGTTCCCCGGGGTGCCGCCCTTCACCGCTTGCACCGGCAGTCCGCCGAACCGGTTTGCAGCGGTGGGCGGCCGGACGGCCTACGGCTCGAACTTGTAGCCGAGCCCGCGCACGGTGACCAGGAAGCGCGGCGCGCCCGGGTCCGGCTCGATCTTGGCGCGCAGGCGCTTGACGTGGACGTCGAGGGTCTTCGTGTCGCCCACGTAGTCCGCGCCCCACACCCGGTCGATGAGCTGCATCCGGGTCAGCACCCGGCCCGCGTTGCGCAGCAGCATCTCCAGCAGGTCGAACTCCTTCAGCGGGAGATCGACCTTGGCACCGCCGACGGTCACCACATGGCGGTCCACGTCCATACGGACCGGTCCCGCCTCCAGCGCGGCCGGGGTGACCTCCTCCGGCTCGCCGCGCCGGCGCAGCACCGCGCGGATGCGGGCGACCAGCTCGCGCGAGGAGAAGGGCTTGGTCACGTAGTCGTCGGCCCCTATCTCCAGGCCGACGACCTTGTCGATCTCGCTGTCCTTGGCGGTCACCATGATCACCGGGACGTTGGAGCGGCCGCGCAACTGACGGCACACCTCCGTGCCGGGCAGCCCCGGCAGCATCAGGTCGAGGAGCACGAGATCGGCGCCGTTGCGCTCGAACTCTTCCAGTCCGTCGGGGCCGGTCGCCGCCACGGCGACCTCGAAGCCCTCCTTGCGGAGCATGTACGACAGGGCGTCGGAGAAGGACTCCTCGTCCTCGACGACGAGCACTCGGGTCACGGAAGGACCTCCGGGGCGGGAAGCGGTTCGTAAGGGGATGGGTCGCCGGCCCCGTCCTCGTCGTCGAGGCCGGGGAGCTGTGCCGCGCGGGCGCGGGCGGCGCCCGCCTCCGGCAGTCGCAGAGTGAAGGTGGAGCCCTGGCCCTCGGCGCTCCAGACCGAGACCTCGCCGCCGTGCGAGGCGACGACGTGCTTGACGATCGCGAGCCCGAGGCCGGTGCCTCCGGTGGCGCGCGAGCGGGCCGGGTCGACGCGGTAGAAGCGCTCGAAGATGCGCTCCTTGTCCTTGTCGGAGATGCCGATGCCCTGGTCGGTGACGGCCAGCTCGATGAGGTCGCCGCCGGGCGCGGCGACCCGCCGGGCGGCTATGCCGACGCGGGTGCGGGCCGGGGAGTAGTTGACGGCGTTCTCGACCAGGTTGCCGAGCGCTGCGGCGAGCTGGCCACGGTTGCCCCAGACGCGCAGTTCGGTGCCGGCGCGACGGCCGCCGCCCTCGGAGGCGGGGCGCTCGGGGCCCTGGATCGCGGCGGCCATGGTGATCTGCTTCGCACCGGCCTGGTGACGGCAGCGGTCCACGGCCTCGGCGACCAGCTCGTCCACGCGGACCGGCTCGGCGTCCTCCAGCGGGTCGTCGTTCTGCACCCGGGAGAGGTCGATCAGCTCCTGGACCAGGTTGGTCAGCCGGGTCGCCTCGATCTGCATGCGGCCCGCGAAGCGCTGGACGGCCTCGGGGTCGTCGGAGGCGTCCATGACGGCCTCGGAGAGCAGGGAGAGGGCGCCGGTCGGGGTCTTCAGCTCGTGGCTCACGTTGGCCACGAAGTCGCGTCGTACCGCCTCGATACGGCGGGCCTCGGTCAGGTCCTCGACCAGCAGCAGCACCAGGCGGGAGCCCAGCGGGGCGACGCGCGCCGAGACCGCGAGGGCCTCGCCGCGTCCGGTGCCGCGCCGGGGCAGGTCCAGCTCCACCTGGCGTATCTCGCCGTCGCGCCGGGTGTCCCGGGCCATCTGGAGCATCGGCTCGACCGCGAGCTTGCCGCCCCGGACCAGACCGAGGGCGTACGCGGCGGAGCTGGCCTTGACCACGGCGTCCGCCTCGTCCAGTACGACCGCCGAGGAGCGCAGCACCGACAGCACGGTGTCCACGCCGGGCGGCAGCACCGCGTCGGTGTGCAGCGAGGTCCGGGTGGGCCGCTTCTGGTCGCGCTCGCTCCAGCGGAACGCCAGCACGGCGATCACGCCGGTGAGCACCCCGGCGATCGCCGCCGCTGCGGCGACCGCCGCGTTCACGTCCATGTGACCAGGTTAGGCACGGGGTACGACCTGCCCACAGCCACCGGAGTGCGACCTCGGACACTCGTCGCCCAGAGTTCACCTTCAGGCCAGTGGGCGTTCACGCCGGGTGGCGGAAACGGACGCGTACGGGGCGGAACGTGGGAGCGTGGGGCGGTGTGGACACGGGGTCCGCACGGGTGGGCCCCGGCCGTACGTAGGACTGTACGTAGGAGAGGGAACTGATGCGGGACGCGTACCACGAGGAACTGGACTCGATCGGCGACGGTCTGGTGGAGATGGCCCGGCTGGTCGGCTCGGCGATCGGGCGCGCCACCACCGCCATCCTGGACGCCGATCTCAAGCTGGCCGAGAGCGTGATCGAGGCCGACCAGAAGGTCGACGAGCTCCAGCACGACCTGGAGGCCCGGGCCATAGCCCTGCTGGCCCGCCAGCAGCCGGTGGCCACCGATCTGCGCATCGTCGTGACGTCGCTGCGCATGTCCGCCGATCTGGAGCGCTCGGGCGACCTCGCCCAGCACGTGGCCAAGCTGGCCCGGCTGCGCTTCCCCGACCGGGCGGTCCCGCAGTACCTGCACGCCACCATCCTGGAGATGGGCCAGCTCGCGCAGCGGCTCATGGCGAAGGCGGCGGAGGTCATCATCACCAAGGACGTCGACCTCGCCCTCCAGCTGGAGCAGGACGACGACGAGATGGACCTCCTCCACCGCACCCTCTTCCAGCACCTGATCGACGACCGCTGGAAGCACGGCATCGAGACCGCGGTCGACGTCACCCTCCTCGGCCGCTACTACGAGCGCTACGCGGACCACGCGGTGGCCGTCGCCAAGCGGGTCGTCTACCTGGTGACGGGCGAGCACGCGGACGAACTCCAGCAGCAGCAGGAGGTGCCTCCGGCGGTGGGCGGCACGGAACAGGGCTGAGGGTGCCGGGGGTTGCCGGTGGGGTGGGAGTCACCGATGTGCCGACGCTTGCCGGCAAGGCGGGCGAGCCGTGCGGAACCTCCCCCATGTGCCACGGGAGTTGCGTGCGGGACGGGCGAGGCACACCGAACCACTCTGCCCGCGCCCGGACTTGTCCGGGGGCGTGCGGACGCCCCCATGCGCCCTGAATGCGCCGTTGATACCCCGTAGGCACGGCCCTGGAATTGGGCATGGAACGGTCGGGGCCACCTGGCCCCCGTGTCGAGGAGGACCCATGCCCGAATCCCCCACCCAACCCGACCCCACCCAGCCCGAGCGGACCGACCAGCCCGCCAGCCCCCTTTCCCTCCCCCTGATCGCGGCGTGCGGCTGCGGCTCGGGCTGCGGCTGCGGCTGCCAGTCGGGGGCGCCCTGCCAGTGCGGCTGAGGGTGTACGGGCGGTGAGGGGGCCGGCGCCTTCTGGGGGCGGGGCCCCCTCATCTGCCTGTACGACGAGGAGAATGCGGCTGCGCCGCCCGGAGAACGGAGCGAGCGCTACGGAGGTCCGTCCCGTGCCGCGTCAGCCTGCGGAGACCGCCCGCCATCGCGTGGTGACGCAGGCCTCCTCCATGTCCCACCACTCCTTGTCGACGCCATGCCGAAGCAGCCGCCGCACTCTGACGAGGTCGGCGGTGGGCGGGACGTCCAGGGCGACCATGCCGAACCGCTCGATGCCCTCCCCCTCGACACCGAGCTCCCGGAACGCGTTGAGCACGCTCTGCCGCGCCGCCCCCGAGCCGCCGTCCCGCAGCACGATCAGGCGCACGGTGCAGTTCTCCGAATGCCGGACCACCGCACCGCCCCACCGCACGCCCTCCTCGTCGGCCGCGGTGGTCACGACGTCCCCGCAGGCGACACCCCGCACGAACCAGGGCACGTTGTCGAGCCGCACGGTGCCGTCCCCCAGATCGACGGCCCACAGACTCTCCACGGAGACCGGAGGCCAGTCGTCCTCGACCTCCATCCGGAAGTGGACCTTCACGTAGGGGATTTCGGGGTTGGTCATGCTGTCCTCTCCATACCCGGAAACACTGAAGGCCCCCTTCCCGCAGAAAGGGGGCCTCCGGAAAAGCCGAGGGCGGCGTTACTTCTTCTTGCCCTGGTTCTTCACGGCCTCGATCGCGGCCTTCGCCGCCTCGGGGTCCAGGTACTTGCCGCCGGGGGTGACCGGCTTGAAGTCGGCGTCGAGCTCGTAGTAGAGCGGGATGCCGGTCGGGATGTTCAGGCCCGCGATGTCCTCGTCGGAGATGCCGTCCAGGTGCTTGACCAGGGCGCGGAGGCTGTTGCCGTGGGCGGCGACCAGGACGGTGTTGCCGTCGAGGAGGTCGGGGACGATGTTGTCGTACCAGTAGGGGAGCATACGGACGACGACGTCCTTGAGGCACTCCGTCTGGGGGCGCAGCTCCGGGGGGAGGTCCGCGTAGCGGGCGTCGTTGAACTGGGAGTACTCCGCGTCGCGCGGGAGCGGCGGCGGCGGGGTGTCGTAGGAGCGGCGCCAGAGCATGAACTGCTCCTCGCCGAACTCGGCCAGCGTCTCCGCCTTGTTCTTCCCCTGGAGCGCGCCGTAGTGCCGCTCGTTCAGGCGCCAGCTGCGGTGGACCGGGATCCAGTGGCGGTCCGCGGCCTCCAGCGAGAGCTGGGCCGTGCGGATCGCGCGCTTCTGGAGCGACGTGTGGACCACGTCGGGCAGCAGGCCGGCGTCCTTCAGCAGCTCACCGCCGCGGACCGCCTCCTTCTCGCCCTTCTCGTTGAGGTTGACGTCCACCCAGCCGGTGAACAGGTTCTTCGCGTTCCACTCGCTCTCGCCGTGGCGGAGGAGGATCAGCTTGTACGGTGCGTCGGCCATGGGTCAGAGCGTAATCCACCTCCCGGACGACCGGTCCGGCCGCCCACGGCGCCGACGACGGCGCCCGCGGCCGCACCCACAGTTGACGGCATCTGTTAATTGAGTGGCCTCCGACAACGCTGCCAGAGTAAGTTGCGCTCACCGCCAGCACCACTTACCCGGGGGTCTTGTCCACATGTCCGCGCTCGCCGCGCCCGTCGGCCGTCTCGCATCGGCCGTCCGCGCCTCCGTCTCCGGTATGCCCCGCGCCTTCTGGTGGCTGTGGACCAGCACCCTGATCAACCGGCTCGGCGCGTTCGTCGCCACCTTCATGGCGCTGTATCTGACGCTCGACCGCGGCTACTCCGCCTCCTACGCCGGTCTCGTCGCCTCCCTGCACGGACTCGGCGGGGTCGTCTCCTCGCTGGGCGGCGGGGTGATGGCGGACCGGTTCGGCAGGCGGCCGACGCTGCTGGTCGCGCAGTTGTCCACCGCCGCCGCGGTCGCCCTGCTCGGCTTCGTGCGCGACCCGGTCGCCATCGCGGCCGTCGCCTTCCTGGTCGGCGCCGCCTCGAACGCCTCGCGTCCCGCCGTGCAGGCCATGATGGCCGACATCGTGCGCCCCGAGGACCGCGTCCGCGCCTTCTCGCTCAACTACTGGGCGATCAACCTCGGTTTCGCCGTCTCCTCCATGGGCGCCGGCTTCATCGCCCGCTACAGCTACCGCGCCGGATTCCTCATCGAGGCGGGCATGACGCTGATCTGCGCGGTCGTCGTCTTCCTCAAGCTGCCCGAGTCCCGCCCGGCGCCCGCCGCCAAGGAGACGGGGGACCAGGTCGGTCTCGGCACCGTGCTGCGCGACCGGCGGTACATGGCGGTCGTCGGACTGTCCTTCCTCATCGCGCTGATCTTCCAGCAGGGTTCGGTCGGACTGCCGGTGGCCATGGGGCGCGCCGGGTTCTCCCCGGCGGACTACGGCCTGGCCATCGCCGTGAACGGCATCCTCATCGTCGTCCTGCAGATCCCGGTCACCCGCTTCATCGAGCACCGCGACGCCCGCACGCTGCTCGTCGTCTCCTCGCTGCTCGCGGGCTACGGCTTCGGGCTCACCGCCTTCGCCGGGTCGGTCGGGCTGTTCGCGCTGACGGTCGTGGTGTGGACCCTCGCCGAGATCGTCAACGCGCCGACCCAGACCAGCCTCGTCGTCCGCCTCTCCCCCGTCCACGGGCGCGGCCGCTACCAGGGCGTCTACGGCCTGTCCTGGTCCGCCGCCGCCCTGGTCGCCCCGCTGGTCGCCGGCGCGGTGATCGACCGCTTCGGTGCGGCGTGGCTGTGGGGCGGGTGCGCGGTGATCGGCACGGTGGCGGGGCTCGGGTACGGGGTGCTGATGCGGGGGCTGCCGAAGGAGGAGACGGTGGCCGCCGCCCAGACCGACCCCGTCCAGGCAGCACCCGCCTCGGCGGACGACGGTGCCGAGGTCTCGGACACCCCCGCCGAGCTGCGTACCGCCTGACTCCGCCGAGAGTGCGTGCATGGCGTCGCGCGGCAGACGAGAAGTGTCAGACCGGCCCTAGGGGTGCATCCGCGCCCCCTTCACCACCTTGTCCACCCCGTTCCTCGGGCCGTACACCGCGAGACCGACCAGGTCGAGTTCCGCCGTGGGTACGGCCCGTACGGCTGCCCGGTTGTCGTGGTCGTTGCCGGTGGCGAAGAGGTCGGCGGTGAAGAGGGCGCGGGGCAGGGCGCGGGCGAGCGCACGTGTGTGGGCCGCACACAGGGTCTCCTTGGAGCCCTCGAAGACCATCACGGGCTGCCGGAACATGGGCAGGTAACCCACACCGTCGGCGTCTTCGTACGGCGCGCCCACCACCTCGGGGACCTGGCTGCCCAGGCCGCTGACCAGGAACGCGGTGACGTTGAGCCGCTGCCAGGTCTCCAGGTCGTCCCGGAGCAGCACGGCGATCTTGGTGTCGAACCGGGTGACGGGGGCGTCGGGGAGAAGGGGCTGTTCGTTCATGTCGCCGAGACTGCCGACCGGGGCGGGGCGGCGTCTTGTACGTTTTATGCGTGGCCGCCGATCAGCGTGACGTCTCCGCCTGGCGCCCGCGTGTGCCGGGTGTCGTGGAGGTGTTTCACGCCCGTTTCACGGAGTACGCGTATCCGATGCACGTCCACGACGCCTGGACGCTGCTGATCGTGGACGACGGCGTGGTGCGGTACGACCTCGGGCGGCACGAGCACGGCACCCCGCGCGACACGGTCACCCTGCTGCCCCCGCATGTGCCGCACAACGGCGCCGCCGCGACCCCGGACGGCTTCCGCAAGCGGGTGCTGTACCTCGACGAGAGCCTGCTCGGCGAGGAGTTGATCGGTGCCGCCGTCGACGGCCCCGACCTGGTGGACACGGTGCTGCGCGAGCGGGTGGGGCGACTGCACGGGGCGCTGCTCCGGGCGGGGGACGAACTGGAGGCGGAGAGCCGTCTCGCCCTGGTCGGGGAGCTGTTGCGGGACCATCTCGGGCGGCGGGAAAGGCAGCCGGGGCGCCCTGATCCCGTACTGGCACGTCGGCTGCGGGAGTTGCTGGACGAGCAGGTCGCCGGGCGCCTCACCCTCGCGGACGCCGGTCGGCTCCTGCACGCCCATCCCGCCCATCTGGTGCGGACGTTCAGCACCGCCTACGGCATCCCGCCCCACCAGTACCTGACCTCCCGCCGCGTGGGCCGCGCCCGTCGTCTTCTGCTCGACGGTCTGCCGCCGAGCGAGGTCGCGACGGCCACCGGATTCTGCGACCAGGCCCATCTCACCCGGCACTTCAAGCGGTTGGTGGGGGTGACTCCGGGGCGCTACCGGGGCGGTCGCGCCTGACGTCGCGTCAGCTCTCTTCGCGGCGGAGCAGGTGGGCGAAGGCGTCCAGGTTGCGAGTGGACTCGCCGCGGGAGACGCGCCAGGCGTGTTCCTTGCGGATGGCGGTGGCGAAGCCGAGTTCCAGGAGGGTGTTGAAGGCGCCGTCGGCCGCTTCGAGGACCTGGCCGAGGAGGCGGTCGATCTCGTCGGGGGTGACGGCGGCGAGGGGGAGGCGGGCGGTGACGTAGACGTCGCCGAGGCGGTCGACGGCGTAACTCACGCCGTACAGCTTGAGGTTGCGCTCCAGGAGCCAGCGGTGGACGCCTGCCTCGTTCTCGTCGGGGTGCCGGATGACGAAGGCGTTCACGGAGAGGGTGTGGCGGCCGACGAGGAACGACACGGTGGTGGAGAGCTTGTGGGTGCCGGGGAGCTTGACGACGTAGGACCCGGGCTCGGGGCTCTCCCACTCCAGCTCGGCTTCCTTGAGGGCGTCCTCGATCACGCGCGCGGCCCTGTTGGTGTCGTCCATGTGCGCGTCGTCCGTGTGCGCCTCGCCCATGTGCGCGTCGTCCGTGTGCGCGTTGTCCGTGTGCGCTTCACCCATGTTCGCCCCGCTACCCATGTTCGCCTCGCCCATGTCGTCGGACCCCATGTGGGCAACGGCCCAAGCCTCCCGGACCACCCATGGTGGGCGCGTCCATGTGCGCACCGCCCAGGCCGGCCTCCCCCAGGAGGGCGCCACCCAGGTGAGCACCGCCCATGGCCCCCGTCTCACCCATGCGGCGAGCGTACGCGACGCCGGTGCGTCGACATCGCGGCCGTGTACACGTCCGCCGTGGCCGCCGCCGAGGCGTCCCAGCCGAAGCCGAGGGCGTGGCGGGCGGCGGCGGCGCCCATGCGGGCGGAGAGGGTGGGGTCGTCGGCGAAGCGGCGCAGGACGCGGGCGTAGGCGGCCGGGTCGTGGCCGTCGACGAGGAAGCCGGTCTCGCCGTCGCGGACGGCGACCGGGAGGCCGCCGACCGAGGCGGCGATCACCGGTGTACCGGTGGCCTGCGCCTCGATGGCGACGAGACCGAAGGACTCGCTGTAGGACGGCATGACCAGGACGGACGCGGCCCGGAACCAGTCCGCGAGCTGTTCCTGTCCGACCGGCGGCCGGAACCGTACGACGTCCGCGATGCCCAGCCGTGCGGCGAGCTTCTGCAGCCCCTCGGGCTTGGCGAGGCCGCTGCCGCTGGGTCCGCCCACGACGGGCACGACGATCCTCTGCCGCAGCTCGGGGCGCTCGTCCAGGAGATGGGCGACGGCGCGGAGCAGCACGTCGGGGGCCTTGAGGGGCTGTATCCGGCCGGCGAAGAGGGGGATCAGGGCGTCCTGCGGCAGCCCGAGCCGGGCGCGGGCGGCGGCGCGGCCGTCGGCGACGCGGAAGCGGCCGAGGTTCACGCCGGGGTGGACGACGGCGACCTTGGCGGGGTCGGCCTCGTAGTGCCGGACGAGTTCGGCGGCCTCCTCGGCGGTGTTGGCGATGAGCCGCCCGGCGGCGTGCACGATCTGGGTCTCACCGATCACCCGCGCGGCGGGCTCGGGAGTGTCGCCCGCGGCCAGGCTGGCGTTCTTGACCTTGGCCATGGTGTGCATGGCGTGGACCAGCGGGACGCCCCAGCGCTGGGCGGCGAGCCAGCCGACGTGCCCGGAGAGCCAGTAGTGGGAGTGGACGAGGTCGTAGTGGCCGGGGCGGTGTCCGGCCCACGCCTGCATGACGCCGTGGGTGAAGGCGCAGAGCTGCGCGGGCAGGTCCTCCTTGGCCAGGCCCTCGTAGGGGCCCGCGTCCACGTGCCGGACCAGGACGCCGGGGGCGAGCTGGACGGTGGGGGCGAGGTCGCCGGAGGTGGCCCGGGTGAAGATCTCGACCTCGATGTTGATCGCGGCCAGGCGCTGGGCCAGCTCCACGATGTAGACGTTCATGCCGCCCGCGTCGCCGGTGCCGGGCTGGTGGAGCGGCGAGGTGTGCACGGAGAGCATGGCGACCCGGCGCGGCCTGCGGTGCAGCCTCAGCCGGGGCGGAGCCGCCGGGGAGCGACGCCCGAGCCTGCTGACGTACTGGCTCACGTGGCGTTCCTCCTCCTGGGCGCGGCCATGACGACCGGAGGACCGACCCAGCCCTCCCGGACGTGAACACCCGACGGGTGTCCGCCCATTTCCGATGACCGGCCCGATCAAGCGGCTTTACCCAATCATGACCATGATTCGCTCAACCGTTCGGACCCGGCGCGAGTCCAAGACCGCCAAGAGCCCGGCCCCCGGCGCGCCTCCGGGACCGGCACGCCTCCGGGACCGGCACGCCGGTCCGCACCAGCACGCTTCCCGGCCGGCCACGCGCCCCGCACCGGCACACGCCCGGCCAAAGCCCCTCCGCCCCCGCTTACCCTCGTATCCATGGCGAACCGCGCGACCTCACGACCCGTAGGCACGGTGACGCGCGGCACCACCAACCCCAACCGGCTGCGCCGCATGGACCGCTGGATCGCGGCCACGCACGGCGCCGAGCTGCGCCGCGCGGACGCGCCGGTGGCCGTCGACCTCGGCTACGGCGCCGCGCCCTGGACCGCCGTGGAACTGCTGGGCCGCCTGCGCACCGCCGCACCCGGCACCCGGGTGGTCGGCGTCGAGATCGAACCCGAACGGGTCGCGGCCGCGCGGCCGTACGAGCGCGAGGGGCTGACCTTCCGGCACGGCGGGTTCGAGATCCCGGTGCCCGGGCGGCCGATGCTGATCCGCGCGGCGAACGTGCTGCGGCAGTACGACGAGGAGCAGGTCGCCGCCGTGTGGGAGCGACTGTGCGCGCGGCTCGCCCCGGCGGACGGCGCCTCGCGCGGCGGGCTGCTGGTCGAGGGGACGTGCGACGAGGTCGGGCGACGGCACGTGTGGGTCGCGCTCGGTCCCGAGGGCCCGCGCACGGTGACCTTCGCGACCCGGCTCGGCTCCCTTGAGCGTCCCTCCGACCTCGCCGAGCGGCTGCCGAAGGCGCTGATCCACCGCAACGTGCCGGGCGAACCGGTGCACGCCTTCCTGCGCGACTTCGACCGCGCGTGGGCCGCCGCCGCGCCCTTCGCCTCCTACGGCGCCCGCCAGCGCTGGCTGCGCACGGTGCGGGACCTGACGGCCGACTGGCCCGTGACGGACGGTCCCGCGCGCTGGCGCCAGGGCGAAGTCACCGTGGACTGGGCCGCGTTGGCGCCCCGCGGCTACTGAGCGGGTACTGAGCCCCAACGCCCCGGGAACCACGGGGGAACGATCTCCGTGCGCCGTACGTCACACCCGCGGAAGATCGTCGTAACGGCTCCCTCCGGGGGGAAGTGCGGGAGGAGCGAGTGTCGCAGCGGTCCGAAAGAGGCAACCGGGAGTACGACTTCGTACGACCTCTGTCACTTCGGGCCCATTCGTGGCACGATCCCTCGGACGGCACAGGTTACTGACGGTAAATCAGTTTGGGGGGACGTATGGGTTCGGGCAAGCGCGGCCTGCTCGCCACCGCCGTGACCGTGGTCTGCGCGGTGACCGTGCTGGCAGGTGCCGGTACGGCGTTCGCCTCGGTGCCGTCCGAACCCTCCGCGCCGCCGCCCGCGTCCGGCTCGCCCTCGCCCACGCTCCCCGGGAGCCCCGCGCCGAGCACGACGCCGACGCCCGCCCCCGACAAGGACCTGCAGAAGATCCGCAAGCGGCTCGACCGGCTGTACCACGAGGCCGCCGTCGCCACCGACGCCTACAACGCGGCCGAGGAGAAGGCCGAGAAGCAGTCCGCGCGGGTCGACGACCTCAACGAGCGGATCGCGGAGGGCAGGCGGAAGCTGAAGCGGCTCAAGGACCAGGCGGGCGCGGCCGCCCGCGCCCAGTACCGCAACGGCGGACTGCCGCCCACGGCGCGGTTCCTGCTCAGCGACGACCCGCAGCAGTTCGCGGACTCGGCGGCGACGATCCTCAACGGCGAGCGGGCGACCAGGAAACTGCTCACCGAAATGGCCCGCACCCAGAAGGAGTTGCAGGCCGACTCGGACGACGCCGCCGCCCGGATGAAGAAGCTGGAGGCCGACCGCGAGGACAAGGCCGCCGCGAAGAAGAAGATCAAGAAGCGGATCGCGGACGCCGAACTGGTCGAGTCGGGGCTGGAGAAGAAGGAGAAGGAGCGGCTGGCCGAGCTGGAGCGGAAGGCCGCCCACGCGGCGCAGACCGCCTGGGTCGACACCGGTGTCCTCGACGGCATCAGCGACAAGACCTCCGCCGAGGGAAGGAAGGCGGTCGCGTTCGCCACCGCCCAGCTCGGCAAGCCGTACGTCTGGGGCGCCGAGGGACCCGACTCCTTCGACTGCTCCGGGCTCACCTCGCAGGCGTGGGCCGCGGCGGGCCGTCCCATCCCGCGCACCTCGCAGGAGCAGTGGCGCCGGCTCCCCCACGTGGCGGTGAAGGACATGCGCCCCGGGGACCTGATCATCTACTTCGACGACGCCACGCACGTCGCGATGTACGCCGGGGACGGCAAGATCATCCACGCGCCGCGTCCCGGGCGCACGGTGACGGTGACCGGCGCGGGGACGATGCCGATCCTGGGCGTCGTACGGCCGAACGGCTGACCGCCGCGCCGGGCGCCGTCGTACACCGCCCGGCGTGACCCGTGCCACCCCCGGCGCCCCCGCGCCTGTGTGACCGACTCCACCCCGGACCCCGTCCGCCGAGTGAGCTTCGTCATCCCGGCGCCGCCCGGCGCACCCCGAACCCCCTTGCGCCGCACGGCACATGGCGACCGTCCGCACCCGAGCGACGCGGCTCACACCATTCCGCCGGAACCGCCCCAACCGCTATGGTCACCCGACGGTGGATCGAGACCCCTCGACACCACCACCCTCGGGGGGAGCGAAGGAACCCAGGAAGATGCCCGTACCCATACCGCGGCAGAGGGCGATCCCGGCCGTGGAAAGTGGTCAGGCGCGGGCCGCCACCGTGTTCGGCGGCCCCCTCGAACAGGAGGCCGGCCACGACACCACGCCCCACGGCGCCACCGCCGGACCGCTCACCCTGCTGCTGATCGAGGACGACCCGGCCGGGCCGATCGTGCCCGAGCTGCTGGACGCCTCCGGCAAGCCCATCCGCGTGCGCACCGCCCGCAACCTCACCGAGGCGGGACGGCTGCTCACCGACGACGTCCACTGCATCCTGCTGGACCTCGCCCTGCCCGCCTCCGGCCGCCCCGAGGACCCCGACGAGCTGGCCGTACTGCGCCAGGTGCTGGAGCTGGCCCCCCGGCAGGCGGTGATCGCGCTGACCGCCTCCGGCGACGCCGAGCGCGGTGCCGAGGCCGTGCGCGTGGGCGCCCAGGACTATCTGTTCCGCGACGAGCTGGACAGCAGGCTGCTCAACCGCGCCATCCGCTACGCCGTCGAGCGCAAGCGCTCCGACACCGCCGAGCGGCGCCTGGCCGAGGGCAAGCTGCGCGCGCAGGAGAACCGGCGCCTTGAGCGCGGTCTGCTGCCGACCCCGCTGCTCGAGGGCTCGGGGCTGCGCTTCGCCGCCCGCTACCGCCCCGGCCGCTCCCGAGCGCTGCTCGGCGGCGACTTCTACGACGCGGTACGCACCCCCGACGGGACCGTGCACGCCATGATCGGCGACGTCTGCGGCCACGGCCCGGACGAGGCGGCGCTCGGCGTGGAGCTGCGCATCGCCTGGCGGGCGCTGACCCTGGCCGGGCTGTGCGGGGACCAGCTCCTGGACACCCTCCAGGAGGTACTGATCCACGAGCGCGCCCACGAGGAGATCTTCGCGACCCTCTGCACCGTGGACATCTCCCCGGACGGCCGCCGGGCCGGCCTGTGCCTGGCCGGTCATCCGTCCCCGCTGCTGGTACGCCCCGGCGCGGGCACGCCCGTACCGCGCCTGCTGCCGTACGAGAACAACGGTCCCGCGCTCGGGCTGCTGCCCGGCGCCCGCTGGCCTCGGATGCAGGTCGAGCTGGGTGCCGAGTGGAGCCTGATGCTCTACACCGACGGCCTGATCGAGGGCCGTGTCGGCACCGACGGCGACCGTCTCGGCCAGGACGGCATGACCGCCATGATCCACCGCCAGCTCTCCGAGGGCCTGCGCGGCGAGGAACTGCTGCGCGCGGCGGTCAACGAGGCCCGCGACCTCAACGGGGGCGACCTCACGGACGACGTGGCGGTCGTGCTGCTGGAGCGCCAGCGGTAACGGTCCCCTGGGCTGGACCGGGCAGGGGCTGGGCAGGGCTGCGGGGGCGTTTTGCCTCGGGGCGACGGACCGGAACCGGTCTCCGCCGGGCGGCTGAGCGGTGTCGGGTGTCAGGCCCTTGAGGCGGCGGGGCCGGAACGATCGTCTCCGGGCCGTGGCACGTGCCCGGCGGGAGGCCGCCCGTCGGCGGCGCCCCGCGGCCCGGGACCTGGAGGCAGGCTCGGGTAGGGGGCACGGCCCCCTGGACCCGCTGAAGCCCCGCAGGGCTCAGCGGCGGCCGTTGAACGGGCCGTACGGGCCGTCGCCGCCGCCTCGGCGGCGGGTGCGGTTCCACATGCGGCCGCCGGAGACGCGGACGAGGGCGGGGCGGACGTCCACGAAGAAGACGATCGTGGCGACCAGGCCGGCGAGCTGGAGGAACAGCATCGGGACGAGCAGGTTCACCGCGACTGCGACCCCGAGGATGATCAGCCAGAAGCCCTTGTTCTGCTTGTCGGCCGCACGGTAGGCGTCCTCGCGGAACAGCAGCGCCATGGCGAAGGCCACCACGGCCAGGACGAGCATGGCGGTGAAGATCAGCCACATCACGTCACCGAACGCCGTCATCAGCACAGTGCCACCACCCGGTTCGAATCGTCGGTACAGCCACCGTACCCAGAGAACGGGCCGGGCACCCCGAAGGTGCCCGGCCCGTTCCCGGTGGTGTCCGCCGGTGTCACTTGGCGGGCGGCGTGGTCTTCTTCCCGGTCGGCGGCGCCTTGCGGACGACCGTCGGGGACTTCTTCGGGGGGACCGGCTTCTTCGCGGCGGCGGCCGACTCGGGGGTGGTGACCGGCGTGGGCTGAGCCGTGAGCGGGGTCGCGGCGGGGGCCGGGGCCGGGTCGGGCGCGCCCTCGACGGCGATGGCGAGGTCCTCGATCTCCTCGGCCGCGTCACCGCGCCAGGTCTTCACGGCCTGCTCGCCGTGCTCGGCGACCTTCTCGTAGGTCTCGCGGGCCTTGACGGCGTACTCGGCGGCGACGCCGACACCGCGCAGGGCGAAGTCCTGGGCGGACTCGCCGAGCTTCTTGATGTCCACGTCGAGGGTGCCGAGGAGCTGGTTGATCCGGGACTGCAGGCCCTCCTGCGCCTCCTTGGCGCGGGCGGTGGCCTTGGCCTGGACCTCCTTGGGGTCGGTGGCGCGCACCTTCTCGATCCGGGCCGGGGCCTCGGAGCGGAGCTGCTCGACCAGCGCGGGCACCTTCTTGGCCTGCTGGAGAGCGAGATCGGCGGTTCCGGCGGCGAAGTAGAGCGGGGTCGGGTCGCTGAAGGTCTTGCGCAGGTCGTCGGTGATGGCCATGGTGAGGGTCCTCCCGGATTCGATTCGCGTTCGGCTGAGGTTGTGCTGGTCCGCGTGCGGCGACCGGAGCCCTGGTCCGGCTACTGTCCGGCCGTCCGCCGCGGACCGGCATCGCTGCCGCCGGCCGTGCGGGTGCCGCGTGCGGTGGTGTCGCCCGTGTCGTCCTCGGCGCTGCCGGGCCGCTCCTTCTCCGTCGCCTCCTGCTCCGAACCGCCGGTCCCGAATCCGTTCTCCTTGCGGAAGGACTCGTAGATCTGGAGCAGCACCTGCTTCTGCCGCTCGTTCAGCGAGGGATCGGCGAGGAGGACGGCGCGCGTCTCGACCTCGTTACGGTCCCGTTCGGCGTCGAGGATTCCGGCGCGGACGTACAGCGTCTCGGCGGAGATGCGCAGCGCCTTGGCGACCTGCTGCAACACCTCCGCGCTCGGCTTGCGCAGCCCGCGCTCGATCTGGCTCAGGTACGGATTGGACACCCCGGCGGCATCGGCGAGCTGCCGCAGCGAGAGCTGAGCGTTGCGCCGCTGCTCGCGCAGATACTCACCGAGATTGCCGACGTTGAGCGATGCCATGCCTCCACCATGCCTCACCCTTGCTAACTATTGCAAGCATCCGCTAGCAAAAGTGTGCCGGTGGCAGGGATGGCGGGCCGCCCCCGCGGACATCCATGATCCGGGCCATGGACATCTCCCACGACGGACCGGAGTTGGCGCCCCACCTCCACCACGCCGGCAACAACCTGTCCGGCACCCTGCGGGGGCGCGCCACCTCGTCCGTGGCCTCGCGGTTCGTCGGGGCCGGGTGGCGGTCCCGGTCGTCGTCGTGGGAGGGGTACGAGGTCGGGACGGACTGGTGCGAGGTGGAGCTCGATCCCGTCGGCAAGAGGGAGACCCTGCTGAACGGTGTCGTCGACCCGGACGGACTCGACGCCCTCGCGGCACTGCTCACCTGGTTCGGGGTGAGCTTCCGGCTGGAGCTGTGCGACGAGAGGGGCGGGCCGGTGCGGGAAGTCGTCGGGTGAGGTCAGCAGCAGCGGACGCTCGCTCGCCGCGCTGAAGTCGCCTTCCGTGTACGCCTTTTCCGGGAGGAGAGGGGGACGCCGTCCAGGCCGGGTCGGTGCCGGGGTGCGGGAGGGCGGCACCGCCGAGGGTGCAGGCAGTGGCGCTCCGCGCGGAATCCGGCCGGAAGCCCCGGCGCGCGCTACGGACGCCGGGCCACGAAGACCAGCTCCCGGCCCGGGCGGTCGGGGGCGTCGCGGACATCCTGCAGGGCGTACCCGCACGCCGACAGGTCCGCCGCCACCTCCGCCCGCCCACGGAAGCGGAGGGTGGAGTCCGAAGTCAGCACGGCGCCGTCCGCCGCGAAGACGTACGTCCAGCGGAACGACACCAACGGGCCGTCCACACGGATGAGTTCGACCCAGCTCTCGACCGCCCCCACGCCGGGAACCTCCGTGACGGCGTACGAGTGCTCGCGGGTCCACTCCTGCCACACCTGCCGGGCCGGATCACGGGTCTCGAAGACCAGCCGGCCGCCGGGACGCAGGGCGGCGTGGACGCCGCGCAGGGTCTCGTACCAGCCGCCCGGATCGGCAACGGCCTGGGCGACGTTCGCCGTCATCGTCGCGAGGTCGGCTCGTGACGGCGGCAGCGCGGTGGCGTCACCGCAGATCCAACGCACCGCGTCCGCACCGGGTTTCGTCCGGGCCACCGCGACGGACGCCCCGGCGGGATCGACCCCGGTCACCTCCACCCCCCGGCGGGCCAGCAGCAGCGCGAACACCCCGGTCCCGCAACCGACGTCCACCACCCGGCGTGCCCCGAACTCCTCCGCCATCCGCACGTACGCGTCGAGATCGCTCCGGTCGGGATCGAGGGCGTCGTAAATCGCGGCGAGGCGGGGGTGCGCGAAGCATTCGTCGGCCATGGCGGAGAACGTAACGCGGTCTCGGGACAGGCGACTTGAAATGACGGCCGGGGGCGGCTCAGCCCCGGCCCTCCGGCGCCCCGTACCGCAGCCCGTCCACCAGCAGGGCGATCATGCGGTGGGTGTGGCCGTCGGTGTCGTCGTGGACCGGGAGGGTGAGGTTGGCGACGGCGCGGAGGAGGTCGTCGGGGTCGGTGCCGGAGCGGATGGCGCCCGCGGCGGCGGCGCGGGTGAGCAGGTCGGAGAGGACCGGCACGAAGCGTTGCCGGAAGTAGGCGGGGAGGCTGTCGTAGGCGGGGTCGCCGGAGTGCAGGGCGGCACTCAGCCCCCGCTTGGTGGCGATGAATTCGGCGAAGCGGCGCAGCCAGAGGGTGAGGGCGTCGAGAGGCGCGTGCGCGGCCGCCAGCGCGGGGGCCGCGTCGGCGCAGGCGTCGACCTCGTGACGGAAGACGGCGGCGATGAGGTCGGCGCGCTGCGGGAAGTGGCGGTAGAGGGTGCCCGCGCCCACGCCCGCCTTCGCGGTGATCTGCCGTACGGGCGCGTCGACGCCGAAGGCGGCGAACACCTCGGCTGCCGCGGCGAGCAGGGTGTCGACGCTGCGCTGCGCGTCGGCCCGGCGGCGCCGCTCGGTGCCGGCAGGGCCGGTCGGACCGTCCTGGATGCCCACGTTCCCTGACTCCCCTTGCTAAGCGGAACAACGTTCCGTATTGTCGATTGCGGAACACCGTTCCGCTTTGATGAGCCTAGCGCGAGGAGGAGAGCCATGCAGTACCGCACCCTGGGCCGCACCGGTATCAAGGTCAGCCCGTACTGTCTCGGCGCGATGATGTTCGGCGCCGTCGGCAACCCGGATCACGACGCGTCCGTACGGATGATCCACAAGGCGCTGGACGCGGGGATCAACTTCGTGGACACCGCTGACATGTACTCGCGCGGCGAGTCCGAGGAGATCGTCGGCAAGGCGCTCAAGGGCCGCCGGGACTCCGTCGTCCTGGCGACCAAGGCACGGCTGCCGATGGGGGCGGAGACGGGGAACGTGCCCGCCGACCCCAACGCGCAGGGCGCGTCACGGCGTTGGCTGACCCGGGCGCTGGACGACTCGCTGCGGCGGCTCGGCACGGACCACGTGGACCTCTTCCAGATCCACCGGCCCGACCCGGACACCGACATCGAGGAGACCCTCTCCGTCCTGACCGACCTGGTGCGCGCGGGCAAGATTCGCGCGATCGGCACCTCCGGCTACCCCGCCTCCGACATCGTCGAGGCGCAGTGGGTCGCCGAGCGGCGCGGGCTCCAGCGTTTCCGCACCGAGCAGCCGACGTACTCCCTGCTCAACCGGGGCATCGAGCGCGAGGTGCTGCCCGTCTGCGAACGGTACGGCATGGGCACGCTGATCTACAGCCCGCTCGCGGGCGGCCTGCTCACCGGCCGCTACCGCAAGGGGCGGCAGGCCGACACGCATCGCGCGCAGTTCGGCTTCCGGCACCTCACCGACGAGCGGCGGCTGGACACGGCCGAGCGGCTGATCCCGGTGGCCGAGGAGGCCGGACTCTCCCTCACCCACCTCGCCCTCGCCTTCGTGATCGCCCACCCCGGCGTCACCTCCGCGATCATCGGCCCGCGCACGATGGAGCAGCTCGACGACCTGCTCGCGGGCACCAAGGCCGTCCTCACGGACGAGACCCTGGACCGTATCGACGCGATCGTCCCGCCCGGCACGGACGTCGGCCGCCTCGACATGGACTACGCCCCGCCCGCCCTGGAGCGCCCCCGGCTGCGCCGCCGCGTCCCGGAGGAGCGCCCGGCGGCCTGACCCCAGGGGTGCCTCAAGCGGAGATCCCCCGCTCCCCCAGCCACCCGCGGAGCGCCCGGAAGTCCGCCTCCGCCAGCCCGTACACATGGTTCACCCGGTGCAGCAGCGCCGGTCCCCGGTGATGCACGGCGACCCACGCGCGGTCGGCTTCCGTCAGCTCGTCGTCCACCCAGACGAAAGGGCGTCCCGCCGCCCACGCCACGAGCGGCCGTGTCTTCCAGTGGAGCAGCCCCGGCGGCTCGTCCTCGTCCGGCCACTCGACGACCGGCAGCGGGGGCAGGCCCAGCCAGGGGGCGATGACCTCGTTGGCCTCGTCCATCCAGGTGGAGGCCCACACCAGCTCGCAGCCCAGCGCGGTCAGCCGCGCGCCCAGGGCGGGGTCGACCCGCCAGAGCAGCGGATGCCCGTCAAACCGGCCGGCCACGCCCCGCTCGTACACCGGGTACGCCTCGTCAGGCGCCCCGAAGGGGATGAGGGTTCCGTCGACGTCGAGGAAGAACAGCATGTCCGGCAGGATGTCCTATCCCCGCCGCCACCGCCGCAGCGCGTCCGCGACGGCCCGGGCGTCCGGCGGGGTGAGACCGAGCGGACCCGCGGCCTCGGCCAGGACGGCGGCGAGCCTGCGGGCCGCCTCGGTCACCGGGACCGGGGCGGGCGGCAGGGAGAGGGCCGTGCGGATCACGTCGGTGAAGACGGACTGCGCGCGCTTGTAGGCGAGCAGCCGCTCCAGGTCGTGCCGCCAGCCGCGCGTGGCACCGGGCCGTACGGCCTCGGACACCGCGCTCCACCGCTCGGCCATGTCCCGCGCCTGCGGGGCCGGGTAGCGCATGAGGTGGAGGTGGGTCGCCAGGTCGTAGAGGGGGTCGCCGACCATCGCCAGCTCCCAGTCGATGACCCAGAGGACGCCGTCCGGATCGACGATCAGGTTCTCCCGGTGCAGGTCCGCGTGGAGCAGCCGGAAGGGACGGCGGGCCAGCCCCGAGACCTGCTTGCGGAGATGGGTGAAGGACTCCTCCTCCAGGCCCAGCTCCGCGAACAGCTCCCCGAACCGGTCGAGGTTGGCCCGGTACACCTGGTGTTCGGTGAAGTGGACCAGACGTTCCAGGAAGCCGTCGGTGTCGCCGTCGGCCGGGCGGTCCTGTTCCTGGCAGCGCCGCTCGACCGCGAGGCCCCAGGGATCGACCCGGGCCAGCCTGCCGAACAGCCGGACGATCTGGCGGGCGAGCAGCTCGGGCACCTGGCCGCCGGAGGCGTGCAGCGAGCCGAGCGTACGGCCCTCCACGAACCGCATCAGCCGCAGCCCGCCGACCTCCACGATCTCCGGTACGCCCCGCACCCTGCCGTCGAGCGCCGCCAGCAGCCGCTCCTCCGAGGCGAAGCAGCGCCGGTCGAACCAGAGCAGCCCCTCCCTCGGCTCGCGGCACTTCCACCGCCCCGGCCTGTCCTCGCCCGCCTCGCCCGGCAGGGGGAACACATACGTCTCGTGGTGATAGCCGTGCAGCGGACCTTCGATCACGCTGTCGTCGCCGCTCATCTCGGCAGCGCGCTGCCGAGCGGGGGAAGTCGTTCCGTGGGACATGCGCCCGCATCTCTCGCCGTGCGCGCCCTGCCCGGGGGGCGCGAAGTGGCAGCAAGGTACCGGTTTTCCGGCCGGGTGGCGGCCGTTACGGCCGCGCCGCTCCGCACCCGATCGCCCTGACCGGCGAGCGGACGTACACACGTACCAGCGGCGCGGCCGCAGGGCCACGGAATCCGGGCGTCCGCCAGGGCCTGTCTGACCATTCCCGTCGTCGCCCGGAGGGCGGCAGACGAGAAGTGTCAGACAGGCCCTAGCCGCGCAGCGCCACCAGCAGGGGTTCCAGGGAGGGCAGGACCGTGCGCGCGCCGGAGTCGCCCAGGAGCTTGGCGCGGCGCTCGTCGCGGGCGTAGCCGACGAAGCGGACGCCCGCCGCTCGGGCGGCGGCGACGTCGGCCGGGGAGTCACCGATCATCAGGGCGGCGGAGGGCTCCGCGCCCAGGGCCTCCAGGGCGCGGTCGAGGCAGTCGGGGTCGGGCTTGAGGCGGTGCAGATCGGAGGTGCGGCCGTAGACGTGCGGGCCGAAACAGCCGGTCAGACCCCGTCCTGCCAGATAGGCGTGGACCACGAGCGGGGAGTTGTTGGTGGTGATGGCGAGGCGGGAGCCCACGGCCGTCCAGGTGCGGATCAGCGGGTCGGCGTAGGCGGTGGGCATCGCGGAGGCGGCGGCCCGCAGCTCCTCCTCGGTCAGGAGTTGTTCCAGCTCCGCCACCAGCTCGCTGCCGGGATGGGCGCGGTCCACCGCGCGCAGCACCACCTGGGGGTCCAGGGTGCCCCGCTCGGCGGGGGTGAGCAGGCCGGTCAGCCCGCGCGCCGCCAGCCAGTCCACCAGCCCGACGGCCACACTCTCCGCCGTGTGCCCGGCGAACAGCCGGCAGATCGGCCCGTCGAAGTCCCAGAGGACGATCCGGGTGCCGATCAGTTCCCGTAGCTTCTCGATCTCGTACGCGGTCGGTTTCTCAGCCGATTCGGTCGCCACCGGTTCAGTCTGCGTCGTCGTCTCAGAAGTCACCAGGAGAGTGTCAGGTCCGATGCGATGGTTTCCCAGAGGGCGTCGAACCAGTTCTGCGACTGTTCCACGAACGCGGCGTCCCGTCGGCCCGCCCGTTGGTCGAAGGAGAACAGCAGGGACTCGGAGCCGAGCGTGTCGTACATCTCCAGGGTGCCGCTGTCGGTGGGCTCCTCGCGGCGCGTGACCATGTAGTACGCGTACAGCGCCTCGGTGCCGTTGAGCAGGTAGAGCTTGGCGGGCGGGGTGAACGGCAGGGCGCGGAAGGTCACGTTCACCTCGACGCCGTGGGTGGAACGCAGGGCCTCCAGGTTGTACTGGAGGACCTGGCCCTGGGCGTTGCGTATGGCCAGCCAGCGCCGGTGCACCGGGTCGTCGTCGCGGTCGCGGGCGGGGTCCTCGTCCCGCGCGCGGGGGGCGGCCGAGACCGGGAAGGCGAGGTCGATGTCCCGGGAGGGCAGCAGCACGCGGACGTCGATGCGCTCGGGGCGGACCTTGCCCTCGTGGATCAGGCGCAGCGGCTCGCCGAGAGCCGGGGTCAGGCTCTGCGCGGTCAGGCACACCGCGTCCACGCGGACGTGCGGCGCGGTGAACGCCTCGGCCAGGCGCGGGGCGAGGCCCACCATCGTGGGCTGCGGCTCGTCGAGGGCGGGAGCGGGCTCCGCGATCCTCGGCGGGCTGCCCTTGCTGACACCGCTGAGCAGCCCCGCGCCGTGCAGGACGCGCAGCGCCTGGCGCACGGCCCCGCGTTCCACGCCGAACTCCTCGGCCAACTCCGCCTGAGTGGGCAGGCGTTGGCCCGCTCTGAGGTCGCCGCTGCGTATGCGTTCCCGGAGGGTGTCGGCGATCTCCTGCGCGGTACGCCGCCCGCCGTTCACGGCCACGTTCTCCTGGGTCACGACCAAACGGTACAACTTACCTTCATCTTGCGGGAGTTGTTCCGAGAAGGAACCAAGTGGAAGCCATGGCCAGAGGAGTTGGCTGCCAACTCGGGGCGGTCCGGTACGACTCAGGTCCGCGACGTCCGGCTCGGGTCTACGACGTCAGCACCAGCTCCGAGCTGATCGTCCCCCACAGCGCCTCGAACCACTTGCGGGACTGGTCCACGAACGCCGTGTCGCGCGGCCCGGCCCCCCGCTCGAAGGCGAACAGCATCGCCCGGGTGCCCTCCGCGTCGTACACCACCAGATGCTCGTCACCGACCTCGCGCTCCAGCCGGGCGAGCGTGTAGTACGCGAACAGCGCCTCGGAGCGGCCGAGCAGATAGAGCTGGACGGGCGGGGTGAACGGCAGGGCGCGGAAGCGGACATGGACGTCCACGCCGTGTGTGGTGCGCAGGGCCAGCAGGTTCTCGCGGAGCACCTGCGCCTGGGCGTTGCGCAGCGCCAGCCAGCGGCGGCGCAGCACCGGGGCGTCGTGACCGGCGGCGCGGTCGTCGGCCGGGGCGGGGAAGGCGAGGTCGATGTCCCGGGAGGGCAGCAGCACCCGTACGTCGATCTTGGCCGGTTCGAGCCGCCCGGCGTGGATCTGCCGCAGCGGCTCGCCGACGGCCAGGGTGAGGGAGACGGAGGTGAGACAGAGCGCGTCGATCTCGACGTGCGGGGCGGCGAAGGCTGCCGTGACGCGCGGCACGAGGGCCGCCACGGTGGGCTGCGGAGGCGCAGACGCGCCGGGCCCGGTGGCCACGTCGTGCTGTGACCGCCGTGACCTCTTCCGGCCAGTGGTCGAGGTGTGTTCCGGGTCCACGATAAAACGGTACAACTTCCCGCCATCTTGCGGCAGTTCACCGAAAGGTGGTTATGAGCCGCTTCCAGGCGGCTATAAGAAGAGAGAGTTGGTAGCCAACTCGGCCAACATGGCCCAGGTTTCCAGTGGTTGGCCGCCGGGCTCCCTTCCGGAGGGGAGCCGGGAGTCCGGACAGGGGACGGCCACCGGAGTGCACAGTCACAACTGAATCCGCACAGCCACAACAGAACACGGCAGCGCACAGCCACAACCGAAGAGCGCGTGGCGGGTCGGGATCAGGTCCCGGCCCCGCCCACGCGCACCGTTCGTTCGCTACGGATGTTCAGGCACCGTCACCGGGAGAAGGGACCACCTCAGAAGATGTCGGGGCACCACGGCCGCCCGGACGTACGGAACAGGGCGTCGGCCTCCCGGGCGGCGCCCGTTCGCTCTTCCCGGATGCCGCCGAGTCCGGCGAGCCGCGTCAGTGAGCCGTCACCGAGCCACACGGTCGCCAACTCCGCGGCGGACAGGGTGAGATCGGCGCTCGCACCGGGCGCAGGGGTGCAGGAGGCGCCCTCGGGGGACACCTCCAGGCGGTAACGGCCCCCGGCCGGGCCGCCCTCGTCCAGCACGTCGAGGACGAGCGCGCCGGTCCGCTCGTACGTCCGCGCCTCCAGGGCCCGCACGACGTCCAGGATGCGCACCCACAGCCAGTCGGAGTGCCGCTCGATCCGGGCCGCGCGCGGGTCGGGCAGCAGGTGGGGCAGCACGTCGTCCGGGGAGCGGCGGCCGGACTTCACCCTGGTCACCCAGTCGATCGAGCACAGGAACCGCCACAGGTCCGCCTCGGCCGCCGGGGTGGCACCGAGCAGCCCGTCCACGACCACGGCGTACTGGGGCTGCTCACCGTCGCGCGAGTCGACCTCGCAGCGGTACGTCGCCAGGCCCTCGACCTCGCCGGAGGCCGAGCGCAGCACCGCGTGGTACGGCTCGGTCCAGTCGTGGGCGAAGCGGAGAGCGCCGGTGCGGGCCTCCCACCACACCTCGCTCCGGTTCAGCGCGCCGGGCAGGGCGGGGCGCAGCCTCTCGTAGAAGGCGGGGCCCAGCTTGCGCACCTCGGCGCCGTCCACCAGGTCGATCCGGGCGCCGTCGGCCGGGAGGGGCGGGCGCGAGTCGAGCCCGGAGCGGGTGACGTCCACGCTCCAGGCGGTGGCGTGGGTCGCGGGTCCGAAGCCGTAGCGGCCGTAGATCGGGTACTCGGCGGCGATCAGGGTCGCGAGGGCGTCGCCGCGCTCCTCGGCCGCCGCGAGGTCGCGGCGCATCATCTCGGTGAGCAGTCCGCGGCGGCGGTGGGTGGGACTGACGGTGACGTTGGTGACGGCGTTCGACCGGACCGGCGCGCCGCCGACCGCCGTGACCTCCTGCGAGAAGGAGCGGAAGGTGCCCACACAGCGGCCTCCGTCGAAGGCGCCGAGCGAGCGGCTGTTCACGAACTGCCTTCTGTGCGCCTCCATTTGCTCAGCAGTGGGGGCAGGCCCCATCAGGAAGCCGGTGTACATGGCGCGCTGCCACTCTTCGAACTCGCCCTCTTCGACGGGTCGGATCTCGATCATGAGGGTCACGGTAGGCGCGGGAACGGTGGCATGTCGCCCGCATTTCCGCCCGCCGCGGCCTGGTCTGCACTGCTCAGGCCAGCAGGTCGTCCACCTGCGCCTCGCCCACCCGGTAGCGGCGCGCGATCTCGCCGCTGCATCCGTCGGCCGTGTGCTGGAGGCGCTGGCGGCGGCGCGAGATCTCCTGCTCGTACCCGGTCAACCGGGCCATGGCGACGTCGAGTTCGGCGTCGGTGCGGGCCGTGAGGTCGGACAGCTCGACCTCCCCGAGCATCTCGGCGGCCAGCTTCCCGTACTCCTCGCTGTGCGGGGTGCCGAGCGTGACATGGCGAGCGGAGGAGCGGTGCCGGGCCGGGGCGTCGGTCAGGATCTCCGGGAGCCGCTCGACCACGGAGGCGTCCGCCGGGGCGGGCACGGACGATCCGCCGCGCCGGGCAGACTCCGCGCGCAGGATGTCGATACGGCCCTGCAGCAGACGCCGTACGTAACTCAGGTCCGCCTCGTCGCGCTGGGCGTCGCGCCACAGGGCGCGCAGCTCCGGCAGGCTGAGCCGGGTCAGGTCGTGCTCCGGCGGCTCCACGGGAAGCGACGGGCCGGGCGGACTGTCCGCGCGCTGCGCGGGCGGCCGGCGCGTCTCCAGCCTGCCGCTGGTGCTCGGTGTGCTCATGTGGTGGTGACCGTCCCCTCGACCGGCGTGTGGGAAGCATCGTGCCACCCCGCGTGGCCGCTATGTGACCGACTGCCCCCGAACGGCCCTGGATGGGCGGTAATGACGGGTCCGGGGCACTCTGGCGGCGCATTTCTCTCCACCAGGCATGATGGGGGGATGCGAGCGGTGGTGCAGCGGGTGGACGGGGCGAGTGTCGTCGTGGACGGCGAGACGGTGGGTTCTCTCGACGGGGAGGGGTTGTGCGTCCTCGTGGGGGTGACCCACGAGGACACCAAGGAGAAGGCGGCGCAGCTGGCCCGGAAGCTGTGGTCTCTTCGGATGCTGTCCGACGAGAAGTCGTGCAGTGATGTGGACGCGCCGTTGCTGGTGATCAGTCAGTTCACGTTGTACGGGGACGCGCGGAAGGGGCGGCGCCCCACGTGGAATGCGGCGGCGCCGGGGGCTGTGGCGGAGCCGTTGGTGGACGAGGTGGTCTCGCAGCTCCGGGCGCTTGGCGCCACCGTCGCCACGGGGCGGTTCGGAGCGCAGATGCGGGTGTCCCTCACCAACGACGGGCCGTTCACGGTGCTGCTCGAAATCTAGGCGCCGCCGGGCCGTGACCGAGCGAGGAAGTTCGCTCGCCACGCCTGCGGGGTGCCGCCCCCGAGCTCTTCGAGCAGGGGGTGCCCCGAGCCCACCCGTGCCGCCTCGGCGGCACGGGTGCCCGCGCTACGGCTGGTCACGGCTCGACGATCGTCTCCTGGGAGGCTGCCGTGTCTCCGGCCAGGAGGGGCGCGTCCACCGGGGTGTTGCGCTTCACCAACGCCAGAGCCACCGGGCCGAGTTCGTGGTGGCGTACCGAGGTGGTCACCGTGCCGAGTTTGCGGCCTTCGGGGCCGTCGGAGGCCAGGCGGAGTTCGGTGCCGGGAGGCGGCAGGTGGACGTCGCTGCCGTCCAGGTGGAGGAAGACCAGGCGGCGGGGGGGCTTGCCGAGGTTCTGGACTCGGGCGACGGTTTCCTGGCCGCGGTAGCAGCCCTTCTGGAGGTGGACGGCGGTGCCGATCCAGCCCAGCTCGTGCGGGATCGTGCGGTGGTCGGTCTCGAAGCCGAGGCGGGGGCGGTGCTGTTCGACACGGAGCGCCTCGTGGGCGAGGAGGCCGGCGGCGGGTCCTGAGCGGGCGGCGAAGTCCTCCAGGTCGGCGCGCGGCAGGAAGAGGTCGCGCCCGTAAGGGGTCTCGCGGACCACCGCGTCCTCGGGGACCTCGGCGATGGAACCGGCGGGGAGGTGGACCACCGCGTAGTCGGCGGTGCGGTCGGCGACCTCGACGCGGTAGAAGAACTTCATCGACTCCAGGTAGGCGATCAGCGCCTCCTGGGTTCCCGGCTCCACGTGCGCCCAGACGGTCGTGCCGTCGTCCACCAGGTACAGCGCGTGCTCGATGTGCCCGTTGGCGGAGAGGATCAGCGCCTCGGTGGCCTCGCCCACGGGGAGGTCGCTGACGGCTTGCGTGAGCAGCAGATGCAGCCAGCTCAGCCGGTCCTCGCCGGTGACGGTGACGACGCCCCGGTGGGAGAGGTCGACGAAACCGGTACCGTCGGCGAGGGCGCGCTGCTCGCGGAACAGGTCGCCGTAGTGGGCGGCGACGCCTTCGTCCACACCCTCGGCGGCAACGGCGCCGGGCAGGGACAGCAGGGGGCTCTTCATACGGGCCAGCCTACGACGCGGCGGTCGGAGTCTTCCGGGCGCAGTCCCGGCAGCGGCCGAAGATCGCGAAGTGCTTCATGTCGGTGTCGAACCCGAACTGCTGCCGCAGCTTGGCGGTGAAGTCGGCGGCCACCTCGACGTCCGCCTCGATCACGTTCTCGCAGTCCCGGCACACCAGATGGAGATGGTGATGACGGTCGGCGAGGTGGTATGTGGGCGCCCCGTGGCCGAGGTGGGCATGGCTGACCAGGCCCAGCTCCTCCAGCAGCTCCAGGGTGCGGTACACCGTGGAGATGTTGACCCCCGAAGCGGTCTTGCGGACCTCGACGAGGATGTCGTCCGGGGTCGCGTGCTCCAGGGTGTCCACGGCTTCGAGCACGAGTTGCCGTTGCGGCGTCAGCCGGTAGCCGCGCTGCCTGAGGTCGCTCTTCCAGTCGGTGCTCACCACACTGGAAGTCTAGGGCCTGCGGGCCGGGGCGCCCCGGGTGAACGGGGCGCCGTACGACCGTGTGCGTGCGGCCTACTTGAAGAACGCGATGCCGTCGTCCGGCATGTCGTCCGGGAGGGCCTTGGCCCAGCGCTCGACCTCTTCCGGGGTGACGGCCTTCTTGAGCTGGGCCGACATGTAGGGGCGCAGCTCGACCTCGGGGGTCTGCTTCTCGCCGACCCACATGAGGTCGCTCTTGACGTAGCCGTAGAGGCGCTTGCCGCCGGAGTACGGCGGTGCCTCGGGGGTACGGGCCACGGCGTCGGTGGCCAGCTCGATCTGGGGCTTCTTGTCGGCCATCTCGCCGTACCAGATCTCGACCACACCGTCGTCACGGGTCATCGTGACGGTGACCTTGCGGTCGGAGTCGATGCGCCAGAAGCCGGCCTCGGACTCCAGCGGGCGCACCTTGTTGCCCTCCTTGTCGAGGACCCAGGTGCGGGACTGGTACTCCAGGAAGTCCCGGCCGTCGTGGGTGAAGCTCACCTCCTGGCCGAAGTTGCACTTCTCCGAACCGGGGAAGTCGTGGACGCCGGCCCCCACCCAGTTGCCCAGCAGAAAGGCGAGGGGGACGAGGTCCTTGTGCAGGTCAGACGGGATCTCGATCATGAGCGGCCGTTCCTGGTCGATTCCTTGCGGTGGGTCAGCGCTGGCCCTGGTACAGCTTCTTCACGGTCAGCCCGGCGAAGGCGAGAACACCGACGCAGACCAGGACCAGCAGCAGTTCGAAGAAGATCTCCACGGAATGTGCTCCTTGAAGCGGAAGTAGGCGTACGACAGAGCCGGGGCCAGCTTACGCGGCCGGGCCCCGGCTCTCCTGGCGAGGTGGGTTCTCAGCCGAGCAGCTCGCTCTGGAGCGGCAGGGTCTGCCGGAACGGCACGGCCCCGGCGACGCCCTCACGGGACTGCGTGATCATCGCGCGGGTGCCGCGGCGACCGCGGCGTACCGGAGCGGGCAGGCGCCCGGGTGGGGGTGCGCGCCCGCCTTGTTCGCGGCGCCCATCCGCGTTCGCGGCGCCCATCAGCCCGGACTGCCCGGCGGCAGCGGAGGCTTCACCGGCTCCGGGTAGTCCCGGCCCGGGCGGGGCCCGCGCCTCGCAGGGCATGTCGATGGGCGTGCCGGGCGACCGGATTACGATTCGGGCATGGCGAAGAAACTCGTGATCAAGGTGACCGCGGGGGCCGACGCCCCCGAGCGCTGCTCCCAGGCCTTCACCGTGGCGGCCGTGGCCGTGGCCAGCGGGGTCGAGGTGTCGGTGTGGCTCACCGGGGAGTCGGCGTGGTTCGCGCTGCCGGGGCGGGCCGCCGAGTTCGAGCTGCCGCACGCCGCCCCGCTGGAGGAGCTGCTGAACGGGGTGCTCGCGGCGGGCCGGGTCACCCTGTGCACGCAGTGCGCCGCGCGCCGGGGCATCACGGAGAAGGACGTGCTGGAGGGCGTACGCATCGCGGGCGCGCAGGTCTTCGTGCAGGAGATCATGGCGGAGGACACGCAGGCCCTCGTCTACTGATCACTCCCCTGCCAGAATCGGCCCATGCTGAGGCTGGGGACGATCGTGATGGGGGCCGCCGACGTACGGCGGGCCGCGGACTTCTGGGGCAGCGCGCTGGGATACGTCCCGCGCGACGGTGCCGTGTCCGAGGAGTGGACGGTCCTGGTCCCGGCGGACGGCGGCTCCGGCCCGGGCATCGCGCTCGGGCTCGGCACCACCCCGGTGCAGGACCACCCGCGGGTCCACCTCGACCTCTACGCCGCCGACGCCGCCGAACAGCGGGCGGAGGTGACACGGTTGGTCTCTCTCGGCGCGGAGCGCGTCGACTGGGACCTCTACCCCGAGGACCCCGACTTCGTGGTGCTCGCCGACCCCGAGGGCAACCGCTTCTGCGTCATCGACACGGCCCACGGCCAGGACGCGTAGGACAGGCGCCCCCCAGACCGGGTCCGGCCCGGGTCGCGGACACCGCCTAGGACTTCGGCCCTTTCTTCTTGCCGTCCAGTTCGTCCCACCACTCGTCGGACTGGGGGTCGCCGGAGGGTGCGTCCCACCAGCGGTCCTCGGGGCCGCGCCGGTTGGCGACCATCGCGGCCACCGGCGGGATCACCATGGCGAACAGGCACATGCCGACGGCCGCCGGGACGGACCAGATGCGGACGACCGCCCAGGCGAGGACGAAGATGACGACGCAGACTCCCATCATCACGAAGTACCAGCGCCGCCGCCGTGCGTACATGAGTCCAGAGTAGGACCGGAACGCCCGAAGGGCCGCGCCCCAGGTGTCCAACCCGGTGGGCGCGGCCCTCGAAGCCGTCAGGTGGCGCTCAGACCGCGATCGCGACCTCCGCGAGCCCGCCCGGCTGCGCGACGACCGTGCGGTCGGCGGTGCCGCCGGGGACCAGGGCGCGGACGGTCCAGGTGCCCTCGGCCGCGTAGAAGCGGAACTGCCCCGTGGCGGAGGTGGGGACCTCCGCGGTGAACTCGCCCGTCGAGTCCAGCAGGCGGACGTAGCCCGTCACCGGCTCGCCGTCCCGCGTCACCTGCCCCTGGATCGTGGTCTCACCGGGCTTGATCGTCGAGGCGTCCGGGCCGCCGGCCTTCGCTCCGCACATGTCTTTCTCCGTAAGGGGTCTGACCGGAAGGCCGGTCGGGTCGGACTTGGTCTGTCGGTGTCCCGGGGGACCTACTTGTTCGCGCCCAGCTCGATCGGCACGCCGACCAGCGAGCCGTACTCGGTCCAGGAACCGTCGTAGTTCTTGACGTTCTCCACGCCGAGCAGCTCGTGCAGCACGAACCAGGTCAGCGCCGAGCGCTCACCGATGCGGCAGTAGGCGATCGTGTCCTTCGCGAGGTCCACGTCCTCGGCCGCGTACAGCTCCTTCAGCTCCTCGTCGGACTTGAAGGTGCCGTCGTCGTTGGCGTTCTTGGACCACGGGATGTTGCGCGCGCTGGGCACGTGGCCCGGGCGCTGCGACTGCTCCTGCGGCAGGTGGGCCGGGGCGAGCAGCTTGCCGGAGAACTCGTCGGGCGAGCGCACGTCGACGAGGTTCTGCGAGCCGATGGCCGCCACCACGTCGTCGCGGAAGGCGCGCAGCGCGAGGTTCTGCGGCTTGGCCTGGTACTCCGTCTTGGCGCGCTCGGGCACCTCTTCGCCGGCGACCAGCTCGCGGGCGTCCAGCTCCCACTTCTTGCGGCCGCCGTCGAGGAGCTTGACGTCGTCGTGGCCGTAGAGCTTGAAGTACCAGTAGGCGTACGAGGCGAACCAGTTGTTGTTGCCGCCGTAGAGGATCACCGTGGTGTCGTTGGCGATGCCCTTCTCCGACAGGAGCTTCTCGAAGCCCTCCTGGTCGATGAAGTCGCGGCGGACCGGGTCCTGGAGGTCCTTGGTCCAGTCGATGCGGATCGCGTTCTTGATGTGGTTCTTGTCGTACGCGGACGTGTCCTCGTCCACCTCGACGATGGCGATGGACGGGTCGTCCAGGTGCTCCTGCACCCAGTCGGCGTCGACCAGTACGTCGCTGCGGCTCATGCTCTTTCTCCTCCGGGGCAGTCACGGTGGGCGTGCGGTGAGAAGGGTGCGCGCGCTCGGGGTACGACGGCGCACGGATGCCCTACCAGCAGGGCGGCCGAGAGATGCGGAAGTGCGTGGACTACCGCTCAGAAGGGGCGACAGAGCATGGCGGCAACGCGGCACAGGTCAACTGCCCGCCGCTTGGTGAGATCCGCCTGTCGCTTCATGCCGTCGATCGTAAGGAGGTCCGGGCGGGCATGTCACCGCCGTGTCGGATGGTGAGACGCGATCGTCCACATGCCGGAAGCGTGGAGGAGCGGTGAAGCGCCGGGCGCCCGGCGGGAGCCGATTCCGGGCAGGGACGCGCGCGACGGCGTTCGTCATATCTACGGTACGGACGGCGGCGTCTCGCCAGTCGGACAGCGCGCCGACGCCGACGGGGGCTTCCTACCCAGGCTCCCCGTTCCCCTATCCGGCCAGCTTGAGGTCGGTCCCCTTCACCGTGATGCGGAGGCCGTCCGGAGTGGCCCGCACCCGGTCCAGGGCGATCCCGCCGGGCAACTGGTCGAGGGCCTGCTGGAAGTCGGTGACCTTCCGCAGGGCGCCGTCGGCGAGGTTGGCGCCCGCTATGGCCGGGAGCGCGTCGGCGTGCAGGGAGACCTTGCCGCCCTTGACGTCGACCGAGCTGAGCACCGAGATGGTCGGGTTGATGCCGAGCGCGGGGACGCCGACCTTCACCGAGAGCTTGATCTTGCCGTCGCCGCCGTTGCCGAGGCCGGTGACCTGGGCGGTGACGCCGGGCGCCAGCTCGGCCGGCTCGGTCTTGGCTGCCTTCATGAGCTGGTCGTAGGCGATGGTCGCGGAGCCGGTGCCGCTCGCGGCGGTGGCCGAGGAGTAGTCGCCGGAGAACTTCACGTCCCTGAGGTCGGCCTCGAGGTCGTCGATGCGGATCGTGCCGTCCTTGGTGCCGGTGGGTACCGGGTAGGAGCGGATGCCCAGGTCCACCTCGTCCAGCGTGCCCCCGGCCACCTGGGTCAGGAACGGGAAGCCCTTGATGTCCACGTCCGGCGTGGACGGCAGGTTCTCCCGCGCCTTCACCCGGTCCGCGACCTCGCCCTCGGCGAAGTGCACCGCCACCCGGTCCGCGATCACGAACAGTCCGCCCAGAATCACGACGAGAACGACGATTATTCGCAGGGCACGCATCATTTCCCCAGGGGTCGGCGAACGGCTTCCGGCGCCCTTCACCGTAGCCCGCGCGACCCCGCGCCAGGCGCATTGTGGATCACCTGTGACAGGGCGGCGGAAGAGTGCGGTATTTCGCGTGGTTCCCGCGGTCCCTTTTCGGAAACGCGGTCCGGAAATCGCCGCAGGGGATGCGGCGCGCGATGCGTGACCGGCTTGCGGAAACCGTCCTGGAACCGGACGGCACGCCCCTGACCTGGTCCGACCCGGGAGACGCCGGGTCCCGGCACCGTCTGTTCCCAGCCGCCGAAGGGCTGGAAACAGCCGCGTCGTGCGCCGGTCGCGTGGGGAGATTGCAGCAGTTGTCGGTACGCGGTGATCAAGGAGCGACGTGCGGTGGAGACGGGCATTCGGCGAGGCGATGAACGAGCTGGAGGCGACGCGTAAAAAGCTCGAAAGCATCGAGGACCCCCGAATCGGGCTGGCCGCGCTGCGCGGTGAGGTCGCGCGCAGCCGGGTGGAGATACAGGAGTCCGTCCGCAACGGCGTGACGGAGATACGCGAGGAGACCCTCGGGACACACCGGCTCCAGGACCGTACGGCCGGCGAACTCGGCGAGGCCCGGCGCGAGATCCGGCATCTGCTCGAACGTCTGGAGACGCTGCGGGCCGCCGCGCCGGACGAGGAGAGCGGCCCGGAGTACGAGGCGGAGCCGGACGAGCCCGGCACCGACGAGCGCGGGGAGAACCCCGGCACCGACACGCAGGAAGACCAGCGGGAAGAGCACATGGAGAACACGGAGCCCGGTCCCCGGCCCGGAGCCGACCTCAAGAGCGCCATCGAGGCGGCGTACCGGGGCGAGGAGAACACCGCGCGGGAACCGTCCGCCGCCCCGCCCGAGGACCCCCAGGTCGCCCACGGGGTCCTGCTGCTGAAGGCCGCCGGTGTGGCCTCGGCCGAGCTGATCGCGCACCGCGACACCTGGGAGTGGCTGATCACCCTCGCGGTCGGGCACGGGCACTTCCGCGTCCCGCCCGCCGTCGAGGCCATCCACGGCGGCCAGGTGCGGACCGTGGTGTCGGGACGCTCGCTCATCGCGCTCCTGATCGAGCTGTGGAACGTCCGCACCACCGCCGAGGTGGGCGCCGAGTGGGCGCTGGCCACGACCGCGTACCACCGCCTGGCGGCAGGTCTCGGCCGGGCCGTCGCCCGGGGCGGCACGATCCGCATCACGCTCGACGACGGCCTCCCGCCGGACGCGGACGACTGACCGTCCGCGGAGCAGTCCTGGGCGGAGCAGTCCCGGGCGGCACCACCCGCCCGGGCACCGCCCGCCCGGGCACCGGTCAGCCCAGCGCCCGCCCGAGCACCCAGACCACCGGACCGGCGGCCGCGAGCGGCAGGGCGACGCCCGCCGTGAGGTGGACGAAGCGGGAGGGGTAGTCGTAGCTGGCCGCGCGGTGGCCGATGAGACCGCAGACCGCGGCCGCGGCGCCGAGGAGGGCGCCATGGGTGCCGAGACCGTTCATGCCGCCGACGGCAAGACCCGCGCCCGCGGCGGCGAGCAGGGAGACCACCACGGAGACCGGCGTGGGCAGCGGCAGCGCCCGGACCACGGCGGCGACCGCCACGGCCGCCGCGCCGACCGAGACCGCGTCGGCGGTGGCGCCGAGGTAGCCGGTGGCGAGGATGGCGAGGGCCGAGGAGGCCACGGTCGCCATCAGGCCGTACATCCGCTCGTCCGGCGAGGCGTGCGAGCGCAGCTGGAGGACCAGCGAGAGCACGACCCAGGCGCCGAGGGGGCCGAGGATCGCGGCGGGCGCGTGGTCCCGCCCGGCCGCCAGCACCGCCACGTCCGCGACGAGCCCGCCGAGGAACGCCAGCGCGATGCCCTGGCGGGCGGGCCACATGCCGTTGAGCCGGAACCAGCCCGCCGCCGTCACCGCCTGAAGCGCCACCAGCGGCACGACCAGGGCGTACGAGCCGAGCGGCGCGGCGACCGCGAGCAGCGCCCCGAGCACGGCGGTGAGCAGCGCGGGCTGCATCCCGGGCTCGATGATCGGGGAGCGGCCCTCCAGACGGGCGCGCTGCGCGTCGGTGATGCGGGCGTTGCCGGCGAGGGTGGCGGGGCCGTAACCGGCGCCGGCCTCGGGGGCGTCGGCCCGGGGAGCCTGCGCGGCCTGCTGCGGCTCGGGCATCGGCTGCGGGCGCACCCCGGTCGCCATCGGCTGGTACGGCTGCTGCGGAGCCTGCGCCTGCGGGTACTGCTGCTGCGGGTACTGCTGCTGCGGTTGCTGCTGCTGCGGGTGCTGCTGCTGCGGGTGCTGCTGCTGCGGATACGCCTGCTGCTGCGCGGGCTCGTACCCCTGGTACGGCTGCTGCTGCGGGTATCCCGCCCCGGCGTCGGGGAGCCGCGCGTGGTTCTGGGTGTCCCAGGTGTGCCCCTCCCACTGCTGGGTCTGCTCGGGGTCGTACCCGGCGTAGGGGTCGTACTGATCGCTGCTCAACGCCTCATCCTCCTGCGAACGGCGGGAGCACCTCGACCGTGCCGCCCTCGGCCAGCCGTACCGTCTCATGCGCGCGCGTCCCGACGGGATCGCCGTCGACGAGGAAGGCGCACCGGCGCAGTACGGTCGCCAGCTCACCGGGGTGGCGCTCGCGTACGGCGGTCAGCGCCTCGGCGAGGGTGGCCGCGTCGTACCGCTCGTCGGCGACGCCTGCCGCGGCCTTGGCGGCCGCCCAGTAGCGCACCGTGACCTTGGGCATCTCGTTCCTCAATCGACGGTCAGGAAAGAAAAATCAAAGACGGTGATGCTCAGGCTAGTGCGTCCGGGCGCGGACCCACTCCCCGATCCGGGCGAGCAGGGCGTCGTCCGCCGCGTGCTCGGCGTGGCCCATGCCCGGCTCCAGCCAGAGTTCGCCGTGGTCACCGGCCGCCTCGGCGAGCATCCGGGGGTGGTCGAGCGGGAAGTAGGCGTCGCTGTCGCCGTGCACGACCAGCAGCGGGACGGGGGCGATCCGGGCGGCCGCCTCGACCGGGGAGAGCGGCACCGGGCTCCAGTCGCGGTGGTGGATGCGGGTGTGGAAGCCGTAGCGCCCGACCAGACGGCCTGCGGGCCGGGTGACCATCCAGTGCAGGCGGCGCATGGGGGCGGTCCCCCGGTAGTACCAGCGGGCGGGCGCGCTGACCGAGACCACCGCGTCCACCGTGCCGGGGTTCAGGGCCGCGTGCCGCAGCACCACCGAGCCGCCCATGGAGAAGCCGACGGTCACCACGCGCGCGTGCCCGAAGCCGCGCGCCCACGCCACGGCCTCCGCGAGGTCCAGGACCTCCTTGTCGCCGACGGTGGAGCGGCCCCCGGAGCCGCCGTGACCGCGGAAGGAGAAGGTGACGACGGCGCCATACGCGGCGAGCGCCCGCGCGATCCGGCGCACGTGCGGGCGGTCGGCGTCGCCGGTGAAGCCGTGGGCGACGACGAAGACCACGTCGGTGGCGTCGTGTCCGGTGGATTCCGCCGCCGGCCCGCCGTCCGAGGGCATTTCGTATACGGCCGCGCCCGGTTCGTATACGGAATCGATCGGAATTCCGTCGGTCGTGCGCAGAAACGTCCGGATAGGGGCACGTCTGCCTGTCTCGGAATTCGGACGAACGGTGGAACGTGCCGCATGACCTGCCGGACGGTTGCTCATGTGGGCTATTCTGCTGTGCAGAGGACTCGGGCAGCGCAGCCCCCGGGTCCTTTTGTGCTTTCGGTAGCGTTGTATACGAAGCGGGAGACCGCCGGGTGTACGGGGCCCCGGGATCGCAGAGCAGTGCCGCACCGCACACGTCCTCGCAGGGACCGAGGAGGAACCAGACGTATGAGTTCTCTGCTGCTCCTGACCAACGCCCTTCAGCCGTCGACGGAGGTGCTCCCCGCCCTCGGCCTGCTGCTGCACAACGTGCGCGTGGCCCCCGCGGAGGGCCCCGCCCTGGTCGACACGCCGGGCGCCGACGTCATCCTCGTCGACGGCCGGCGCGACCTGCCCCAGGTGCGCAGCCTGTGCCAGCTTCTGCGCTCCACCGGCCCCGGCTGTCCGCTCGTCCTGGTCGTCACCGAGGGCGGCCTCGCCGCCGTCACCGCCGACTGGGGCATCGACGACGTCCTGCTCGACACGGCGGGCCCCGCCGAGGTCGAGGCGCGTATCCGCCTCGCCATGGGCCGCCAGCAGCTCGTCCACGACGACTCCCCCATGGAGATCCGCAACGGCGACCTCTCCGTGGACGAGGCCACGTACTCCGCCAAGCTCAAGGGCCGGGTCCTGGACCTGACCTTCAAGGAGTTCGAGCTGCTCAAGTACCTCGCGCAGCATCCAGGCCGCGTCTTCACCCGCGCCCAGCTGCTCCAGGAGGTCTGGGGCTACGACTACTTCGGCGGCACCCGCACCGTGGACGTGCACGTACGGCGGCTGCGGGCCAAGCTCGGCGTCGAGCACGAGTCGCTGATCGGCACCGTGCGCAACGTGGGCTACCGCTTCGTGACCCCGGAGAAGGGCGAGCGGGGCACCGAGGAGACCAAGGCCAAGCGGGAGCGCGGCGCGCCGGCCGACGCGGAGAGCCCGGCGGAGATCCCGGCCGACGCCTGAGCACCCGGCACGGCGCACGTCGCCCTGGCCGCGAGCCGCGCCGGTCGCCGCGCGTGAGCGGCACCGCGAGCGGGGCGCGGTCCCCTGCGGGCCGGCCCGGAATCCCTTGCGGGCCCGCGCGCAGGGGACCGCGAACGCGGCCATGCGCCCCGCGCGCCGCCTCGCCGGTCACCGCGCGCCCGGGGCCGGTCCGGGTCCGTGATCCCCGGTCTCCCGGTGGCGGCGCGAGCCGGAGCGCGAGCCGAGCCGGGGCCACGCGCGCGTCCCGCCGCACGGCCCGTGCGAGGCCGGCCCATGGCTCCCGCGTGCCCGCACCCCCGCCCGGGCGGACCGGCTCCTCGTGCCCCCGCGCGCCCACACCCCCTGCTCCCGCCGGCGGCACCACGCGATGCCCTCATGCACACGCCCGCATGGCCATGCATGAAGCCGCCCCCCACCGGGTAGACCCCCCGCACGTCCAGGCCCGGCACCACGCCCCTTCGGACGCCGCGTATCCAGCGCGTTTTCGCCCTGCCCAGAGCGGGTCAATCCGCGTAGACTCCGCGCGTGGCGAAGGTGACTCGGGATGATGTGGCACGGCTGGCGGGGACCTCGACGGCCGTCGTCAGTTATGTCATCAACAACGGACCCCGGCCGGTCGCCCCGGCCACGCGCGAGCGTGTTCTCGCGGCGATCAAGGAGCTGGGGTACCGGCCCGACCGGGTCGCCCAGGCGATGGCCTCGCGCCGTACCGACCTCATAGGGCTGATCATCCCGGACGCCCGCCAGCCCTTCTTCGGGGAGATGGCGCACGCGGTCGAACAGGCCGCCTCCGAGCGCGGAAAGATGGTCCTGGTCGGCAACACCGACTACATCGCCGAGCGCGAGGTCCACTATCTGCGGGCCTTCCTCGGTATGCGGGTCTCCGGCCTGATCCTCGTCTCCCACGCGCTCAACGACCAGGCGGCGGCCGAGATCGACGCCTGGGACGCCCGCGTGGTCCTGCTGCACGAGCGCCCCGAGGCCATCGACGACGTGGCCGTGGTGACGGACGACCTCGGTGGCGCCCAGCTCGCCGTGCGCCACCTCCTGGAGCACGGGTACGAGTACGTGGCCTGCATGGGCGGCACGGCCGACACCCCGGCCGTCGGCGACCCGGTCTCCGACCACGTCGAGGGCTGGAAGCGCGCCATGGATGAGGCGGGCCTGCCCACCGAGGGCCGCCTGTTCGAGGCGCCGTACAACCGCTACGACGCCTACCGCGTGGCCCTCGGCATCCTCTCCGGACCCGAGCGTCCGCCCGCGATCTTCTGCTCCACCGACGACCAGGCCATCGGCGTGCTGCGCGCCGCGCGCGAGCTGCGGCTCGACGTGCCCGGCGAGCTGGCGGTGGCCGGGTTCGACGACATCAAGGAGGCGGCGCTCGCCGACCCGCCGCTGACCACGGTCGCCTCCGACCGGCCCGCGATGGCCCGCATGGCCGTCGACCTGGTCCTGGACGACGGGCTGCGGCTGGCCGGCTCGCGCCGCGAACGTCTGAAGACCTTCCCCTCCCGTCTCCAGATCCGCGAGAGCTGCGGCTGCGCGCGCCAGGAGCTCTGACCGCTCCCCCGCTGTCCGCCCGCCCCCACCAGCACTCTTATCGGGCTCTCATCCCCGGCTGAGCGGGCCTCTCATGAAGCGGGCCCCCGCTTCTGCCGGGGTTCTCAGGGTGGGCTCAGGATGCTCTCATGGTCGCGGGACATGCTCTTCGTATGACCGACGAGAGCACGCGCCGCAGCGGCGCCGACGGGTACGAAAGCCCCGAGGGACTCCGCCCCTACGGGTACGGCGACCCCTACGGGTCCCACACCCCGCCGGCCGCCCACGCCGCTGCCGACCCGTGGCCGTCCCCGCCGCCTTACGCGCCGGGTCCGGCTCCGGAGCGGAAGCGGACGCGGGGCCCGATCCCGCTCCTCGCGGCGGTCGCGCTGGTCGCGGCCGCGGTCGGCGGAGGCACCGCCTACGCCTTCCAGGAGCTGGCGAACCACTCCGGCTCCACCGCCGCCCAGGCGGGCACCCCCGTGGTGACCGCGGGCAAGAAGGGCACCGGCACCGTGGCAGCCGTCGCGGCGGCCGTCGGCCCCAGCGTGGTCCAGGTGGACGCCACCCTCCAGGACGGCTCCTCCATCGGCTCCGGCGTCGTCGTCACCAGTGGCGGCGAGATCGTGACCAACAACCACGTGGTCTCCGGCGCCTCCTCGGTCAGGGTCCGCACCAGCGACGGCACGAGTCACACCGCCGACGTGGTCGGCACCGACAGCTCCAAGGACCTGGCACTCCTGAAGGTCTCCGGCGCCTCCGGTCTCCAGGCCGCCACGCTCGGCGACTCCTCCGGCGTCCGCGTCGGCGACACGGTCGTCGCCATCGGCTCCCCCGAGGGGCTGAGCGGCACTGTGACCAGCGGCATCGTCTCGGCCCTCAACCGTGACGTGACCGTCTCGACCGACGAGGAACAGAGCCAGGGACAGGGCGGGCAGCAGGACGGGGACGGCGACTGGCCGTTCCAGTTCGGCGGCCGTGAGTTCAACGGCGACACCGGCTCGTCCACCACCACCTACAAGGCGATCCAGACGGACGCCTCACTCAACCCCGGCAACTCCGGCGGCGCCCTCTTCGACGCCTCCGGCCGTGTCATCGGCATCAACTCCGCGATGTACTCCTCGGGTTCGCAGGCGTCCTCGTCCTCGGACGCGGGCAGCATCGGCCTCGGCTTCGCGATCCCGGTGAACACCGTCAAGTCCGACCTCGCCAAGCTGCGGGCGGGCTCGACGGACTAGGACCCCCCTTCCGGATTCCTCCGGCACGGTCCTGGGCAAGCGCACCACCGAACAGCAGGGAGCACGTCATGATCACGTACACCACGCACCAGACCCCTGTCACCGGCCCCGCCGACGTCACCCTGGCCCTGGAGGTCGCGCGCGAACTGCACGCCCCCGCCCCGGCCCCCCGGCTCCCCGAGCTGCCCAGCCCGGCCCCCCAGCTCATGGGGCTGCGCACCTCCGCCGCCCGCCCGCACCGCCGCAAGGTGCCGCTGAACCGCCTGACCGCCCTCAACCGGCTGACCCCGGCCGGCGTCTGACGCCGGCATCCACGCCGGGAGCCCGAAACGTGCGAGGCTGAGACGCCCCCACCCGACAACACCATCCCGAGGAACCGCGAGCGATGAGCCCCGCCGAAGGCGACCGTGACCCCCAGCGCATCCTGATCGTCGACGACGAACCGGCCGTACGCGAGGCACTCCAGCGCAGCCTCGCCTTCGAGGGGTACGACACGGAGGTCGCGGTCGACGGCGCGGACGCGCTGGAGAAGGCCGCCGCCTGCCGCCCGGACCTGCTGGTGCTGGACATCCAGATGCCCCGCATGGACGGTCTGACGGCGGCCCGGCGCATCCGGGGCACCGGGGACACCACCCCGATACTGATGCTCACCGCCCGCGACACGGTCGGCGACCGGGTCACCGGCCTCGACGCCGGGGCCGACGACTACCTGGTCAAGCCGTTCGAGCTGGACGAGCTGTTCGCCCGCATCAGGGCCCTGCTGCGGCGCAGCACCTACGCGGCGACCGTGTCCGCCGAGGCCCAGGAGGACGAGGCGCTGACCTTCGGGGACCTGCGGATGGACCTCGCGACCCGGGAGGTCACCCGGGGCGGGCGGCCGGTGGAACTGACCCGCACGGAGTTCACGCTCCTGGAGATGTTCATGGCCCACCCGCGCCAGGTCCTCACCCGGGAGCAGATCCTGAAGGCGGTCTGGGGCTTCGACTTCGAGCCCTCCTCCAACTCCCTCGACGTCTACGTGATGTACCTGCGCCGCAAGACCGAGGCGGGCGGCGAGCCCCGGCTCGTGCACACCGTCCGGGGCGTGGGGTACGTACTGCGACAGGGCGGCGGCGAGTGAGGAGGCTGGTGCGCCGCTACCAGGCGCTGCCGATCCGGGCGCGGCTCGCGATGCTGGTCGCGGCGGCGGTGGCGTTCGCGGTGGCGGCGGTGTCGGTGACCTGCTGGTTCATCGTCCAGCGCAAGCTGGAGGACGAGCTGAACCACCGGCTCACGAGCCTCGGCCGGCCGCTCAGCGCCGACCAGGTCGCCACACTGCTGCTGACCTGCCCGCAGTCCCCGAACGACACCGTCGGCGAAGGACCGCCCAGCTACCTCTACCTCCAGATCATCACCTCCGACGGCAAGACCTGCGTCCCGCCCTACTCCGAGGGCACCGTGAAGGTGACCGCCGGGGACCTGGCGATCGCGCGCGATCACGACCCGCACACCCGCTGGGTGCGCGACGGCACCGACTCCAAGGGCAACGACGTACGGGTGATGACCGGCGCCGTCCTGGTGGGCGGCGGGCCCGGCGTGGCGACCTACCCCGATGTGGCCGTCATGGTGGGCATCTCCCTGAAGGACACCGAGCGCACCCTGGACGACCTCGCGCTGATCCTGCTGCTGGTCTCCGGCATCGGGGTGGTCGGGGCGGGGGCGGCGGGGCTCGCCGTGGCCCGCGCGGGGCTGCGCCCCGTGGACAAGCTGACCGAGGCGGTCGAACACGTGGCCCGCACCGAGGACCTCGCGATCCGCATCCCGGTGGTGGACGAGAGCGACGACGAGGTGGCCCGGCTCTCCCGCTCCTTCAACTCCATGACCACCGCGCTGGCCAGTTCCCGCGACCTCCAGCAGCAGCTGATCGCCGACGCCGGGCACGAACTGCGCACCCCGCTCACCTCCCTGCGCACCAACATCGAGCTGCTCAGCCGCAGCGAGGAGACCGGACGCCCGCTGCCCGCCGAGGACCGCAAGGCGCTGCTCGCCTCCGTCAAGGCACAGATGACCGAACTCGGCGCACTGATCGGCGACTTGCAGGAGCTGTCCCGCTCCGAGGGACAGCACGGCGAGCGCGTCCAGGTGGTCTCCCTCCAGGAGACGGCCGAGGCCGCGCTGCGCCGGGCCCGGCTGCGCGGTCCCGAACTGACCATCACCGCGGACCTGGAGCCGTGGTACGTCCGCGCGGAGCCTTCGGCTCTGGAGCGGGCACTGGTCAACATCCTCGACAACGCGGTGAAGTTCAGCCCCGAGGGCGGCACGGTCGAGGTCCGGCTGACCGACGGCACACTGACCGTGCGCGACCACGGCCCCGGCATCGCGGCCGAGGAACTCCCGCACGTCTTCGACCGCTTCTGGCGCTCCCCCAGCGCCCGCGCCCTCCCCGGCTCCGGCCTCGGCCTCTCCATCGTCGCCCGCACCATCCGCCAGGCGGGCGGCGAGGTCACCCTCTCCCGCGCCCCGGGCGGCGGCACCCTGGTGACGGTACGGCTACCGGGGGCGCCGGTGCCACCACCGGACACGGCGTGACGCTGCCGCCGGGGCGCGGGGCGCCCGCGACGACGGGCGACCGGGCCGTCGTCGCGCGGTGGCGCCGTGACGCCGCCCGGCCGTGACGGGGCGAGGCCCCGGACCGCCGCTCCCACCGTGACGCGATACGGCGGGAGACTGCCGCCTCAGGGCGCCGGTCACCGTGACGCCGCGCGGTCGGCGGACCGCCCGCCGGTCCGAGACGCCCCGACACCGCGCGGCCGGGGCCGCCGCCGTCCCGCCCAGCCGTGAGCCGCAGGGCGCCCCCGCTCAGACCCGGCCCATGAACGCGGCGCCGCACACTCCCTTCCCGTTCCCCGCACCCCGCGGCGCGACCCCGCCCGGTTCCCCCGCACCCCGCGGCGCGACCCCCGTACCCTCATACGCATGAGCAGCGACGCCTCCGAGCGGGCCGTGCACGGCCGTTCCATCGAGACCCACGCCGAACTCACCCCGGAGCAGACCCGGGCCGTGCTCGATCTGCTCGCGGCGGCTGCCGCCGTGGACGGGCAGCAGCCGGTGTCCGAGCAGGGGCGGCTCCAGTTGCGCGGCGGGGCGCGGGAGGGCGTCTCGCATCTGCTGCTGAGCTACGGCGGCGAACTCGTTGGCTACGCACAGCTCGAGGACACCGACCCGGTGGAGGCCCCGGCCGCCGAACTGGTCGTCCACCCCGCCCACCGGGGCCACGGCCACGGCCGCGCGCTCGGCACCGCGCTGCTCGGCGCCTCGGGCAAGCGGCTGCGGGTGTGGGCGCACGGCGGCCACCCGGCCGCCCGCCATCTCGCCCAGGTGCTCGGTCTGACCCTGTTCCGCGAACTGCGGCAGATGCGCCGCCCGTTGACCGGACTCGAACTCCCCGATCCGGTACTGCCGGAGGGCGTGACGGTCCGCGCCTTCGTCCCCGGCCAGGACGAGACGGCCTGGCTCGCGGTCAACGCGGCAGCCTTCGCCCACCACCCCGAACAGGGCTCGCTGACCGAGCGCGACCTGGCCGACCGCGAGGCCGAGCCGTGGTTCGACCCCGCCGGCTTCTTCCTCGCCGAGCAGGGCGGCGAGCTGATCGGCTTCCACTGGACCAAGCCCCACCCCGACGAGGGTCTCGGCGAGGTCTACGTCCTCGGCGTCCGCCCCGGCCACCAGGGCGGCGGCCTCGGCAAGTCCCTCACCACGATCGGCCTCCGCCACCTCGCCGCCCAGGGCCTGCCCACCGCGATGCTCTACGTCGACGCGGACAACAAGGCGGCGGTCTCGGTCTACGAACGCCTGGGCTTCACGACCCACGAGACGGACCTGATGTACCGCACGGAGACGTGAAGCAGGCTGTATCCGCGATGAGTTGAGGGGCGCCCACGCTTGACGGGCGCCCCTCTTCCACATCACCACGGCGGACAGGGTGGCGGCGTGCGAGCGGCTGTACGCGCCGCGCGGGGGTGTCACGTTCTTCTCGGGTACCACCCCGCCTCCCCCTACTGGCCCCTCCAGCTCACCACCACCGCCCGGCTGCTGCTCCTGACCGCGCTGCTCACCGCCGCGACTTTCGCGGTGCTCCGCCGCCGCACCGGCTGGCCGCCTGCGGCAGAGGAGGAGGGTGGTTCCCCCGGGAGCCGCCCTCCGCTGTCCCCCACGTCATGTCCCCGTAACCGCCCATTCAGAAGCGCTTGCGAGGCTCGGGGAATGGCGCACGTCGGCAGTGGGGCTTCGGCGGAGTCCGAGGGGGAGGCGGGGCGGAAGGTCATCAGGCTTCCCTCCGCGAAATTCGACGCTGCCGTGACGCCTCTGACACGGAAGAATGGGTTCATGAGTCAGCGAGAAGCCCAGGCACCGGCCCAGTCCTCCTCCAGCGCGGCCTTCGGCGCCGATACCGCGGGCCTCGGGTCCGAGGTCCCCGGCCGGCCGCAGCCGCAGCCCCCCGTGGGCTCCATCGCCGCGCACCGCCCGCACACGGTCGCTGCGGCCGTCTCCGACCTGGACCCGGATCTCGACGCCGATCTCGACGCCTACGAGGAGACCGAGGCCGACGGCGCACCGCTCCCGCAGGGCCGCTTCCTGGACCGGGAGCGCAGCTGGCTCGCGTTCAACGAGCGCGTGCTGGAGCTGGCCGAGGACCCGAACACCCCGCTCCTGGAGCGGGCCAACTTCCTCGCGATCTTCGCCAGCAACCTGGACGAGTTCTTCATGGTCCGGGTGGCCGGTCTGAAGCGCCGTATCGCCACCGGCGTCGCCACCCGCTCCGCCTCCGGGCTCCAGCCCCGCGAGGTGCTGGAGATGATCTGGGCCCGCTCCCGCGAGCTGATGGCGCGGCATGCCGCCTGCTACCACGAGGACGTCGCCCCCGCGCTCGCGGAGGAGGGCATCCACCTGGTCCGCTGGAGCGAGCTGACCGACAAGGAGCAGGCCCGCCTGTTCACGCTGTTCCGGCACCAGATCTTCCCGGTGCTCACCCCGCTCGCCGTGGACCCCGCGCACCCCTTCCCGTACATCTCGGGCCTCTCGCTGAACCTGGCCGTCGTCGTACGCAACCCGGTCAGCGGCCACAAGCACTTCGCCCGCGTCAAGGTGCCCCCGCTGCTGTCCCGCTTCCTGGAGAGCAGCCCCGGCCGGTACGTCCCCATCGAGGACGTGATCGGCGCGCACCTGGAGGAGCTGTTCCCGGGCATGGAGGTGCTGGAGCACCACGCCTTCCGCCTCACCCGCAACGAGGACCTGGAGGTCGAGGAGGACGACGCGGAGAACCTGCTCCAGGCCCTGGAGAAGGAACTCATGCGGCGCCGCTTCGGGCCGCCGGTGCGCCTGGAGGTCGAGGAGGACATCGACCGCGAGGTGCTCGACCTCCTGGTGCGCGAGCTGAAGATCTCCGAGGCCGAGGTCTATCCGCTGCCCGGCCCGCTCGACCTCACCGGTCTCTTCCGCATCCACAGCCTCGACCGCCCCGAGCTGAAGTACCGCAAGTTCGTCGCCGGCACCCACCGCGACCTCTCCGAGGTGGAGACCGCCTCCGCGCCCGACATCTTCGCCGCCCTGCGCCAGCGGGACGTGCTGCTGCACCACCCGTACGACTCCTTCTCCACCTCCGTGCAGGCGTTCCTGGAGCAGGCCGCGCAGGACCCGGACGTGCTGGCGATCAAGCAGACGCTGTACCGCACCTCCGGCGACTCGCCCATAGTGGACGCGCTGATCGACGCCGCCGAGTCCGGCAAGCAGGTCCTCGTCCTGGTCGAGATCAAGGCCCGCTTCGACGAGCACGCCAACATCAAGTGGGCGCGCAAGCTGGAGGAGGCGGGCTGCCACGTCGTCTACGGCCTGGTCGGGCTGAAGACGCACTGCAAGCTGTCGCTCGTGGTCCGCCAGGAGGGCGAGACCCTGCGCCGCTACAGCCACGTCGGCACCGGCAACTACCACCCGAAGACGGCCCGCCTCTACGAGGACCTCGGGCTGCTCACCGCGGACCCGCAGGTCGGCGCGGACCTCTCGGACCTGTTCAACCGGCTCTCCGGCTACTCCCGGCGCGAGACCTACCGCCGCCTGCTGGTCGCCCCCAAGTCCCTGCGGGACGGACTGATATCGCGGATCGACAAGGAGATCCAGCACCACCGCGCGGGCCGCCCGGCCTTCGTCAAGATCAAGGTCAACTCCATGGTCGACGAGGCGATCATCGACGCCTGCTACCGGGCCTCCCAGGCGGGCGTGCCGGTGGACATCTGGGTGCGCGGCATCTGCGCGATCCGCCCCGGCGTCCCCGGCCTGTCCGAGAACGTCCGGGTCCGTTCGATCCTCGGCCGCTTCCTGGAGCACTCCCGCGTCTTCGCCTTCGGCAACGGCGGCGAGCCCGAGGTGTGGTTCGGCAGCGCCGACATGATGCACCGCAACCTCGACCGCCGGATCGAGGCCCTGGTCCGGGTCACCGACCCCGGCCACCGGGCGGCCCTGAACCGGCTGCTCGACACCGGCATGTCCGACACCACCGCCTCCTGGCACCTCGGTCCCGACGGCGAATGGACCCGGCACGCGACCGACGCCGAGGGCCAGCCCCTGCGCAACATCCAGGAGATGCTCATAGACGCCCGGAGGCGCCGGCGTGGCACCGCGACACCCTGACCCGGCGGACTCCGAGCCCGGGGAGGCGACCGGTGAGGCCCTCGCGGCCCACCTGCGCGCCCGGTCCACGGAGTTCCTCCGCGCCCTGCGCCTGCACCGGGAGACCGGGAACGGCGCCTCGGGCTCGGACGGGTCGGCCGAGGCGGCGCGCGCGCTGCGCCGCTCGGCCCGCCGCGTCAGCGCGGGCCTGTACACCTTCCGCGGGCTCCTGGAGCCCGACTGGGCCGACGAGACCCGGGCCGAACTGGCCTGGGTCTCGGGCACCCTCGGCCTGGAACACGCCTGCGCGGCCCGCCTGGACCGGCTGCTGTTCGCCCTGCACCGGCTCTCGGGGACCACCCCGGCACCCGGCACGGTGCCCGCGCCCACGAAAGCGACCACCGCGGCACCCCCCGCCGCTCCCCTCACCGTCGGCGCCGCCCGCGCCGCCGCCCTGCTCGACCGCAGGCTCACCCTGGCCCGCGCCCGCGCCCACTCCACCGCCCTGGAGGCGCTCGGCTCCGCCCGCTTCCACGCGCTGGCCGACCGCATCGCCGTACTCGCCAGCGACGTCCCCCTCGCCCCCGGCGCGGCCGAGGCGGACCTCGGCCCGTACGCGGCGGCCGCGGAGGACCGGCTGGGCAGCGCGGTCGCCGCGCTGCCCCTGGTCACCGCCGGGCACCCGTACAACGCGCAGGCCCTGGCCGACGGACTCAACCCCGACCCGGCCCCGCACCCCCAGGACGGCCCCTGGCACCAGGTCCGTCTGCTGCTTCGGCTGCACCGCTACGCCCGCGAGGTGCCCCACGGCGCCGCCACTTCGGCCGAGGACCCCCGGCTGCGCGCGGCCGGACAGGCCCTGAACCGGCACCGGGACGCGGCGGAGGCGGCGGTCGCGGCCGCGCAGGCGGCGCGTACGGCCCGGATCGCGCCCGCGACGGCCTACGCGCTCGGCGTCCTCCACGCCGACCAGCGGCACGAGGTGGAGGCGGCCCGCTTCGCCTTCCAGCAGGCGTGGCAGCGGCGGACGGTCCCGGCGCGGTGACGGAGCGAGGAGACGCCATGAGCGACGACGTGCCCGCCGCCCCGCCGGTCCTCGCCGCGGGCTGCGTGCTCTGGCGCCGCGGCCCCTCCGGCACCCTGGAGGTCTGCCTGGTCCACCGGCCGAAGTACGACGACTGGTCCCACCCCAAGGGCAAGCTCAAGCGGGGCGAGGACGCGCTCGCGGCCGCGCTGCGCGAGGTCGCCGAGGAGACCGGGTACGCCGCCGAGCCGGGCACCGAGCTGCCGACCCTGCGCTATCCGGTGGCCGGACGCCCCAAAGAGGTCCGCTACTGGGCCGCCGAGGCACTGCACGGGCACTTCACCCCGGGCTCCGAGGTGGACGAGATCGTCTGGCTCGCCCCCGCCGCCGCCCGCGAGCGGCTGACCCAGCCCCGCGACCGCGAGCTGCTGGACACCCTGGCCCGCGCCTTCGAACGGCACTGAGGCGACGCCGCCGAGACACCGCGGCGGCGCCGAGAGCGCGCCGAGCGGCGCGCACGCCCGGCTCACGGCGCGCTGGCATGCGCCTCCGCGTCCGCGCGCGCCTGACTGCGCGCCCGCCGCGCCGGACCACGCCAGCCGCAACTGCATCCGGCCACGCAGAACCGGCCCTGCTCGCTCGTCGTCGTGCGGTGTTCCCGCTCCTGCCGCGCCCCCACCGGGCCGTCCTGCCACGCCACGGTGCCACCGTACCCGCCCCGATCGACACGTTCGTTCGGGCATCTGAAGCGTTTGTACGGGCGTATGACCCGCTGACTTCTCGCGTGCTTGACGCCACGCGTGACGGCACCCCCTACCCGTCGTTAACGGGAACGACAGGGGGCCCAACGGACGCAACCGGCTGGGGGTAAGGCAGGCCATGGATCGGCGGCAGCACACGCGCGGGGCCAGGACGGTCGTAGCGGCGGGCGTGATGGGACTCACCGTCGGACTCGGAGCGGGCACCAGCGGGTGTTCCTCCAGCGGGGCCGCCGCCGAGGGGGTGAGCGGCGCGAGCGGCGATCCGGTGGCCGTCCTGCGGCAGGCCGCCGACACCCTGCGCGGTGCGGGCACCTCCCGGGCCTCGACCTCCATGGAGATGGCCACCGGCGGCACCCGGGTCACCATCCGGGGCAGCGGGGTGTACGACTTCCGGCGCCGCCTGGGCAGCCTGACCGTCGTGCTCCCGGAGGACCCCACGGGCGCCCCGGAGCACCGGCCCATCACCGAGCTGCTCGCCCCCGGCGCCCTGTACATGAAGAACCGGGGCGCGGGCGTGCCCGCCGACAAGTGGGTCCGGGTGGAGACGGCGAGCGTGTCCGACGGCAACCTGGTCACCGGCGGCGCGACCGATCCGTACGCGGCGGCGGAGGTGCTGCGCGGGACGCGCACGGCGGCGTTCGTGGGCCGCACGAAGGTCGGCGGGACGGCGGTGCGGCACTACCGGGGCACCGCCGACCTCGGCGCGGCGGCGCGCGCGGCCTCGGCGGACAACCGGGCCTCGCTCGCGGCGGCGGCGAAAGGGTTCGCCACAGCCGTCGTCCCGTTCGACGTCTACCTGGACGACCAGGGCCGCGTCCGCAAGCTCCGTCAGCGCTTCGGCTTCGTCAACAGCAGGCGGGCGGCGGCCGTCGCGGTCGCCTCGACGACCCTGCTCTACGACTTCGGCACCCGCGCCGAGGTGCTGCTCCCGCGCCCCGAGGACATCTACGCGGGCAGGATCGCGGACGACGAGGGGGCGGCGGGACCGTCGGCGGGATAGTCCGCCCCGCCGGGATCGAACTAGCCCGTCCGTGCCATGCGCGGTATGCGGGGCGCTGCCTACTCTAGGAAGCCGGTCCGGGCATCGGTGACGGCAGGAAGAGGTGACGCGCGTGGCTCCGGTCGGCGGTACGGCGGTGCAGGACCACGTGGCCCTCGCCGAGATAGAGCTGTGCGGCGAGCTGATCATCGCCGCCTCTGCGGCGGAGGACCGGCTGAGCCTGGCCAGCATCGACGAGGTGCTGCGGGTCACCGAGGAGCGCGGCGCGGCCGTGGCCTGACCTGGGGGGCGCTCAGGTGCGCAGCAGGCGTCCGATGGCCTTCGTGGCCTCCTCCACCTTGGCGTCGATCTCGTCGCCGCCCTTGACGGCCGCGTCGGCGACGCAGTGCCGCAGGTGCTCCTCGAGGAGTTGCAGCGCGAAGGACTGCAGGGCCTTGGTGGAGGCGGAGACCTGGGTGAGGATGTCGATGCAGTACGTGTCCTCGTCGACCATGCGCTGCAGACCCCGGATCTGGCCCTCGATCCGGCGCAGCCGCTTGAGGTGCTCGTCCTTCTGGTGGTGGTAGCCGTGCGTGGCGCCGGCCTCGGTCGTCGTCATCGCTGGCCTCCATCGGGGACGGGCTGACGGGGAACGGACCCCGGTCTGACCGAAAACAGCCGGAACGTATACCCCTGGTGGGTATATGGTAACCAACTTCACGGGGTATCGGGCCCTTGGCGCAACGCCCCCGTGCCGAGCATGCTTCCTGATGGGCGACACTGGGGAATGGCCCGATAGCCGTGGCCGGATGATGCGCCTAGCATCAGCCTGACCCAACCGAAGCACCCCGAGGACCTCAACGTGCGCTTTCGTCTGACCCCCAGGGAGACGAGCTTCTACGACATGTTCGCCGCGTCAGCGGACAACATCGTCACGGGCTCCAAGCTCCTGATGGAACTGCTCGGGGCGGACCCCTCCGCCCGAGCCGAGATCGCAGAGCGTATGCGGGCCGCGGAACACGCCGGTGACGACGCCACTCACGCGATCTTCCACCAGCTCAACTCCTCGTTCATCACGCCGTTCGACCGCGAGGACATCTACAACCTCGCCTCGTCGCTCGACGACATCATGGACTTCATGGAGGAGGCCGTCGACCTGGTCGTCCTCTACAACATCGAGGAGCTGCCGAAGGGCGTCGAGCAGCAGATCGAGGTCCTGGCGCGGGCGGCCGAACTCACGGCCGAGGCGATGCCGCACCTGCGCACCATGGACAACCTCACCGAGTACTGGATCGAGGTCAACCGGCTGGAGAACCAGGCGGACCAGATCCACCGCAAGCTGCTCGCCCACCTCTTCAACGGCAAGTACGACGCCATCGAGGTGCTCAAGCTCAAGCAGGTCGTGGACGTCCTCGAAGAGGCGGCGGACGCGTTCGAGCACGTGGCGAACACGGTGGAGACCATCGCCGTCAAGGAGTCCTGAGGCGTCGATGGACACCTTCGCCCTGATCGTGACCGTCGCGGTCGCGCTCTTCTTCACGTACACGAACGGCTTCCACGACTCCGCCAACGCGATCGCGACCTCGGTCTCGACCCGTGCGCTGACCCCCCGGGCGGCGCTCGCGATGGCGGCCGTGATGAACCTCGCCGGCGCCTTCCTCGGTTCCGGGGTCGCCAAGACCGTCTCCGAGGGCCTGATCGAGACACCGCACGGCGGCAAGGGGATGGGCATCCTCTTCGCCGCGCTGGTCGGCGCCATCGTCTGGAACCTGGTCACCTGGTACTTCGGCCTGCCCTCCTCGTCCTCCCACGCGCTGTTCGGCGGCATGGTGGGCGCGGCGCTCGCGGGCGGCATCGACGTGCTCTGGAGCGGCGTCGTCGAGAAGATCGTCATCCCGATGTTCCTCTCCCCGATCGTCGGCCTGGTGGTCGGCTATCTGGTGATGACGGCCATCCTGTGGCTCTTCCGCAACGCCAACCCGCACAAGGCCAAGCGCGGCTTCCGCATAGCCCAGACCGTCTCGGCGGCGGGCATGGCGCTGGGTCACGGCCTCCAGGACGCGCAGAAGACCATGGGTGTCGTGGTGCTCGCGCTGGTGATCTCCGGCAACGAGACCTTCGGCGACCCGATCCCGGTCTGGGTCAAGATCGTCTGTGCCCTGATGCTCTCGCTCGGCACCTACGCGGGCGGCTGGCGCATCATGCGCACCCTCGGCCGCAAGATCATCGAGCTGGACCCGCCGCAGGGCTTCGCGGCCGAGGCGACCGGCGCGTCGATCATGTTCACCACGGCGTACCTCTTCAAGGCGCCGATCTCCACGACCCATGTGATCACCTCCGCGATCATGGGTGTGGGCGCCACCAAGCGGGTCAACGCGGTCCGCTGGGGCGTCGCCAAGAACATCGTGCTCGGCTGGTTCATCACCATGCCCGCCGCCGCCCTGGTCGCGGCCGGCGCCTTCGAGCTGGTCAACCTGACCGTGCTCTAGCCTCCCCGCACACGGCGATGGGCCCGCCCCCGGAGATCATCCGGGGGCGGGCCCTTCTCGCATCCCCGCGGTGGCACCGCCATGCAGCACCGCGGGGAGTCCTCGGCTCAGCCGAAGCGGCCGGAGATGTAGTCCTCGGTCGCCTGGACCGAGGGGTTGGAGAAGATCCGCTCGGTGTCGTCGATCTCGACGAGGCGACCGGGCTGGCCGACTCCGGCGAGGTTGAAGAAGGCCGTACGGTCCGAGACGCGGGCCGCCTGCTGCATGTTGTGCGTCACGATGACGATCGTGAACCGTTCCTTCAGCTCGCCGATCAGGTCCTCGATCGCGAGCGTGGAGATCGGGTCAAGGGCGGAGCAGGGCTCGTCCATGAGCAGCACCCGGGGCTCGACCGCGATGGCGCGGGCGATGCACAGCCGCTGCTGCTGGCCGCCGGAGAGACCGGCGCCGGGCCGGTTCAGCCGGTCCTTGACCTCGTTCCACAGGTTCGCGCCGCGCAGCGAGCGCTCCACGATGTCGTTCAGCTCGCTCTTGCGGAAGCCGCCGTTCAAGCGCAGCCCCGCCGCCACGTTCTCGAAGATCGACATGGTGGGGAACGGGTTGGGACGCTGGAACACCATGCCCACCTCGCGCCGCACCGACACCGGGTCCACGCCGGTGCCGTAGAGGTCCTCGTCGTCCAGGAGCACCTTGCCGTCGACGCGGCCGCCGGGGGTGACCTCGTGCATCCGGTTGAGGGTGCGCAGGAACGTCGACTTGCCGCAGCCGGAGGGGCCGATGAACGCCGTCACCGAGCGCGGCTCGACGGTCATCGAGATGTCCTCGATCGCCTTGTGGGAGCCGTAGTAGGCGGTGAGTCCGCTCACATCGATTCGCTTGGCCATTACCGCTTCACTTCCAGTCACTGAAATGGCCGCGTCAGCGACCGGTCTGGGGGGCCTTCCAGCGGGCTACGCCGCGGGCCACCAGGTTGAGGATCATCACGAACGCGATCAGGGTCAGCGAGGCCGCCCACGCGCGGTCGTAGGCCGCGTCGGCACCGGCCGCGTACTGCTGGTAGATGTACAGCGGCAGCGACGCCTGGGCGCCCTCGAAGGGGTTCGCGTTGATGAAGGAGTTGCCGAACACCAGCAGCAGCACCGGCGCGGTCTCGCCCGCGATGCGGGCGACGGCCAGCATGACGCCGGTCGCGATGCCGCCGAGCGAGGTCGGCAGGACCACCTTGAGGATGGTGCGCCACTTGGGCACGCCGAGCGCCAGGGACGCCTCGCGCAGCTCGTTCGGTACGAGCTTGAGCATCTCCTCGGTCGAGCGCACGACCACCGGCATCATCAGGATGGCCAGCGCGAGCGACCCGGCGAAGCCGAAGGGCTGCAGCTGGAAGATGAGCATCAGGCTGAGGATGAACAGGCCCGCGACGATGGACGGGATGCCCGTCATCACGTCCACGAAGAAGGTCACCGCCTGGGCGAGCCGGCCGCGGCCGTACTCCACCAGGTAGATCGCGGTCAGCACGCCGACCGGGGCGCCGATCAGGGTGGCGAGGCCGACCTGCTCCAGGCTGCCGAGGATGGCGTGGTAGATGCCGCCGCCCGGCTCGGAGTCGGCGACGACGCCCATCGAGTGGCTCAGGAAGTACGGGCTGAGGACCTTCACGCCGCGCGAGACGGTCACCCAGACCAGGGAGACCAGCGGGACCACGGCGAGCAGGAAGGCGACCCAGACCAGCGACGTGGCGATCCGGTCCTTGGCCTGCCGGCGGCCCTCCACGCGGGCGGCGACGGTGTAGGTGCCGAGGATGAAGAGGAGCGCGGCGATCAGGCCCCACTGGACCCTGGAGTGGAGCCCGGTGCCCAGACCGATCGCGACGGCGACGGCCACCGACGCGGCGGCGACGGCCCACGGGGTCCACTTCGGCAGGCTGGCGGCGCGCAGGTTGCTCACGCCGGTGCCGTTGGCTGCGGTGCTCATGCGTTGGCCCCCGAGTACTCCTTGCGGCGGGCGATGATCGCGCGGGCCGCGCCGTTGACCAGCAGGGTGATGACGAACAGGACGAGACCGGAGGCGATCAGCGCGTCGCGCCCCTGCTCGGTGGCCTCGCCGAACTTGGAGGCGATGTTCTGGGCGAAGGTGCCGCCGCCCGGGTCGAGCAGGCTGGCCTGGATCCCGTAGCTCGGGGAGAGCACGGTGGCCACGGCCATGGTCTCGCCGAGCGCGCGGCCGAGGCCGAGCATGGAGGCGGAGATCACGCCGGAGCGCCCGAAGGGCAGCACCGCCATGCGGATGACCTCCCAGCGCGTGGCGCCGAGGGCCAGGGCGGCCTCCTCGTGCATCCGGGGTGCCTGGCGGAAGACCTCGCGGCTCACGTTGGTGATGATCGGCAGGATCATGATGGCCAGCAGGATGCCGACGGTGAGCATCGCGCGCGGGGCGCCGCCGTTCCAGGCGAGGATGCCGGTCCAGCCGAAGAACTCGTTCAGCCAGCCGTACAGGCCCTGCATGTGCGGGACCAGGATCAGGGCGCCCCACAGGCCGTAGACGATGGACGGCACGGCGGCGAGCAGGTCGATCACGTAGGCGATCGGACCGCTCAGCCGGCGGGGGGCGTAGTGGGTGAGGAACAGCGCGATCGCGACCGCCACGGGGACCGCGAGGGCCATGGCGACGATCGAGGAGACGACCGTGCCGAAGGCCAGCACCGCGATGCCGAAGACCGGCGGGCTGGCGTTGGTGTTCCACTCGAAGGTGGTCAGGAAGTTGCCGTGGTCGGCGCTGATCGCGAGGGAGGCGCGGTAGGTGAGGAAGACCGCGATGGCGGCCATGATCACCAGGAGCAGGATGCCCGAGCCCCGCGAGAGGGCGAGGAACACCCGGTCACCGGTGCGGGAGGTGCCCCGGGCGGTGTCCGCGCGGCGGGCGGCGGCCCGGCCGGTCGGGGGAGGTACGTCGGTCGTCGATATGTCCATCGGGTTTCTCCGGTCTGCTGAGCCGCGAGGGTGGGCGGCTCACGGGAGCCGGGGGCTGGCCCCGGCTCCGGGCGGCGGTGCACCGGACGGTGCGGCCGGACCCCGGCGGGGCCCGGACCGCACACTCGGATCAGGTCAGCTCAGGCCGTCGATGGTGCTGCGGACCTTGGTGATGATCTCGTCGGGGATCGGGGCGTAGTCGTTCTCGCCGAGGACCTTCTGGCCGTCCTCGCTCGCGATGTAGCTCAGGAACGCCTTGGTCGCGGGCAGCGTGTCCGCCTTGTTGCCCTTGTCGCAGACGATCTCGTACGTGACCAGGGTGATCGGGTAGGCGCCCTCGGCCTTGGTCTTGTAGTCGAGCTGCAGGGAGAGGTCCTTGCCGGTGCCGACGACCTTGGCGGCCGCGATGTCGGCGGTGGCGGAGTCGGTGGAGGGCTTCACCGGGGACTTGGCGCCGGTGTTGATGGCGACCGTGTCGATGTCCTTGGCGTAGGACAGCTCGAAGTAGCCGATCGCGCCCGCGTTCTGCTTGACGCCCTGGGCCACACCGGCGGAGCCGGCCGCGGCCTGGCCGCCCTTGGCCTGCCACGCCTTGCCACCGGAGTACTTCCAGTTGTCCGGCGTGGTGTTGATCAGGTACTTGGTGAAGTTGTCCGTGGTGCCGGAGTCCTCCGAGCGGTGGAACGCCTGGATCTTCAGGTCGGGCAGCTTCGCCGAGGGGTTCAGCTTCTTGATCGCGGCGTCGTTCCACTTGGCGATCTTGCTGTCGAAGATCTTCGCGAGGGTCGGCGCGTCCAGGACCAGGTCCTTCACGCCCGGGACGTTGTAGCCGATCGCGATCGGGCCGCCGACCATCGGCAGGTCGATGCCCTGGCCGCCCTTGCAGATCTTCTTGGAGGCGGCGACCTCCTCCGGCTTCAGCGCGGAGTCCGAGCCGGCGAACGCGAGCTGGCCCTGGTTGAAGGAGGTGACACCGGCGCCCGAACCGGCGCCCTTGTAGTTGATCTGCACGCCGCACGCCTGCGAGAAGTTCTTCACCCAGGCGTCGATCGCGTTCTTCTGCGCGGAGGAGCCGTCCGCGAGGAGCTGGCCCTTCGCACCGTCGCACTTGACCGACCCGGCGCTCGCCGCGGAGGAGGAACCGCCACCCGCCTGCTTGCCGGTGTCGTCGGAGCCGCACGCCGTCAGGGCCAGGGCGCCGGAGACGGCGAGAGCACCGAGAGACAGGGCGCGCAGCCGGTTCTTGCGCTGAAGCATCACTTTCGGGAGTTCCTTCCAGGAGCCGCCGCGGCGGGCGGCGTGCGACGTCAGGGGGACACGCGAGTGCATCTATGGCCGCACTCCGCATCTGGTACGGCCGAAATTAGGCAGAACAGGTGAAGCCGCCGATGGCCCGAAGTGAACGAGGGGTGAACCCCTGCCGTCGGCCCGGTGAGGTCACGGAACGCTCACGAGGAGGCCACGTGGAGATCCCGGCTCCGCACTCTTCTCACACCTTGTCACCCTCCCGTGGAACCCCGCCCGGTGGGGCGCCGTCTCGTTCCACGGGAAGGTCACGACGGCCGAAGGGCGGGGACATGCAACGGCGTACGTTCATCTCGGGAGGCGCCGCCGCGCTGGCCGCGACGGCGCTCGGCGCCTGCGACACGGCGCCGCGCCCGGCGGCGGGTCCCTCGTCGGCCACGCTGCCCTCCTCCACCACCGCCCTGACCGCCCACGGCACCTCCGGCCCCGGCTCCCCCGTCGCCAGGCCGTGGAGCGGGCTCGGCCAGGACCTCGACGGCACCCTGGTCCGCCCCGGCGACGCCGACTGGACCCCGGCCAGCCGGCTCTACAACACCCGCTTCGACGGGCTGCGCCCGGCCGCCGTCGCCTATCCGGCCCACACCGGCGACGTCCGCACCGTCCTCGCCTACGCCCGCGCTCGCAAGATCAAGGTTGCGATCCGCAACGGCGGCCACTCCTACGGCGGTTACTCCTCCGGCGACGGCCGGCTGATCCTGGACGTCTCCGCGCTGAACAAGGTGAGCGCGAGCGGCGGTCAGGCGGTCGTCGGCGCGGGCGCCAAGCTGATCGACGTCTACCGGGGGCTCGCCGCCAAGGGCGTGACCATCCCCGCCGGTTCCTGCCCGACCGTCGGCGTCTCCGGCCTGGTCCTCGGCGGCGGCCACGGAGTCGCCTCCCGCGCCTACGGGCTGACCTGCGACAACCTCACCCAGGCCACCCTGATCACGGCCGACGGCACCGAGGTCACCGCCGACGACAAGCACCACGCCGACCTGTTCTGGGCGCTGCGCGGCGCGGGCAACGGCAACTTCGGCGTCGTCACCGAGCTGCGCTTTCGCACCCACCCGGTGCCGAAGGCCGTGACGGCGTACCTCGCCTGGCCCTGGTCGAAGGCGGCGGCCGTGGTCAAGGCGTGGCAGGAGTGGGGCCCCGCGCAGCCGGACGAGATATGGTCCGCGCTGCACCTGGAGTGCGCCCCGGGCCGCACCCCGACCGTCTCCGTCTCCTGCTTCTCCGTCGGCTCCTACGACGGCCTCCAGAACGCCGTGGACCGCCTCGCCCACAGCGCGGGCGCGAACGCCTCCTCGGTCAGCCTGCGCCGCCGGGGCTACGAGGAGGCCATGGAGATCTACGCGGGCTGCTCGTCGTTCGCCACGGACGCCCAGTGCCATCTGCCGGGCACCGCGCCCGGCCGCTCCCCTCGCGGTGCGCTGCGCCGGGAGACCTACGCGGCCCACTCGGACTTCTTCGACCGCTCCCTGTCGGCGGCGGGCATCCAGACGCTGCTGAAGCAGATCGGCGCGGTGCGCGGCGGCGCGGGCAGCGTCGCCCTCACCGCGCTCGGCGGCGCGGTCAACCGGGTCTCCCCCACGGCGACCGCCTTCGTGCACCGGCGCTCGCGGATGCTGGCCCAGTACATAGCCTCCTGGAGCGAGGGCACCTCAGGCGGCACCGCCCGCTCCTGGCTGGACGCGGCGCACGACGCGATGCGGCCGTACGCGTCGGGAGCGGCGTACCAGAACTACACGGACCCGACGCTCGCCGACTGGCGCACCGCGTACTACGGCACCGCCTCCGCCAGGCTGGCCGACGTGAAGAAGAGCTACGACCCCCAGCGCTTCTTCGGCTACCCGCAAGGCCTCTGACGCCGCCTCAGCGGCGCCGGCGGCACCGCCGGACCTTAGGGCCTGTCTGACCATTCCCGTCGTCGCCCGGAGGGCGGCCGCGCGGCGAGAGTGCGTGCACGGCGTCGCGCGGCAGAGGAGAATGGTCAGACAGACCCTAGGCGGCCAGGTCCTTCTCGCCCGCTCCGGTGGCCCGGCGGCCGCCGGAGAGCACGGCGCCGTCCCGGTCACCGGGAGCCGAGCGGCCGCGCACCAGCCAGCCCGCGCGCGGGGAGCGCTCGATCGCCTTCATCAGCGGGGTGAGCAGGGCCGTGGCGGGCGGGGAGAGCAGCAGCGCGACCGCGGTGCCCAGCGCGAAGCCGCCGACCACGTCGGTCGGGTAGTGCACGCCCATGTAGACCCGGCAGAAGCCCTCGAGGAGGGCGAGCGCGATGCCCGCCACGCCGAAGCGGCGGTTGGCGACGAACAGTCCGACGGCCATCGCCATGGTGATCGTCGCGTGGTCGCTGCAGAAGGAGAAGTCGCTCTTGCCCGCGATCAGTACGTCGAGCCCCTGGTGGTCGACGAACGGCCGGGGCCGCTCGACGAAGTTGCGGATCGGCGCGTTCACCACGACGGCGAGCGCGGCCGCGAGCGGCGCCCACACCAGCGCGGCCACCCCCGCCGCCGCCTCCCGGCCACCCCGGCGCCGCACGCTCAGCCAGCAGCCGAGGATGAGAAGCACCATGGCGACGGGCAGCCCGTACTCGCCCACGAACTCCATGACCCGGTCGAACCAGTGCGGCGCGGCCTTCGCCAGGCCGTTGATGTCGTACAGCAGCTCGACGTCGGGGTTCGATCCGGATTCGGCGAGTACAGCCGATGCGGCGAGTACAGCCATGGTGCTGCGGCCCCTTCGTCGTCTTCCCGGCACGCCTGGTGCGCGCCGTCCGGCCCCCGTGGTTCGTAGATCCGCTTCCGCTGCACTGGCGCACTGACGTCCGCTCGGCTACGCCAACAGGAACGCACAGCCCCAGCCGGTGCGTTCCACCCTCCACCGAATGATCACGCAGACGTTATCGAAGAGAGACTCATCGCCGCAGCTCAGGGGGTTGGTTCACGCTGTGCTCACACCTTCGTGGGCAGTGCTTTCGCGCCATCCTCGGTGACACGGGTCGCACCGAAGTACTCGGAGGTGTCGATGGGATCGAACCGGATCACCGCCCCGGTACGGGGGGCGTCGATCATATAGCCGCCGCCGACATAGATGCCCACGTGGTGGATGGCGCGTGAATCGGTCAGGTCGTGCGAGAAGAACACCAGGTCCCCCGGGAGCAGTTGGTCGCGCGAGGGGTGCGGTCCCGCGTTGTACTGGTCGTTGGCCACCCGGGGCAGGCTGATCCCCACGCTCGCGTACGACGCCTTCGTCAGCCCCGAGCAGTCGAACCGGCCGCCCTCCGCCGCCGTGCCGTTGCCGCCCCACAGATACGGCGTGCCGAGCTTGCTCTGCGCGAACCCGATCGCCCCCGCGGCCTGGCGGGAGGGGTCGATACGGGTCTGGGGCGCGGCGAAGCTCTTCGACAGGGAGCGGATGCGCTTGACGTAGTTCTGCGTCTCGGTGATGGCGGGGACACCACCGGATCTGATGACCCGGTAGGCGCCCGCGTTGTAGGCGGCGAGCATGTTGTCGCTGGTGTCGCCGGGCACGTCCTTGACGTACTTGGCCAGTTCGCAGTCGTAGGAGGCGGCCGAGGGGATCGCGTCGGCCGGGTTCCAGATGTCCCGCTTGCCGTCGCCGTTGCCGTCGATGCCGTGCGTCGCCCAGGTGCTCGGGATGAACTGCGCGATGCCCCGGGCGTCGGCCGGGCTGACGACGGTCGGATTCCAGCCGCTCTCCTGGTAGAGCTGCGCGGCGAGCAGGGCCGGGGTGAGCGCGGGACACAGATTGCCCCACCGCTGCACGAGGTTCTGGTACGCGGCCGGCACGGCACCCTTGGCGAGCCCCCGGCCCCCGGCGACGACCCCGTTCACGAGGTTCCCGCCGACGACGTACACCCCGACGACGAGCAGCATGACGAAGCCCATGCCGAGCCCTACGGCCGCCCCGCCGATCACCCATACCTTCCGCACGCCCCAACACTGCCCCATGGACGCGCGGTTCATCGCCATTTCTTGTCGAAGTGGCGTCATTTCACGCCGGATCCCGGGCGGATGACGCTTTTACGGCTGTCGGCGGGCGGTGCTCCTCAGCCCGCCGCCGCGCGCTCGTACAGCGCGGCCGCCCCGCGCCCCAGGACCACGCTGTAGGAGACGTCCGGGGTGGAACCCCCGCGCTCGTGTCCGCCGAGCACCCCGACGACCTGGCCGTCCCCGTTGATCCAGGGGCTGCCGCTGGTGCCCCCGGTGAAGTCCGGGCAGGCGATGCGCTGCTGGGTACGGCTGTGCGCGACGGGCTTGTTGGTGCAGCGGATCGGCACCTCGCGCGAGTCGGGATAGCCGGTCACGGTCACGGCGGTCGCGCCGGTGGCCGTACCGGTGACGAACCGGCTGCCTCCCACGACGTCCTCGACCCGCTTGCCGTCCCGCTCGTCGAGATGCGCGAAGGCCACGTCGCTGTCCTCGTCCCACTCCTCGGGCAGCACCCGTGCCCCGAGCCGCCACACCCCGTACGGAGCCCACCCGTCCCGGTACCCCGGCGCGAACACCAGGTCGCCGCCCACCCCGTCCAGACAGTGCGCGGCGGTGACGATCAGATCCCGGTGCGGGCTGTGCACCACGGAGGCGGTGCAGTAGTGCCTGCCCTCGAGCCGCCCGTCCCGGTCCGCCTGGAACAACGCCCCCACCCGGGAGCCCCGCGCGGACACACCGGCCACGGCCGTGACCCCGAGGGGTCCCGGCCCGTCGTCGGCGGCGGCCACGGACGCCGACGTCAGGGCGAGCATCACCACCGCCCCGAGCAACGCGGGCCGGGACGTGACCGGGATGCGAGTGCGCTTCATCAGGGGTCACTGTTCCCCGGGGAGGTGAGAAACCCGCTGAGGCTTGTCTGAGATTTTTCTGTGAACCGCTCACCGCGATCCCGTGCTCCGCGGGCCGGGCGACCCACGGAACGGTCCCTCGGCGCCTCGTGGGCCCGGTCCAGGAGCCCGAGGCGACGGGTTCACGTCAGGTCACGCATACGGCTGATCCGGTTCATGGCGAGGGTCACGGCCGCCGTCGCGGCAGCCGCGGGGACGATCCACAGGGCGTCCCGAGGCCCGGCGGCCCCCGCGAGCAGGCCGGCGGTCAGCGCGCCCACCGGCACGGCCCCCCAGGAGACGAACCGGACGGTCGCCATCACCCGGGGCAGCAGCTCCGCCGGGGTGACGGTCTGCCGGTGGGTGCGGGTGAGAATGCTCAGCACCACGACACCCATCGCGAATCCGAGGCCACCCACCGCGTACAGCAGCACGCCCCAGCCGCCGGAGGCCAGCGGGAGGAGCACGGCGAACAGCGCCCCGGCCGAGGCCGCGACCAGCACGGCACGGGCGCTGCCGAGCCTCCTGGCGACCAGCGGGGTCACGGCCGCTCCCACCAGGCTGCCCAGCCCCTCGGCGGCCATCAGCAGGCCGACCACGCCGACCGGCAGGCCGAGCGTCCGGACCAGGAACACCGGGGCCAGGGCCATCAGCGCCCCGCAGCCGAAGTTGACCAGTGTGGCGGCGCCCGCGCAGGGACCGATGACCGGATGCCGGACCACGAAACGCCAGCCGTCCCGGATCAGCCTCCCGGTGGAGGCGTCCGTCGCCGGACGGGCCTGGCGGTCGGGCCGCGGCAGGCTCTGCAGCAGGAACGCGGAGACGAGGTAACTCACCACATCCACCAGCAGGCTCGCCGCGGCCCCGGCCGTCTGCACCAGGACGCCCCCCAGCGAAGGCCCGCCCAGCTGGGTCGCGGCCGACGAGGCGGAGGTCAGGCTGTTGCGGGCCGTCAGCTCCTCCTTGCTGACGATGAAGGGCAGGAACGTCGAGTTCCCGACGTCGAAGACGACGGTGGCCAGCCCCACCACGAGCGCGACCAGGAGCAGGTGCACGAGGTGCAGCCGCCCGTACGCCGCGGCCAGGGGTATGGACAGCAGCGCCGCCGCCCGCAGAAGGTCCATGGCCACCTGGGTGCCGCGCAGGGGCAGCCGCTGCACCAGCACTCCGGCCGGAAGGCTGATCAGGATCCACGCCACGTAGTTCGCGGCGGTGATGAGGCTGACCTCGAAACTGCTCGCTCGCAGGGTCTCCACCGCCACCAGCGGCAGCGCTATCGCCGTCACCGCGTCCCCGACGCCGCTGACGGTGGAACCCGCCCAGTACCGCCAGAACACGCCCGCGCCACGGGGGCGCGCGGGCAGTTGCTCGTCAACCGTGATCTCGGTCATGGACGATCGACCGCTTCCTCGTACGTCGCTGCCAGAATGTCTTCGATGTCGGCCGCGCACTCCCCGCATCCGGTGGCGGCCTCGCTCCGGTCACGCACCTCGGCCAGAGTGCGGCACCCCTGGCCCACGGCGGTCAGAATCTCGCTCTCCCGTACCCGACGGCACAGGCAGATCAGCGGATCGTCGAGGTCAGGCACCATCGGCGAGCCCTTCCGCCCAGTCGACCAGCTCCTGGTCGGTGAGTGCGGACGCCAGCCGATCGTGGTCCAGAACGGTTCCCGGCAGGGACGGCACGGCCACCACGTACAGGCCCGCACGGCGTGCCGCCGCGACGCCGGTGGCGGAGTCCTCGAAAGCGACCGAACCGGCCGGATCGGCACCCAGCGCCGCGCAGGCCCTGAGGTAAAGATCGGGAGCGGGCTTGGCGGCCGCCACCTCGTCGGCGGCGAAGGACACCGGAAAGAGGCCGGCGAGGCCGGCCGAGGTGAGGGCGGTGTCGAGAAGCTCACGGGGGCTGTTGCTCGCGACCGCCACGGGGACGGCCCTGGCGCAGGCCTTGACCAGCTCGGCGGCCCCGGGCAGCGCGTCGGCACCACCCGCCAGCTCCTGCCTTACGAGGTCGAGGAGCTCTGCGGCGAGGTCGGCGCCGGCTCCCGGCCGGTCGAAGTAGTCGGCCATCGCCTCACCCGCGCCCGAGAGTGTGCGGCCGATCACGAGGGCCTTCTGCTCGGGCCCGAAGTCATGACCGTGCGCGGCGAAGATCCTCGTCTCGGCCCGGGTCCAGCAGACTTCGGTGTCGACCAGCAGCCCGTCGCAGTCGAAGACGACGGCGTGGGGTGTGAGGGGCAGGGGTGTCACGCTTGGTTTCTCCAGTCGGTCGCCGACACGGTCGCCAGCAGGGGCGTCACCCCGGGCTCGTTGCAGTCGATCCAGTCCGTCAGCACCGACAGAACATCCCACCGGGACGAGTCCGGGGGAAGTGCGGTCTCGGCGAGAATCGACAGCCACTGCCGTACGGTGCCGGAAGTGGTGTGGTCACGGGCGAGGCGCCCCCACGCGTCGGAGCGCGCGGCCAGCCGCCTCAGGCTCGCGGCCGAGTCCAGGTCGTGGGCCGGAGCCTCGGCTTCGAGACCGGCGAGCAGGCTCCGGGCCGGGCACTCCTCACCGGTCGACGGCAGTGCCGAGTTCAGGGCGGCGCGCAGCCAGTCGACGCCGGTCCGGTAGCAGAACAGCCGCAACTCCCTCACCAGGTCAGCTGGTTCATCTGCCGTGTGGACGAAGTTGAACAGCCCGTTGACCCTGCCGAAACGGGTCCGCAGATCACGCGCGTGAGCCGCCTGCGGATCGGCGCTCCCCTTCGCCGCGGTCAGCCGGACGCTGGCCGGCAGCCCCTCCGGACGTCGCGTGTCACGCAGCAGGACGAGCAGCGAGGGCCCCGAGCCGAGCAGATGGTCCACGACCGCGATCCGCTGCCGGGAGGCGGCGTTGAACTGATAGCGCCAGATCTCCCTGGTCAGCAGCGGGTCGAAGGTCAACGGACGGGCCGCGAAAGGCCGCCAGCCCTCTTCTTCCAGGATGTCCAGCACCAGCCCGCCGCGTCGGCCGACGATCGCGTCCGGTTTGAGGACCACGAAGGTGGTCGTGTGAAGCCATGCCCGGTCGCTGGGAGACGTGAACAGGTCCAGTCCCTCGCGGGCGTACGGGTCGACGCGGTACGCGGCTCGCTTGCGCGGATCCGCACTCAGGGAGTCGAACGCCCGCCGGCTGACGGCGGACGTCGTCGGTTCCGGTGCCGACGGCGTGACCGGGTCGGCCTCGACGGTGGTCGTGGTCATCGTTTGCTCATTCCTCCGCGTTCGCGGCGTGGCCGGCCAGCAGCGGCAGGACGACGGTGCGGCAGGCCGGACGCTCGGGGTTCACCAGATGCATGTGACGGGCGGCCGCCGCCGTCACGGACGTCACCGCAAGCCCGCGCTCGCTCCATCGGGCGAGCTGGTGATCCGTCAGACGGGCCGGGATCGCCTGGTCGTGCTCCGCGGCGACGACGGTGAGCGAGCGGAGATCGGCCGGATCCGGCTCGGGAGTGGCCTGCTCGTAGGTTCCCCCCGCCGCCAGATGGGCGGCGAGGAACTCCTCGACGGCTCCGCCGCCCACCGCGAGCCGGGCCGCCTCGGCGAGGTCGGTCACCGGAGCGAGCAGCACCGCGGTGGCCGCGCGGGCCGTGCCGGCGACCGCGGCGAGCAGCAGATGCCCACCGGCGGAGTGCCCGACGAGGGTGGCGCCGGCCCAGCGGGCATCGTGCTGCTCGAGCGCCCGCAACGCGGCGCGGCAGTCATCGGCGGCGCCTGGCCACGCCCCGCCGTTCCAGGTGGGCCGGTACTCCAGCACGGCGACCCGGTGACCGCGGCCGACCAGGGCACAGGCCAGCGGCTCCAGGTCCTGGGCGGTGCGGTCGTGCCGCCAGAAGCCGCCGTGCACCAGCACCACCGGAACCGCGGATCCGTCCGGCTGGTCCCGAGCGCCGGTCGCCTCTCGCGACACGTGCTCCGGTTCCGCGGGCCCGTACAGGTCGACGCGCTGCCAGGGCGAGGGACCGTAGCCGAGACGGCCGTAGGTCAGGGTCACGGTCACAGCAGGCCGAACGCTTCGAGGCGGGAGAGCCAGTGGTGCAGCCGCTCGTCGGACATCCGCACCTCGGCGCGGCGCTCGGCCGACTCGTCGGCGGAGCCGTAGCGGTACCAGACGTCACCGCTGTCCCGCCGGATCATGAAGGCGCGGCGCTTGCGCGCCGGGCTCTGAATCATCAGCGAGATGGTCTCGGGCTCGGTGATGGTGGTGTGCAACTGCTCGTGGTCGAGGGTGATGACGCGGCCGGCCGGTTCCTCGCGTACGAAGTACGGCCAGAACCGCGTGACGTCGGCGCTCTCGTCGAGCGGCTGGTCCGTCGCGTACAGGGTGTGCTGATAGGCGCCGTGGAGGATGTAGGCGGTGAAGCTGTAGCGGTGGTTGTGCACCCGCTCGTACTGGTCGGTGTTGGCCAGCCGCAGCCGGATACGCAGGCCCTTGTCCTGGTCGTCCCAGATGACGATCTTGTCATCGAGGGCGTGGCACTCGAACTTCTCCCGCAGCTCGGGTGTCCGCACGGCACGGGCCACCAGGGTGCGCAGCAGCTCCCGGTCGTCGCCCAGGCGGCGGGCGATGGCGTCGGTGATCTCCGCCGCGCTCTCGATCTCGTCCCAGCGGACGACCGGAAGAGAGGCCATCAGCGCCTCGGCCCGGCTCACCGCGCTGTCCGCGGGCGGGTTCAGCAGGACGGTCGGAGCCAGGTCCAGCAGGTCGTCTCCGGGGCGGGTGGCCATCACAGCACCTCCATGGCACGCAGGCGGCCGGTGAGTTCGTCGAAGTAGTCCTTGCTGATGCTCTTGCTGCCCCGGCGCGCGGCCTTCTCCTTGTCCTCGCCGAAGCGCCACCACACGCGGCCGGTCTCCCGCTCGGTGATGATCGAGCGCTCCTTCTCGGCAGGACCACGAAGGAAGAGGGAGACGGTGTCCGGGGTGGTGTACGTGGTGTGGATCTCGCTGTGGTGAAGCGTGTAGCAGTTGCCCGCCTGCTCGTTGGTGACGAACCGGGGCACCACTCGCAGGTCCGTGGGGACGGCGTCGAAGTCGTCCTGGGCGTTCCGCGGGATGTCCTGCTCGTCGAGCCGTCCGACCAGTTCGTGCCGTACGTGCTTGTACTGCCCGCGCATGATCAGCGAGGTGAACGTGAACCGGTGGTCGTGCGGCCGGTCCCGGTGGTCCTCGGTGGAGACGTGCACGCGGATGCGGAACCCGCGGTCCAGGGCGTCGTAGATGACCAGCTTGTCGAGCAGCCGGTGGTGCTCGCACTTGTCGAACAGGTCCTCCTCCTCCCGCGCACGCTCCAGGAGCTGGGTGAGCGTCGCCTTGTCCTCGGCGAGGGCGGTGAGGATCTCCTTGGTCTGCGCACGGGCCTTGGGCAGGTCGGACCAGTCCACGACCAGACGGTCGAGGTCTTCCAGCATGTCGGGCTCCTTGAGTGGCTAGGCGGTGGGGAGTCGCAGGTCCGCGCGGGTGGACAGGCCGAACACGCGGTGCGCGGTGCCGGCGGCGAGGGCGTGCACCTCAGCCGGTGTGAGGCCCTGCGAGGCGGCGTTGGCCTGCTGGCGGGCGAGGGGCATGGAGCCGGCCGCGACGATGCCGTGGTCCTGGTACCACAGGCCGTTGTCCACGATGTGATGGAGATCCTGGCCGCCGAGCCGGGCCGAGTCGCAGCGATCCGTCATCATCATCGAGTTCTCGGCGCCCATCAGCTGTACCGCGCGGGCCGCGATGGCGAGGTCCACGTGCTCGCCGTCGAAGTTGATGCAGGCGGCTATCCGCCCGGCCGCCGCCTGGCGCATGATCGCCGCCGGCACAGGACCCGCGATCTCCGCCATCGACTCCAGTGACCAGGAGGGCAGGTCGTACGACGCGATGAGCGCGTCGCGTTCCGCGCGCGCACGGGAACTGCGAAACGCGTGCCGGATCTTGAGCGGCATGTCGTTGAAGAGGTGGTCCGTGATGACGCGGACACCGTTGCCCGTCCAGACCGACTGCCAGGCCAGCTCGACGATCTCGTCGACGAGTCCGGCGCCGGCCTGCGGGTCGGCCCGGGTGAAGTGCCCGAGTGCCGGGCGGACTCCGTGGGCCATCAGGAGTGGAATGATCCAGTCGAAGCCGGTCTCGCGGGCTCCGGGCTCGTCATGCAGCTCCGAGGCCGGCGAGAACGCGTCCGGTGAGACCACCGTGTAGGTCAGGCCGTACTGCCCGAGCGCGGCGAGACGCTCCCACTCCTGCCGGGTGGGGGCCCAGACCGTGGCGGCAGGGGTGCCGCCGTGGCTGGCCAGCAGCGGTCCCTCCAGCGCGATACCGGCGATGTGCGGGAGCCGCCCGTCACCGCGCATGTGGTGGTACTCGCGGACGAACGCCTCGAACTCCCCGAGCTGCGCCCGGTGGAGGTACATCGTGGGCAGGCACAGGACACCCTCGCGCGCACACCAGGCGTCGAGTCGGTCGAGGTCGACTGTCGTGAAGTCCGAGAAGTCGACATCGCCGAACCCGTGGCAATGGACCTCCACCGGCGGCAGCCCGGGAAGGTCGTCCGATGGCGGCCGCAGCCGGCCTTCGTCAGGGGATTTCACGAGAACACTCCCAATCCTATAAGTCGCACTCTCTCAAGTGTGATTCAGCCGCTCCCGCGACATCCAGCCCGGCCGAGGTCAGGATCCTGCACTGCATCATGCTGAAGGTGTGCAACCTGTTCCACATCTCCTACGGTTGCTTTCAGCGAGGCACCGGCTCTCCTCGGAAACGGGGCGAACGGTGCGGGATTCTCGTGAATTTCCCTGCGAAAGAGAGGTGATTTCCCATGAAGAAGTACACCAAGCCCGCCGCCAAGAAGGTCACGTACGGCACCGTTCTGACGAACGTCGCGTGATATCAGAGCCGGGACGCCCCGCTCCGATCGGAGCCCGGCGTCCCGGCTCTTGCTCTTTTCCTTCCAGAATTCCTGCCCCGAACGGTTTGAAGCGAGGTGAACATGTGCGGCTTGGCCGGCCTGGCCCGCACTGATGGCGAGGTGCTCGACGCTGGAGCGGACGGCCTGCTGGAGCGCATGGCTCACGCCGTGACCCACCGGGGCCCCGATGAGCGGGAACTGCTGCGCGCCGGCCCCGTCGGCCTGGCCTTCACGCGGTTGTCGCTGGTGGACCCGGCCGCGGGCAGCCAGCCGCTGCACAGCCCGGACGGCAGCGTCGTCCTGATCGCCAACGGCGAGGTCTACAACCATCGCGAGCTCGCCGCCGCCCTGCCCGTCGGCTCCCGGCCACGCTCCGGGTCCGACTGCGAGGTGCTGGTCCACCTCTATCAGCAGCGGGGACTCGGATTCCTCGACGACGTCCGCGGAATGTTCTCCATCGTTCTGTGGGACAGAAAACTCAATCGCCTCGTTCTGGCCCGCGACAGGTTCGGCGTCAAACCGCTCTTCTATCACCGTAACCACGAGCGAATCGTGTTCGGTTCGGAGATGAAGGCCCTGTTCGAGGACCCGGCCTGTCCGCGAGAACTCGACTGGGAAGGTGCGCTGACCGACCAGGCGATCAATGGCGCCGTAGAGTTCACGGACGATGCGCCGAAGACCTGGTTCAAGGGAATCGAGACCGTTCCCCCGGGCACGATCCGAACCGTCGACCTGAGCGACGGACGCATTCGAGACCACGTCTACTGGTCTTTTCCCGATCCCCGTGAATTTCGAGACGACCTGTCGGCCGAGGAATTCGTCGAGGAGTACGTCGGACTGCTTGCCGCGTCGGTCGCCGAATGCGAGACCTCGGATGCGGAGCTGGGGCTCTTCCTCAGCGGCGGAGTCGACTCGGCCGCGATCGTCGCGCTCAGCACTGTTCGCCCCCGTACCTTCACGGCGCTGAACGGCAGCACTCTGGCCAACCTGGACGCCGAGTACGGCCGCCGCGTCGCAGACCACTTCGGGCTCCCCAACCACCAGGTGCTCTTCGACACCTCCCAGGTGCCTTCCGCCGAGGAGTGGAAGAGCCTGCTGTGGCTGCTGGAGAGCCCCCAGTGCGGCCCCGAGATCTACTACAAGCGGGAGCTGTACCGCTTCGTCAAGGCCAGGTTTCCCGAGATCAAGGGAATGCTTCTGGGCGGCGGCAGCGACGAGTTCAATGGCGGCTACTCCGTCACCATGGCGGCGGGGGGCGGCTGGGACCGGTTCGCGGCCAATCTCGGAGGAATGGCGTTGCGCGACCATCTCCATGCCCACCGTGGAGCCGCCGTCTGGTGGGACCAGTCCGAACTGCCCCTGGTGCGCGAGGACGTGTTGCGTCGCGGGGCGCCCCCGGAGGACCCGTACGCGCGGTTCCTGCGCTGGAAGTACCGCGACGTCCAGCAGTACAACTGCTGGCACGAGGACCGCACGGCGGCAGGCAGCGGCATCGAGGCCCGGGTACCGTTCCTCGACCACCGCCTGGTCGAGCTGTCCGTGCGGGTCCCGCCGGCCCTGCGCGAGCGGCTGATCTGGGACAAGCGCATCCTGCGGGACGGTCTCGGCGGTGTCCTGCCGCACGAGTTCACCCACCGTCCCAAGGTTCCGTTCTTCTACGGCGACGGCGTCCACCACACCTATCGCACGTTCGCCGCCATGCTCGCCCGGGACAAGGACGCGCTTCTCGACGAGGCTTTGTCCGGCCCAGGGGCCAAGGAGTACCTGGACGCCGACAACGCGCGCGCCACCCTGCGCGCGCTGCAGGACGACCCGTCCTCCGGCCATGTGGAATTCCTCTTGCGCGTGATCAACCTCGGGTTGCTGGAGCAGATGGCCCAGCAGCCGCCCCGCCCGCCGGTGGAGGCCGTCTGGGGGCCGGTGCCGGCCGAACTTCCCGTCACCGACTGGGCGAGCGAGAGCGCCGCCATCGAGGCACGCGTGCTGCTGCACCCGCGACTTCACGAGGCCCTGGTTCCGGTGTGGGACGACAGGGTCCTGCTCCTGTCCGACCAGCGGGAACCGCTCCTGCGATACGTGCTCGTCGACGGCGAGATCGAGTACGTCGTCGACGGCGAGGAGACGCCTGCCTGGCAACGGCTGCTCGACGCCGTCGACGGACAGCAGTCCCTCGGCGAGCTGCTGGCCACGGCGGCCTGTGCTCTCGCCGACGTGGAGGAACTACTGCTGCAGGCCACGGACCTCGGCGTGCTCACCCTCGCCGAGCCGGCGCCGACCGGCGCCTAGCCGTGGCGACGACGGAGGAACAGGAGCGGACGCCCGCCATCGCTGGACCGCTCACCAGCGTCTTCGACTGGGGGCACTGGCCGCTGTCGCGAGGACGGCTCGCCGGGGCCGCGTGTGCGGTCGCGTTCGCCGTGGCCCTGTGCGCGGCCGTCGGCTCTCTCCGGACCATGGGCGTTTTCGTGCTGCTGGAAACGCTGCTGCTCGCGCTGCCTTGGCGCCTGCCCAGGACCGAGCGCTCCGCCGTGGGGTTCTGGACGGAGACCGTGTGCGGCCTGCTCGGTCCTCTCGGTGCGATCGCCGTCGCTGTCTGGAGCGGCGCCGCGTGGCTGAGGCAGCCGGGAGAACCGGCGTGGTACGTCGCCGGTGCCGCACTCGGAGGCGTGCTGCTGTGGCTCGGCGGCATGAACCTTCGTGCCCTGGCCACCGGCGAGCTCTCCTTCCTCGCCGGCCCCACCCGGCCGGCCCACGGGTACGCGCGGGCCACCGCGATCATCGTCGGCCCGTTCGGAGAGGAAGCCCTCTACCGGGGCACCGCTCTGACCGCGGCATCGGCCGTGTCCACACCCGTGGCCCTTCCGCTGGGACTGCTGGCCGCCGTGGCATTCGTCGCCCGTCACCACATCGCTCCCGGTGCCAACGGCCGTGACTCCACCCGGGCCATGGGGGTGGAGGTGAGCGCCGCCGCGCTGCTGCTCGCCCTGACCCTGCTCTCACACTCCGTCTGGCCGGCCCTGCTGGCCCACCTGATCAACAACATCCCGTCGGCCGTGCTCCAGATCCAGTGCGCCCGCTCCGGAAGGGCAGACACCCCATGACCATCGACCTCTCCCGCTGCCTGCCCGAACTGGCCGGCCGCGGTCTGCTGCCCGCCTCGTACCACTCGGCCTTCGTGGTCGGCTCGTTGGCCCGGGGCTGGGCCAACAGGGCCAGCGACGTGGACGTCTACGTCGTCGGCGACGCACCGTGGACCGGCTCGCTGTCCTCCGCGATCCGGGTACCGCTCACCCATGCCGAGGTGCCCACCGAGACCTGGTACACCGGTGACCTGCGGTGGGAGGTGAAGTACTGGACCACCGGGCAACTGGCCGAGATCCTCCGGAAAGTCTCCTGGGACAGCTTCGAAACCGTGTCCCCCATAGGTCAGTTGCTCAGCCGCGACGAGGAACAGCTTCTGGAGCGGCTGCTGTTCTGCCACCCGCTGGACGGCGAGGAGTGGGTCGCGCGGCAGCGCGAGCTGATCGGCTCCTCGGCCTTCGGCGCCTCGGTCGTGTCCTACTGCCTCACCAACGCCGACGACTTCGTGGACGACGCGCTCGGCCAGCTCGCCGACGGCGACACCGCGAGCGCGGTCCTCTCGGCACGGCAGGCGTTCGGACACGTCGTGGACGCTCTGCTCGCCTCCCACGGCGAGTGCAACCGCCTCGTCAAGTGGCGAGCCCGGCGGATGCTCGCCGCACAGCCGGAGGCGCTGCCCTACGAGCGGTACTGGGAGGTCGAGACGATGGCCGGCTTCGACCCCGCCGCCCCCGAGAAGTGGGTGCGGGACGTGGTCGCACTGTGCAAGAGCCTTTCCCTGAAAGTGGAGGTCTGAGAGATGACGACCAGCCCGGCGGCCGAGACCGTGCCCGCCCTGCGACCCGAGGCCCGGTTCCGCAAGTTCCGCGGCAAGACGATGGTGGCGTACGGCCCGAACGCCCTGGAGCTGTCAGAGACGGCGGCCTTCGTCGTCGCCCACGTCGACGGACAGCGCTCCGTGGCACAGCTCGGTGCCCTGCTCGCGGAGGAGTACGACATCGACGCCGTGGAAGGCGTCGCGGACGTCCACGAGCTTCTCACCGAGCTGGCCGAGTCCGGGATTCTCACCCTGCGACACGCCTGAACCGACACGGCGACCGAGCCGACGAAGCCGCGCATGCCTGGCGACCACCACTGGCACGAACAGATTGGAATCCACTCGATGTGCGGGATCGTCGGGCTCTTCACTGGCTGCTCCGCCCTCACCTACTGCCCCCGCCGGGCCCTCACGCCGACCGGCACCCGGACGAACGGGCAGGACGCGCCACCAAAGAGCGGCAAGTCCGAGGAGGCCGGCGGACCGGGCGAGCCGTCGTACACCAGCCCGTTCTCCCGCTGGGACGAGCGGGCAGCCGTACGCCGCTCGCCCCGGCGCGTGCTCGACGACTCCGACTCGCCGACGTCCCGTTATTTCTCTCCCGACCTGGTCCCCGTGGCCCGCCACCGGCTGGTCACCGGGCTGCGCCCCGAGCTGTTCGACGAGATCCTGGTCCAGCACCTGTACCGCTACCTCGACTTCACGGCCAAGCTGGAAACAGTGGTCGTCAACCGGACGGTGCTGGGCATCGCCACGGGCTCGGTCGGCATCGGGCTGCCGGAGGACATGCGCTTCGACGCCTACAAGATCTACTGCGACGAGGCCTACCACGCTCTTTTCTCCGTGGACCTCATGCGTCAGGTAAGAGAGGCCACCGGCATCCGTCCGCTGCTGCCCGAACAGCCCTACTTCCTGCGGCGGCTGGCCGAGATCCAGGAGTCCCTGCCCCCCGAGGAACGACCGCTCGCGGAACTGCTCTTCGTGACCGTCTCGGAGACCCTCATCTCGGCCAGCCTCGCCGAGCTCCCGGCCGACGCCACCGTACTGCCCGCCGTGCGTGAGTCGATCCGCGACCACTCCGCCGACGAAGGCCGCCACCACGCGTACTTCGCGATGTTCCTGCGCTACCTGTGGGCCTCCCTCGATCCGGCCGGCCGGCGCGCGGCCGCCCTGTTGGTGCCGCGTCTGATCACAGCCTTTCTGCAGCCCGACCGCGATGCCATCCGCGGGGAGCTGCTGGCATACGGGCTGGGACGGGACGACGCCGAACAGGTGCTCGCGGAGGTATACGACGAGGAGACCGTCGCCACGCACACCCGGGCGACGGCCAAGCGGACCCTGCACTACTTCACCGCCCTGGACGTACTCGACGATCCCCGGGCCAAGGAGGAGTTCCACGCCTACGGGCTGCTCTGAGCGCGCCCACGGTGCGTGCGGGCCGAGGACCGGTGACCGGTTGGGGCTCCTCGTCCGGGCGGGAAGAGCCGGGCTGGTCCTGTCACGTTCGTGCGGCTTCGCCGGCTCCGGACCCCTGCGGCAGCGACGGCACGTTGGCCTGAGCGGGGCGTTCGGAGGCGCGACGGCCCCAAGTGGTCCCGGCCAGAACGAGAACGGCACCCGCGCATCCGAGGGCCCCCAGGTGATCGCCTCCGAACGCGACGCCGATGACCGCGGCCCACAGGGGTTCGGTCCCCTGGAGCAGGCTGACGCGGGACGGGGAGCTTCGCCGTACGGCCCAGAGCTGGACGAAGAAGGCGAACAGGGTGCACATGAAGGACAGGTAGAGCAGGTTGATCCACTGGGCACCGGTGAAGGATGCCGCCAGTTCCCAGGGCGGCGTTCCCCCCAGGGGAGCGAGAAGCGCGAACGCGACCACGGCGGTCCCCAGTTGGACGAAGGTGAGAGCCGCGTCGTCGGTGGCGCGCACGGCAGGGAGTCTGTGGGTGACCAGCACGTTGGCGGTGCGCGCGAGGGCGGCCAGCAGTATGAGCAGGTCACCGAGGGAAGGCGTGGTGAACCCGGCCCCCTGGGTGAGCAGGGCGACACCGAGCACGGAAAGCGCGGCCGCGGCCAGGAAGGACCGGCTGGGCGGAGTACGGCTCAGGACGGCTTCGGCGAGCGGCGTGAAGATCATGGTGAGGCTGATGATCAGTCCGGCGTTGGTCGCCGAGGTGTGGACGACGCCGTAGGTCTCCAGCAGGAAGATGACGGTGAGGATCACACCCAGCACGACGCCCCCGCGCACCTCATGTGCCGTCAGCCGTCGCAGCGCGCCGTGGGCCGCCAGTCCGAGGAGCGGGACAGCGATCAGAAAGCGCAGCAGGAGCAGGGCGATGACGGTGTCGGGGTGCGTGATGTCCTTGGTCGCCAGGTAACTGGAGCCCCAGACGATGGCGACCAACAGGACGGGGCTGTCGGTCAGCCAGGCTCCGGGCGAGCCGGCTCGGGCAGCGGGCATGGGCGGTCCTCCTGGGGAACGGGCCGGTCTCCGGCCCGTGACGCTGCCGGGCCGGACCGGCGGAACAGGCGATCAGCCGGCGGTGTAGGCCATGACCAGGACATCGCGGTGAGCCGGGGCCGTGGTGTCGACCGGGTGGAGAGGGGTGACCGAGTGCAGGGTCCGACGGTCGTCTCCGAGGAGCAGATCGCCGGGCTGGGAAAGGGTCGTGGTCAGCAGCCCCTCTCCGTCGTCGGAGCAGACGGAGCTCTCCCCACCGGTCACGTTGATCCGGTTGATGAGCAGGGACGTGATGAAGGTGACGCCGTCGCGGTGACGGCCCTCCGGGGCGGGCCGGCCGACCTCGGACCCCGCGGTGATCCGGTAGGGGTGGAGCTTGATGTTCCAGCGCTGGGTACCGTCGACCGCGCTGAAGACGCGGCCGAGGGTGACCAGGAGGGTGGGCAGCATCGGATCTCCGGTGAAGGAGTCCGTCAACGGCTCGAAAAGCCGGTCCACCCCGCCATTGAGCGGATTGACGTCGCTTTCCTGCCGGTACGGCTCGTGCGGGAGCAGGACGAGTTCACCCGTCCCCGGGTCCAGGTCGTACTGACCGTAACGCCGGTAACGGTACGAGCCGCCGTCCGCCATGTGGGTGTCCCGTTCGAGGTCGTCCCAGTTGCGGCCGAAGCGCAGCCAGTCGGCGGGTCCGACCCCGAGGAGCCGGGAGAGTCCGGCGGAGGGGAGCAGGTATCCGCCCGGTCCGGCCAGAGCGCCGATGGCGGCCTCGACTTCGGGTAGCAGCGTGATGTTGCTGGTCACGACGGTTCGTTCCCTTCCGGCAGTCAGGCGAAGGCAGGCTCGGGCGCGGTGTGGGGAGCGGATTCGAGGGCGATGGAGTCCGCTTCCCACCGCTCACGGTCACGCACATAGCGCGGGTTCGGGGAGGTGATCGCACGCGTTTCGGCTCCCCCCGGGCGGAGGTGCCACGTGACCTGCCCGGTCGTCCGCTGAGCGCAGGTGTCGATGAACCGCTGTGCGGCGGTGCGCAGTTCCCCGAACCAGCGCCCTTCCAGCGCCTCACGCACCCAGACCTGCTCCAGGTGCTGCTTCTCACGGATGAGTTCGGCGTCCAGGCAGGCGGATTCGATGTGCCGGTAGGAACGCAGCAACAGCCAAGCGGCCGGCATCTCGCGTATCTCCAGGACTTTTTCACCGTGGTCGAGGTGTTCCAGGCCCGAGTAACGGCCCAGTCCGTAGGCCCCCGCCCGTCGGTTCAGTTCGGCTATCAGATCCACCAGGGGCAGGTGTTCCCCGTCGACCAGAACGGGGTGTCCGGACTCGAAGCCCACCGAGACGGTCCCGGGCGCCGCCTGGAGGTCCGGGACACTCCAGCGGTACATCTCCTCCGGCACGGCGTGGTTCTCGGGGTCGTCGAGGATGCCGGACTCGAACTCACGACACCACAGGTTCGAATCACCGCTGACCACGCGTCCGTCGAGGAGGTCGACGCCGGCGGCCCGCAGAGCGGCGTGCTTGTCGTCGCGGTCGACCGGGTCCAGATCGTACGGGCTGCCGTACACCCCCTGGTATCCCAGCAGTCGCAGAGCACCGTTGAGGCGACGCAGGGTGTTCTGCGACCGGTTCGCGGTATGGAGGACCGCCTGAGCGCCCAGCGTGTCCGCGAGTTCGACAGCGGCTCGGGCTATCAGAGGCCGGCTCAGCGTCGAGCTGACCGGGTGGATGCCGAGGTACACGGCTTGGGCAGCGATCGCCGGCGCGACGAAGGAATCCGCGAATTCCTCCTTGCGGTCCAGGATGTGCAGCTTCACACCGAGGGCGTCGGCGATCTGCTGTTTGTGGACGCTGGACTCGTCCTCGCCCAGGTCGACGCTGACGGCGTGAATGTCCGTGAGCCCCATCTGCTGCAGGCGCAGCAGCAGGTAGCTGCTGTCCAGACCGCCGCTGAAAAGCGTCACGACCGGACGGGAGGGGTCGAGCCGGCTCTCGATCTGCCGGAAGGAACGGATAGGGGGCGTATGCATGAGGTCCTCCAACGAGAACCGTGCCGTGCGGAGGCCCGCACGGCACGACACGGTTGACCGGAGTGGGGGTACTACGGCAGGGCCCACCCGACCGGTCCGGCACCCGGCGCCGTGGACTCCATGGCGTTGGCCGGGCCACCGGCGTCGCGCGACTCCACGGGGCCCGACGCCATGGCGCGATCAGCCGCGGGCGGGCGGGACCACGACCCCGAGGATCAGGTCCCACCGAATGTCGTTCGCCGTCGCGACGGACGCGAGCCGGGACGGTACGTACACCTGCGAAGCCATCTGAATTCCCCCTTGTCAGCAAGCGAATGATTGCCGTCAGCGACGACCTCGCCACAGTCGCCCACGCACCTCGTCGATCTCCAGCCTCGCGGGCATCATCTACATGCACTGCATGAACATGAGCGCGCCTCGCCAGCTGTGCGGTTGACCGCGGGTCCCTCCTTCAGCTTCCTGCAGTGCAGCAAACTGGGCCGGACCGCGATGGACCGGTACGCCGGTGCGCCGCACAGTGGAGATCGAATCGGCTGTCGCCCACGGCCTCGATCCCGTGCAGTGGGCCTGAGAGAAGAGATCTCGTTGCCCGCACCCGTGCCTGCCACCGACGTCCCCCCGCTGCGCCGGCGCTCGGTCTCCGGACCGCTGCGCATCGGTGTCCTGGTCTCCGCGACCGGAGCCAATCTGAGCACGCTGATCGGGATGAGAGACGCGCACCCGCAGGAATTCGACGTGTGCCTCGTCGCTTCACACGGGGAGCAGGTCAAGGCACTGGACGTGGCACGCCAGGCCGGAGTCGAGGCGTGGACGGGCGACTTCGACCGCTACTGCGGCATCGCATCGGCCGCGCGTGACGCGAGAGGACGCGCACGGTACCGGGCCCGGGCCCGGCAGTGGCACGACGGTCTGGACGCACGGTTGACCGACTGGGAGCGGCGCAACGGCGAACTGGACCTGGTCGTCCTCGCCTACCACCGCTGGATCGACGGCAAGCTCCTCGAGCACTACCGCGGCCGCCTGATCAACCAGCACCCGGCGGACCTGTCGGTCTTGTCGGACGGCGGGGTACGGGCGTTCACGGGCAGGGATCCCGTGCGGCTGGCCATGGCCGCAGGCCGACCCACCACCCGGACCTCCTGCTTTCTGGTCGACGAGACCCAGGACGGGGGCGCGGTGCTGGCCATGGGACCGGAAGTACCCGTGGGAACCCGGCGGCCCACCCCCGAGGACGCCTGGCAGCAGGAGCTGGAGCAGAAGAGCCGCAGCGACCGACCGTGCCTGCGGTGGACCGTGCGGGCGTTCGCGGCAGGCAGGCTCGCGCTCGGCGACGGCACCCACCCCGACGGCAGCCGTGTCGTACTGGTGGACGGAGCGCCGACGCCGCTCGGCGGCCGACGGCTGAACGAGGAGGCATCCGCGTGACCGAACCCGAGAACACTGCTCGCATCCCCGCCTACGCCGGAGCGGGCAACCTGGTCTACCGCGAGCCCGACGTCCCCCGCTTCGTGGCGGGCGACGGCTGCTGGCTGACCGCTGCCGACGGACGCCGGTACCTCGACGCGGAGGCTGCGAACGGCACCGTCGCCTGGGGCTACGACGCCGGACTGCTGCGCGAGGCGCTGACGCGCTGCGAGCAACTGCCCGCGTTGCCCTCCTTCTGCGAGTCGGAACTCCGGCTCAAGGTACTGTCCCGGTTGGAAAAGCTGGTGTCGGAGCCCCTCGGCGTACCCGGGCGAGTGGAACTGGACCTCGGCGGCGCGCAGGCCATGGAGACAGCCCTGCGCATCGCCTTCGCGGCCAACGGTCCCGGCACGGTCGTCGTCTTCGAAGGTGCCTTCCACGGCCGCTCCGGGGTGACGAGCATGCTCAGTTCGAGCCCGCGCTACCGCGAACTTCTCGCCGCATGGGGCCTGGAGGTGGTGCGCCTGCCCAGCCCGGACTGCCGGCAGTGCCCTCACGCGCCCCTCGACGGCACATGTGCGACAGGCTGCGGCAAGGCCGTCGCCCGCTGGGGATCGGAGCTGAGCGGTGTCGGGGGCAACGGCTTCGGCCGCAAGGTGTCGGCGTTCGTCTTCGAATCCGTGCAGAACGTCGGTGGCATGGTCGAACCCCATCACGAGCTGCTGCGCTCCGCCGTGGACCACGCGCGGGAGCAAGGTGCGGTGATCATCGCGGACGAGATCTTCACGGGTATGCACCGGGTCGGCCCCCGCTGGGGCTTCCAGCGGGCCGGTATCGCCCCGGACGTCGTGGTGACCAGCAAGGGGCTGACCAACGGCGGTGCGGCGCTGAGCATGGTGTGGTCGCGCGAGCCCCTCGGCCATCCGGACCGCTACCGGCCCGGCAGCCACTCCTCCACCTACATCGGCATCCCGCACGCTCTCGCTGTCGTCGACACCGTCCTGGACCGCTGGGAGCGCTGGACGACGGTGGACAAGGACATCCTGCTCCTGGAAGAAGGTCTGCGGGAACGGCTGTCCGCCGTCGCCGCGCGTCACCCCGCCCTGGTGCACGGCGTCGACGCGATGGGCGGCACGGCGCGCATCGTGCTCAACGGACCGCACGCCGGCAGACTGCGCCATCTCTTCCGCTCGGCGCATCCGCGGGCCGGAGTCCTCGTCGCGACGACCGGCATGGCACCCGACATCATCAACGTGCACCCCCCACTGGTGGTCCGAGAGGCCGAACTCGACGTCTTCGCGGAGGTCTTCGACACCGCACTGGCCGGGATCGTCTGATGGGGGTGGAGACGGAACGCAAGTTCCTCGTGCGCCCCGGCTGGCGCGAGGCGGTGGTGCGGACCCACGGCGTCCGTCAGGGCTACCTGTCCGACAACCCCGACCGGGCCGTGCGCGTGCGGGTCACGGACGGGCAGACGGCCACTCTCACCGTCAAGGGACCCCGCTCGGGCGCACACCGGCCCGAGTTCGAGTACCCGGTGCCGCTCACCGACGCCGAGGAGATCCTTGCCCGGCTGTGCCCGCAGCCGCTCGTGGAGAAGGTCCGGCACCACCTCGGCGCCCCGTACGCCGGCTGGACGGTGGACGAGTTCTACGGCTCCAACGCCGGACTGGTCCTGGCCGAACTGGAATCCGCCGACGCACCGCTCGTCACTGAGCTGCCCCCCTGGGTCACCGAGGAGGTCACCACGGACCTCCGCTTCGACAATGCCCGACTGCACACAGCCCCCTATCCCGGATGGGCCGCGCCCGCGACCGTTCCCTCACCGCTGTGCGACCCCACCGACGCCGCTCTGGTGATCTTCGACAACGATGGCGTACTGGTCGACTCGGAGCCCGTCGCCAACCGGGTGCTTGCCGCCCTGCTCACCGATTCCGGGTTCCCCACCACGGTCGAGGGCAGCATCCGCCGCTACATGGGCGGCACCGTGGACCGGGTGCGCGAAATGATCCGCGCGGAAACGGGACGCGAGTTGCCGGCCGACTTCCAGCAGCGCTACCGGGAGCGGCTCAAGACGGCCTTCGAGCGAGAGCTGCGCGCCGTTCCCGGGATCGTGGACGTGCTGACCACCCTGAGCGAACGCGGCATCCCGTTCTGCGTCGCATCGAGTTCCCCGCGTGATCGCCTTCACCTCGCACTCGAGGTCACGGGACTCGCTCCCCGCTTCGGGCAGCGGGTGTACTCGGCGGACGACGTCCTGCGCGGAAAGCCCGCCCCGGACCTGTTCCTGCACGCTGCCGTGCGCATGGGCGTCGATCCGGCCCGAGCGGTGGTCGTCGAGGACAGTGTCCCGGGGGTCGACGCGGCGGTGGCCGCCGGCATGACGAGCATCGGCTTCGCGGCGCTGACCCCGGCCGACCGGCTGAGCCGGGCGGCGTACGTGGTCCGGGACACCGGCGGTCTGACAGAACGCCTCGGTCTGTCCGTACGGGCGGCATGAAGCGCCCGGATCAACTCCCCTGGGCCCGCTCGGGCTGCTGGACGTTCTCGGCGTCCAGCAGCCCCGAGGACGCGATCAGCACGCCCAACTGGCAGCGGCTGCGGGCACCGAACTCCTCGTAGATCTTGGAGATGTGACCCCGGCAGGTACGCACGCTCACGCCCAGGCGTCGGGCGATGGTCTCGTCGGTCTCCCCCTCGGCGAGCAGCTTGATGATGGACATCCGGACGTCGGACAGCAGGGTCTTCACCTCTGACGCCCGGTTCCGGGCGGAGAAGGGCGACGCCATGCTCCAGAACCGCTCGAACACCGCGACCAGGAACTCGACGACGGCCGGCTGGCGGATGGCGAGGGCGATCTGACGGTCGCTGCGGGCCGGAATGACGGCCAGCTTCCGGTCGAAGACGACGAGCCGCTCGGTGGACGCGTCGATGCTGCGCACGGCTCCGCCGTGACTGGTGACCCGCTCGACGTACTGCCGGGTGGCCGAGTGGAAACGGGCGGAGTGCTGATAGATGGTGCGCATCTGCACGCCTCGCTCAAGCATGGCGCGAGTGGGTTCCCAGGACGCCGCCAGGCTCTCCGCCCTGCGGCCCCCGCCGGGCTGCACCGTGAGCACCTCTTCCGTGCAGCGTGCCGCCGCGGCCTCCAGCTCGGAGTTGATGGCGTCGAGCCCGACCAGGGTGCTGAACCCCAGCGCGTCCTCGGCCCCGTGGACGACGTCCTCGTAGGTGACTTGATAGCGCCCGAGGTGGGAGCGCAGCTGTTCGGCCTCTTGCTCCAGGCGCTCGATCTGATGGTCGAGTGGGGCGAGCAGCCGGGAGGCGGCGCTCCGGGGTGTGGAGACGGCGAAGGCGGCCCCCTCGCCGAGCAGCGGCACCAGCAGCTCGTACTTGCCGAGCCGCTCGGCGGCCGTCGCTGTGCGCTCCCCGCTCCAGCCCAGCAGGTCCGCGGCCGAGCCCAGCGTCATGCCGTCCTGACGAACCATCAGGCGATAGAGCTCGACCGAATCGGCTTCGGGATCGCCGATTTCACCGCCTTCCAGGCCGCTTTCACGCACCCTCTGCTCCCGCCTAGCCATCTGCACCAATGTGCATAAACATTAACAGCGGGACGCGCGCAGGGGTGAGCGCCCGCTCACCTTCCCCACCACCACGGCGGCGCCCTGACGTCCCGCCAGGAGCGGTTCCAGGCCGAAGAAGAAACAACGAAGCAACCCTGCGGCAGGTTATGCTCAGTCGTCGTTGCCCGGCGTGACCTGCCGTGATACACAGAGTCACCGTACGAAGTATTCGTACGAAACCCGCCAGTCAATGACGTCAAGTCGACATACGACGGCGACGTTGTCGGCGAGAATGAGGCGTGACCTCTGCACACCGCGAGGTCCTCTCGGAACTACCCATCAGGGGCGGTGACTTACATGCTCTTCGCGGCCGACAAGGGAGACATCAACACCATCATCGGCGGGATCGCTCCGGACTGGGGCCCCTTCGGCACCCTGGGCAACGAAGCGAAGGTGATGATCGAGGTGGTGATGGCGGTCGCCATCCTGCTCTGCCTCGGCATCGCGGTCTGGGGCGCGGCCAAACAGCGCATCGGCGCGACGGCGCTCCGCGACACCTTCAGCGCGGAACAGGGCAAGGGACTCATCATCGCGGGCCTGACCGGGGTGTTCATCATCGGCTCCCTCGGCACGCTGTTCACGATCGTGTACGGCATGGCGGTCTGACGCTCCCCCTCTCGTCCCATCCGTCCGTCGTGCCCACCGGCTGAGGTTGCGTTTCCCTGATGTCGAGTCACCACACCGCGCCCGCGCGGGAACCAGCACGGCTACCGTCGTATGTCTACGAGGCGGAGAGGGCGTACGCGGCATGAGTCCCGGAGACGAGCACGGCTACCCCGACACGGGCCGCACCCGCACCCGCCTGCCCGAGGACCCCTACGCCGGCACCCCCCGCCGCACCTCCTCCCGCAGCCTGGTCACGGTCGTCGGCGTGGTCGTCCTGCTGATCGCGGCGATCGCCTTCGCGAACCGGAGCGGCTCCTCCCGGGACGCGACGGACAAGAACACCACCCCCGGCACCCACCCCAGAACCTCCGCCACATCCCCGACCGGCACGGACCCGGTGGGCACGAAGACGGGGGACATCCCCATGGGGTACGCGCACAGCCGGCAAGGGGCGGAGAGCGCGGGCGCGAACTTCGCGACGGCACTCGTCTCGGCCGACTTCCTCAAACCCGCACGGCGCGCGGAGATCGTCAAGCAGGTCTTCGTACCGAGTCAGCAGGCCGCCCTGTCCCAGAAGTTCGACAAGGCGTACAACCAGAAGTTCCTGAGCGACATCGGCCTGGACGCCAACGGCAACGCGGCCACGGGGCAGACCTACGTATCCCGCACGGCGCCGATCGGAACCAAGACCACCGACTACGCCGACAGCGCGGCGACCGTCGAGGTGTGGTGTACGGGTCTGTACGGAACGGCGGGCGACCGCTCGACCAACCCGGTCACGAGCGACTGGTTCACCCTGGTGCTCCGTCTGAACTGGTCCGGCGGCGACTGGAAGGTCGAGAGTTTTTCGCAGAAGGACGGCCCCGCACCCGTCCCTGGTGACGACAAGGCGTCCAGCGCCGACCAGATGGCCAAGGCCGTTCAGGAATACGGAGGCTTCACCTATGCCCGGTAGCCAGCGCCGCGCGCTCAAGGTCGCCGCCGCCGTCACCACCGTGCAGGGCGCCCTCTTCATGCTGGCGACCCGAGCCGTCGCCGCCCCTTCGCCCACGCCGTCGTCCCACAAGTGTGATCTCCTCATGGGCCCCGCGAAGGCCCGGTGCCTGCAGGACGACCCGCGCAAGGGACTTCCCGACACCCCCGACAACCCCCTGACCTCCACCCTCGACCCCCTCTCCTCCCTCGCCAAAGGCTGCGCCGACGCCGCCTCCTGGACCATTCAGAAGCTGAGCCACGCCGTGAAGGAGACGGCGAACGTCGACTTCACGAATCAGAAGTTTCTCCAGCAGTACGCGATCGTGTTCGCGGCGTCGACCATCCTGACCCTGGTCCTCTGGCTGCTCGCCGTCGCCAAGCGCGCCGTGCGCGGCGTCCCGCTCACCACCGCCATCTCCGAGGCCGTCGGCTTCCTGTGGCTCACCGTGCTCGCCTCCGCCTTCACCCCGCTGATCCTCTACACCGTCGTCTCCGCGACCGACGGCGTCACCGACGTCCTCGCCAAGGCGACCGGCGACCAGGCGGACACCTTCTTCGGCACCTTCTCCGGCGCCCTCGGCAAGGGCAACGACATCGGCGGCGGCCCGATCATGCTGATCGTCGTCTCCCTGGTCAGCATCCTCGCCGCGGGCGTCCTCTGGCTGGAGCTGGTCATCCGCGCCGCCCTGCTCTACGTCGGCGCCCTCCTCGGCACCGTCGTCTACGCCGGACTCGTCGACAAGAACCTCTGGGGCCACGTCCGCCGCTGGGCCGGGATCATGATCGCCGTCATCCTGGTCAAACCGGTCATCGTCATCGTGCTCGGCCTCGCCGGCGCCCTCTCCGGCGACAACGGCCCGGACGCCTTCGGCGCCGTCGTCTCCGGCCTCTCCATCATCCTGCTCGCCATCTTCGCCAGCGCGATGATCTACCGCTTCGTCCCCGGCTTCGGCGACGAGATCGCCGGCTCCCGCAACAACCGCATCATGCAGGGCGCCGAGAACAAGGCCGCCGCCGTCATCAGCTCCCCCGCCACCCTCGTCGCCCAGGGCATCAAGACCCACAGCACACGGGCCGACAGCAACGCGGGCGGTGGCGGAGGGTCCACCCCCCGCCCCGCCAACCCCGCCAGCGGCGGCGTGGCCGCCCACAGCGGCCGTACCCCGCAAGGAGGCGGCGGCGCGGCCACCCCCGCGCCCCGCGCCCCCAGCCCGGCCGCCACCCCGCACGCCGGAGACACCCGCAACAGCAGCACCAACCGCACTGGAGGTGAAGGGCGTTGACGACCGAGTCCCATCTGTCCCATCCGGTCACGCCCCGCCGTACGTATCTCATCGGCCGGGCCCGGCCGAACGCGATCATCGGCCGCAACCGCGAGTCCGGCGAGATCGCGCTCATCGTCGCGGGCGCCTTCCTCGGCATGATGTGCGGCCTCCTCGTCCCCGCGCTCCCGCTGCGCATCGTGCTCCTGACCGGCTTCCCGCTGCTCGCGCTCGCCGCCGTCTACGTGCCGTACAAGCGCCGCACCTTCTACAAGTGGTTCGAGATCAACCGCAGTTACAAGCGCACCGTCAAGCGCGGCGCGACCTACCGCTCCGCCGTCATGGAGGCGGGCACCCGCCTGGACGGCCGCGAGATCGAGATCGGCCCGCCGCCCGGCATCGGCCGCATCAGCTGGCTCGCCGCCCCCTTCGGCCCCGACGAGATCGCCGTCCTGCTCCACGCGGACCGCAAGACCGTCACCGCCGCCATCGAGATCGAGGGTCCCGGCGTCGGGCTGCGCGACTCCGAGGACCAGGAAGCCCTCGTCGACCGCTTCGGCACCCTCCTCAAGCACGTGGCCAACGGCGACGGCTTCGTCCGGCGCATCCAGATGCTCGCCCGCACCCTGCCCGCCGACCCCGACGCCCACGCCAAGGACGTCGCGCTGCGCGGCGACGGACGCTCCCCCGAGTGGCTCCAGCGCTCCTACGACCAGCTCCAGTCCATGGTCTCCACGAGCAGCGAGCAGCACCGCGCCTATCTGGTCGCCTGTATGCCGTACAACCGCGAACTCGCCTCCGAGGCCCACGCCATGGCCCGCGCCGCCCGCCCCCAGGCGGGCCGCAGGCTCGACCGCGACGCCGGACTCGCCATCGTCATGGCCCGCGAGCTGACCGACATCTGCTCGCGCCTGCAGGAGGCCGACATCCGCGTCCGCCAGCCGCTCGGCCAGAGCCGCCTGGCCTCCCTCGTGCACTCCATGTACGACCCGGACCACCCCATCGACCACATCCAGGCCATGACCAAGCGCAACGCCTGGCCCGCCGAACTCGACGCCATGGAGCCCACCTACCTCCAGGCCAAGACCCGCGAGTCCTCGACCCGCGCCCCCTGGTGCCACGCCACCGCCTGGGTCAAGGAGTGGCCGATGACCCCCGTCGGCGTCAACTTCCTCGCCCCGCTGCTCGTCCACACCCCGGACGTCATCCGCACGGTCGCCGTCACCATGGACCTCGAACCCACCGAGGTCGCCATCGAGCGCATGCTCACCGAGAAGACCAACGACGAGGCCGAGGCGTCCCGCGCCGCCAAGATGAACCGCACCGTCGACCCGCGCGACATCGCCGCCCACAACCGCCTCGACCAGCGCGGCGAGGACCTCGCCAGCGGCGCGGCCGGCGTCAACCTCGTCGGGTACATCACCGTCTCCGCCCGCTCACCGGAGGCCCTCAACCGCGACAAGCGCACCATCCGGGCCTCCGCGGGCAAGTCGTACCTGAAGCTGGAGTGGTGCGACCGCGAGCACCACCGCGCGTTCGTGAACACCCTCCCGTTCGCCACCGGCATCCGAAGGTAGGGGCTCTCCATGCGAGATCCGCTGTCCGCCGTCACCGACGCCTTCACGTCCTTCCTGTTCGGGAAGGTCGAGACCACCCGCCTCCCGGTGCGCACCTCCACCGGTCAGGCCCAGGCGGTCTACCTCCCCACCGCGGCCCCCGGCCTCGGTGACTCCGGCGTCATCATCGGCCGCGAGGTCTACTCCGGGAAGGGGTACATCTACGACCCCTTCCAGCTCTACGGCCAGCAGCTCCCCGCCCCGCACTGGCTCGTTCTGGGCGAGTCCGGCAACGGCAAGTCGGCGCTGGAGAAGACCTACGTCCTGCGCCAGCTCCGCTTCCGTGACCGCCAGGTCGTCGTCCTGGACGCCCAGGGCGAGGACGGCGTCGGCGAATGGAACCTCATCGCGGAGGAGCTGGGGATAACCCCCATCCGGCTCGACCCGACCGCCGCCCTCAACCACGGCATCCGCCTCAACCCCCTCGACCCCGCGATCACCACCACGGGCCAGCTCGCGCTGCTCCGCACGATCATCGAGGTCGCCATGGGACACGGACTGGACGAACGCGCGGGCTTCGCCCTCAAGGTCGCCCACTCCTACGTCAACGAGACCATCGTCGACCGCCAGCCCGTCCTCACCGACATCGTCGAGCAACTGCGCCACCCCGAACCGGAGTCGGCCGAGGCGATGAACGTCGCCCTGGACGACGTACGCGCCTGGGGCCTGGACGTCGCCCTGGTCATCGACCGTCTGGTGGACGGCGACCTGCGGGGCATGTTCGACGGCCCGACCACGGTCGGCATCGACCTGGACGCCCCGCTGATCGTCTTCGACCTCTCCCACATCGACCGCAACTCCATCGCCATGCCGATCCTCATGGCGATCGTCGGCGTGTGGCTGGAGCACACCTGGATCAGGCCCGACCGCAAGAAGCGCATCTTCCTGGTCGAAGAGGCCTGGCACATCATCAACAGCCCGTTCGTGGCCCAGCTGTTCCAGCGGCTGCTGAAGTTCGGCCGCCGCCTCGGCCTCTCCTTCGTCGCGGTCGTCCACCACCTCTCCGACGTGGTCGACGGCGCGGCGGCCAAGGAGGCCGCGGCAATCCTGAAGATGGCATCCACCCGGACGATCTACGCCCAGAAGGCGGACGAGGCACGGGCGACGGGACGCGTGCTGGGCCTGCCCCGCTGGGCCGTCGAGATCATCCCGACGCTCACCCCCGGCATCGCCGTCTGGGACGTCAACGGCAACGTCCAGGTGGTCAAACACCTGATCACCGAGACCGAACGCCCGCTGGTCTTCACCGACCGCGCGATGACCGAGTCCTCCAGCGAGATGTCGGCCGACGACGCGCTGTTCGCCGCCGAGCTGGAGGCCGAGCGCCGGGCGGCCGCCTTCGTGGAACAGCACCTGGGCGACTCCGAATCGACGGTCGCGTAGACGACCACGGTGGCACGGCGGAGAGGGCGAGGGAGCGCGCGTGAGAGCGGACGACCGAGACGGTAGGGGCGCGGGGCAGGAGGCCCGGGGCGGCATCCCGGACGGGCTGCTCCTGGGCCTGCTCGCCTTCCTCCTCGGCATGACCCTGCTGGTGTGGACGGCGACGGGCCTGGGCGCCCTGCTCGCCAGGGGCGGCTGGCCCGCCCCGCTCGCCTTCACCCGCACCCCGCTCGCCATGCGCCACCTCATCGGCGCCCCCCACGACATCGCGGGCGCCTGGCCCGGCACCCCGCCGGACGACCTGCCCAACTGGGGACTGTTCTGGGGCCTGTTCATCGGCCAGCTCATGATCCTGTTCGTCCTGACGGTGTTCGTGCTCGGCACCTTCGCCCGCTGGCGCGCGGGCAAGGCACGCCGGGCCACCGCGCCCACACCCTCGCCACAGGAGGCGGCCGCACCGGTCCACGAGGTCCCCGCCCCGCCTCCGGTCCCCGTGCCCCGCCCGGAGCCCACCCCCCAGGAACCCCGGAAAGCCCAGGCCCCCCAGGAGACCGGACCGCCGCTCCCGGAAGCCCCCGTGGCGGCTCCCACCGCCCCGCTCCCGGCCGTGAGCCCCGTCTTCTACGGCGCCCCCGACGACCGCCGCACGACGGCCACCCAGGCCCTCCAGGACGCCCCCGGCGCCGCCGTGGTCGTCACCTCGGAACCGGCACTGTGGGCGGCCACCAAGGACGCCCGCGCCAAGCTCGGCCCGACCCTCCTGTACGACCCCACCCACCGCTGCGACACCCCGGCCCGCCTCCACTGGTCCCCCACCGCGGGCTGCGAGGACAAGGCGACGGCGCTGGAGCGGGCGACGGCACTCCTGGCCCCCGTACGCCCCTCGGCAAAGATCGACCAGGCCGTCACGGACACCGCCGTCACCCTGCTGCGCAGCTGTCTGCACGCCGCCGCACTGGACGGCCGCACCGTCCGCCACGTCCACCGCTGGGCCCTGGGCACACAGATCCAGGACGCGGTACGGGTCCTGCGCACCCACCCCAAGGCCGCGCCCGGCGCCGCGGGCGAACTCGAGGCCGCGCTCACCGCCCACCCCGAACGCCGCGACATCGCCCAGGAACTGACCGGCCGTGCGCTCTCCGCGCTCACCACGGTCAACGTCCGCGAGTCCTGCACTCCTCACCGAACCGACACGCTCGCCCTGGATTCCTTCGTCCACGAAGGGGGCACGCTGTATGTGGTCGGTGAAACCATCGAGGACCCCCGGACCAGCCCGGGCGCGATGCCCCTGCTGACGGCCCTCGTCTCCAGCGTGGTCGAGCACGGCCGGCGCATGGCCGAACGGTCATCCTCCGGTCGGCTCGACCCACCACTGACCCTGGTTCTGGAGGACGTGGCGGCCGTGGCCCCCGTCCCCCAGCTCCCCGGCCTCCTGGCCACCGGCATCGCCCAGGGCCTCGACACCCGGGCCCTGCTGCGCTCCCGCGAACAGGCGAGGGCCCGCTGGCCGCACGAAGAGCTAACGGTCTAGGGCGAACTCCAGCTCGTTGGCCGTCTCGTCGTTGGCGAAGGACAGCACAAGCCCGGTCGGCCCGAACCCGGCCTTCAGATACGCCTTCTGCGCCCGCTCGTTGTCCTCGTGCACGAACAGCCGCACCCGCTCGGCCTCCTGCTCCCACGCCCACGCCACACCGGCCTCCAGCAGAGCCTGGATCAGCCCGTTGCCCCGATGCCCGTCCCGCAGGAACACCCCGACGACATGCCCCTGCCGCCGCTCGACCGGACGCCCCGACCAGTCCTCGGTGCCCGGCTGCTCCATGAGCACGGTCACCGACCCGACCCAGCTCCCGTCTGCCGCCTCTGCGACGAACTGCCGCCCCTTCGTGGCCCCTTCCGCCGCCATCTCGGTCCGCTCCCGCCAGAACCGGTCCTCCTTGGCGACAGCGTTCTCGTACGTGTCCAGGAAGGCGAGCGGGGCGACCGGATCGCGCAGGGCGGCGAGCCTCAGCTCCCTCACCCGCTCCCACTCGTCGGCGCGTATCCCCCGGACCACGTAACCAGCGACATCCACAGAGCTCATGGGCCCCACGCTAGTGCCGGCGCCCCGGTCGCTCCCAGCGGATTTCCGCAGCCTGTCCACGCGTTGTCAGTGGACCCGCCCTAGGGTGCCCGCATGACCACACTCTCCGACCGGCCGCACACCGCGCTCCTCGTCATCGACGTGCAGAACGGGGTCATGGCGGACGCCCACGACCGCGACCAGGTGATCGCGAACGTCGCCACCCTGATCGACAAGGCCCGCACCGCGGACGTGCCCGTGATCTGGGTCCAGCACTCGAACGACCACATGCCCCGGGACAGCTCCCCCTGGCAGTACGTCCCCGAGCTGAAGCGCCACGACGACGAGCCCCTGGTCCACAAGAAGTACCCCGACTCCTTCGACGCCACGGACCTGGAGTCCGTCCTCGCGGCCCGTCAGGTGGGCCGCATCGTCGTCGCCGGCGCCCAGACGGACGTCTGCATCCGCTCGACACTGCACAGCGCGATCACCCGCGGCTACGACGCCACGCTGGTCGCCGACGCCCACACCACCGAGGACCTCACCCAGTACGGCGCCCCGACCCCGGACAAGGTCGTCGCCCACACCAACCTCTACTGGAAGTTCCACAGCGCACCCGGCCGCGAGGCCGACGTCGTGGAAACGGCGGACGTCACTTTCTGAAAAAGGGCCTGCAAAAGGGTCCGGAAAAATGTCCCGGAACGCAGAAAACCCCCGCACCAATAGTGCGGGGGTTTTCTTAAAATTTGTTCGGCGGCGTCCTACTCTCCCACAAGGTCCCCCTTGCAGTACCATCGGCGCTGTGAGGCTTAGCTTCCGGGTTCGGAATGTAACCGGGCGTTTCCCTCACGCTATGACCACCGAAACACTATGAAACTATCAAACCGTCATGTGTGGCACATGAGGCTGTTCGTGGTTTCAGAACCAACACAGTGGACGCGAGCAACTGAGGACAAGCCCTCGGCCTATTAGTACCAGTCAACTCCACCCGTTACCGGGCTTCCATATCTGGCCTATCAACC